>NZ_MTJN01000002.1:3494623-3812316 GCF_002017865.1 Rhodoferax fermentans | reverse complement strand
CGGATACCTCAAATTTGGGCAATGTTGAAGACAAGGCCAGTATGAAGCTGTTCAGGCTCTGTGTGTCAGCAGCCTTGGACACATCGTTGACCTTGCCAAAATAGGCAACGGCCGCCGCGTTGTAGCTGCCTGCTTTGCTGGGTTCTTCAGGAGCCAGACCCCGTACAGTGGCAAGCGAGGTCACCATTTTGGGTGAGGGAGAGTAGTCCAAGTTACTGAGGGTTGAAGGCGTGCCTACAGTAGTCTGACCGACAAATCGCAGACCTTTTACCCCAGGCTCGGTGTCGCTGATCTTGGTTAACAAGGTGCTGGCATCGAATCCACTGATGTCAGTTGTCAGTGAACTATAAGGTGATCCGGGGATTTGATCACTGTCGTAGGATGGGTAGACATCACTCATGACCAACATATTGGGGCGCGAGCATCTGAGGTTTCTGGTGATGCTGTCGTCCGTACCAATGAATGGGTTATTCCATGTCGCTACTCTGGGCAAACCAAGTGCGTCATCATGACTGCCCGAGGTATCAAAGACCGATGTGGGGCTGGATTTTCCCTCAAAGTAGCGTAAACCTTCGTACATCATTTCTGCCACGGGGTTGCCCCAGTCGACATACTCACCCTCGCTCATCAGGCGTGTGCGCAAGCTGCTGTTTCGATAAGCGTAGTCTGTTCTGTTGTTGTTAAAATCTCGTATGCGAAGACGATTAAATGTATTGACAATGGTTGCATCAGATTTGAATATACCTGTACTGGTATCGACTTCGTCTTTGAAAGAAGAAACTTTTTTTCTGAGGACGCCCCCCGACATATTCTTGTTATAGCTGCCTGTCAACAGTCCAAATAACATGGAATCGTTTTCCCCATAATCATGTAGCAATCCAATGGGTTTATATATGCTGCCGTATTGTTTGCAGTTTTCGTGAAAACTGGTGGTGCAAACCTGGACTTGAACGGTGTAGTTTTCTCGGATGCCCCCATGGTTGCTGTCAAGCACGGGTGCGGCTTTGGATGCCCAGTCCCAAACGCGCAGGTTGGAGTTTTTGACAACAGACAGCAAGGGGGACATGTCGCTGCAAGTATCCGGATTCTTGCAGTTCGTCGTTGCATTGGCTGTCAAGTTCCCAAAAAAATGCCTTTTTTCGCTACTGGGTTGGCTCAGGGGTGTGTAGTCACTGATTTTGTAACTGTCGACCGCTTCGCTGGTGTACTCCTTGGCCCAGGAGTGGGCATCTTGGGGAATGTAGGCGCGACGCAGCCAGGTCTCTGTGCTGCTGTCTTTCGAACGGTAGCCGCCATACAGCACTTTACGCAGTGAATCAATGCGACTGGTGGTGACGTAGTTGAGCCAGTTGCCAGACCAACTGTTGGTGCATGTGTTGTTGGTTCCCGCCGCTGCTGATGGTGTAAACACACCGTCGTTGCCTTTGTTGACGCCGTTATGGGTGTAACAGACCTTGGAATCAAACAGACCGTAGTAGGTGATGCTGGGCTTAAAACGCAGGTCCAGTTTGCCATCACCATCCAAGTCACTGGCATCGTTGTAGGCTTCCACAAATAACTTGTGGTCCTTGCTGGCAATCAGCATCACCATCGGCGGCGTTTTGATTTGGGTAATCAGCGGATCGGTCGGAATGGTGACGGCGCTGGACGCCAATGCCGCCAACGCCGCCATGGTTAGTGCCACAGACTTGACGCCCAGGGCAAAGTAGTTGCTGTATTTCATGGCGACTCCTTCAAAAAAGGGCTAATTCGGCTAGTCCGTGGCATAGATGGATTGCAGCATCACAGTTGATCTGCCATTGGTACCATCATTACTGCGAGCGGTGATACGGTAGCGTTTGCAGGTAATTCCGGAAGACGTTCCTTCACCAGGTTGGCATTCGAAGTTTGCCCCCAGGTACTCTACAAAGTACTGAGGTGTGACTGCCAAGCTCCCCGAGCCGATGGGCAGGTCCAAAGCTGTCCAAGATGCAAACGTGCTGTCGAGCCAGCGTGGTGAGTCGGTTGCCGCAGGTGGTGCGCAACTCATCAAATTGGCCACTTTGCTGCAGCCAGCTGTAGGGGTTGGCTTTTTGGCCTCGACGAGTTGCTCTATCTCACGCAAGGCGGCTTCAGAGGCTTGGAAGGCCAGACTTCTATCCAAGCTATGGTTAGCCATTCTTTCTTCTTGCGTGATGCCGCGAATGGCTGCCAACCCCAGCAGCGTCACGATGACCAGCAAAATAAGGCTGACAACCAACGCCGCCCCTTGTTGTTGGCCGGTTTGTCCAAAAAACCGATGGTGTTGGAGATGATTCATGACGCTGGCTTAATAAAAGTGTCACGATTGCGCAGACCCACAACGTGTATCAGATGCCGCTGAATCGGTGTCTGGTTGGTGCTGACGTTGTCAGTGCTCTGTAAAGTCAAATCGAGACGCACGGCAACCACCTGGGTCGTCAGGCTGTCATCTGCCCAGTCAGTGATTGAACTGGCGGCGACCCAGTCATCGGCAAGCGCCCCAGTAGTTCCGTTTCGGGTCAGGTAGGTGATCTGCAGGTCTTGCACATTGGGGATCATTTCATCCGGGGACATGATGATGATCTTGCTGTTTGTGCTTGAGTGGGTGATCTTGCTTCTGTACAACGACCGTTTGCCACCCTCGGCGTTGCCAACATACCAAAAATACGAACCCAGAGGTGCTATTTTGATCTCTGGCGTTTCGCTATCGATTTTGAACTTCTTGATGTTTGCGGGGCAATTGGAAGCCGGGGCTGTGTACGCCAAAAAACTACTGCAGTTGATATTTGTTGAGTCAGCTTGGTGGAAGACATCTTTACCTTTGCCCGTGCCAGTGTGGGGTGTGGCATCATAGATTTGGAAAATGGCAGCACTCTTGCCATCACAGACCAAAGCAATATCGTTTTCCTGAAAGTTGGAGCTCGTTGTTGCCAGGGTAAATTGAAAGGCTGCTGTGTCATGTAACTCCACAGCGATGTCACCACCGTCTGCCTTGATCATCAAGACCGCATCAGTGCCCGAAACACGCGCGTTTGTTGTTGTGCCAAAGGCTTTGATCCCTGTTTCATCCTGGGTGTTGTCATAACCACGCAATGTGCCAGCATTCCAGTTGCCCCACACTGGTATCGATCCAGCGGAGCGCAGTACATTGGCCACCAATTTGGAGCCACACGGGTTTTGTCCTGCTTCACGAAGATCGCGGGCCATCAGGTCAAAAGCCATACGGGCATTCTCCTGAATACGCATCAGGTTGTCATTGACTCGGGCGGTCTGGTTGGTGGAGACAAAGATGCTGAGCACTCCCCCAACCAGGATCAGACCCAGTACCAGAGACACCATCAACTCGATCAGAGTCAATCCTTGTTGACGAGGTCGGGACAAGGAGCCACCACGCCGAACAAATGATCGCCTTGTTTTGGATTGGGCATGGGTCATCAGATCAGTCCTATAGTCTGGTGTTGGTGTCAACCATTTGAACCCCTAAGCCACCAGCACGGCTGTCGTCCCAGCGCACCTGGACACGGCAATCACCTGCCGCATCACACAACACGGCGCCGCAGGTGGTGGTGTCATCCGGATTGCCGATTTCGGCTTTGACAGCTGTGATCCAGGCCTTGAGGTTGTTGGCTGCCAAGCTGGTGCCAGCAACAGCGCCTGCGCTGCAAATGGGGCCGATCAAGTCGTCATCATCCAACTCGCCGGTGTTATATGCCAAGGCCTTGGCTTGGGCCTGATCAACACGCATGGCGTCCAAGATGTAATAACTCATGATCACGGCCTGGGTTTTCTGCATGCTGCTTTGGTTGCCTTTGATGGCACGCGCTTGCAGGGCCGCCATGCCCAACAAGCCAAAACTCATGACCAGCAGGGCCACTAGGATTTCGATCAGACTGGAGCCGCGTTGGGTGTGCAAAGGAATGTGTTGCATAGACGCTCGCTGAAGAAAGCTGATCACTCTAAGGTTGTGGGCGCCGGGCAGGTGGCGTCAACCTCTGTTGGCTTGACAACATTGGCGCGTCCGGCAAAGTTGATCACGATGTCGCGTGCACGGGTGTTGTTGGTCAAGGCGGATGAGGTGCTGCAAACACGGATCCTGCCCGCACCCGAGCCGCCGTTCATGAGCTTGGCCTGACCGTCGGCGCTGTAGGAGACATAGGGCATGCTGCCTTTGGTGGAGATGACAAGCTGGTTGCTCAGGGCGGCAGCAACGGCAGTGATGGTTTCGCCTGTCTTGACGTTTGCATTGGCGTCGCTGTGGTCGTTGTCGTTGAACATGATCCAGCCCTGTGACCAGGTACCAGAGGTGGCGCATTGGGCGCCATTGGCGCTCATACACACGGTCACCCGTTTGCCGCGGCGAACCGCGTCTGACCTGGCACGTGCAAAGGTGGCGACCAGATCGTTGGTGGTCGATGTCAAGTTGGAGGAGGCGATCATTCCCTGAAAGCTGGGTACAGCCAAGGTCGCCAGAATCGCCGCAATGGCGATCACCACCATCAGTTCAATCAAAGAGAATCCAGCCGATCTGTTCATAACATTGGAGTGTGCCGTCATGGATGGCTTGGGGTGTTGGTCAACTGATGAGTGGTGAATCTGGGGGGATCAGCGGTTGAACTCACTGGCCTGAGCGTTTCCTTGTTCTCAGTACCCCGGAGTACAGGTAGGCCCCCAACAGTTCATTTTGTAAACTGCGCCACCGGCCCTTCAGGACTTGGGCGAGAAGATGTTTGAGCGTTGGCCATAAGTAGGCCTTGCGTGTGGTTTTGTAATACAGGCCCAGGTAGTAGGCCGCGCCACGAGATACATCGTACCGCCGCAAAATTCTGTCAGTGTCATGACCCCAACTGCGACCATGGTGGTGGTACACCACAGGTCGCGGGTCATAGGCCCCTCGAAATCCATGGGCCGCGCAGCGAATCAGGGCAATGATGTCGTTGCCACTGTTCAACGGGCTTCCGGGGCCGACTTCCGGATCGAACCCTCCTATTGTTTCAATGGCCTCACGCGTGAAGGCGATGGAACAGCCATGGATCATTCCAGATCTGATGTAACTATTGGCTGGGACATCTATCCGGTCTGGACAGGTTTGAATCGTGATGGCGGCATTTTGAGGGTCAAACAGCAGGACCCGCCCACCCAGAAAGTCAATAGGACTCTCAATAAAACACGCTCTGATTGTGTTCAGATAGTCAGGCTCCGGGTAACAGTCATCATCACTGAAAGCGATGATTGCCCCAGTGGCGGCTGTGAGCCCTGTGTTTTGTGCATGTGAAACACCAGGTTTGGATTCCAGAAGGACCTTGCGATGTTCTGGATCAAGCGCGCAAAAATCCTCCAACAACTTCTGACTGTTGTCAGTAGATCCGTTGTTCACCAAGATGATTTCCCAGGGATCTGTTGTCTGCAACTCCGACAGCTTTTTGAGCGTTGTACTGAGTTGAGGCGCGCGATTCCTTGTGCAGACAATCAGCGAGATTTTCATTGGGGGCGAAGCATCTTGGCTGCCCTCGGCTCTCGAACAAGCTGGCACAACTACCGCCCCACCTCATCCACCAGCGTTTTGAAATCATCGATATCTTCAAAGCTTCGGTACACGCTGGCAAAACGCACATAGGCCACTTTGTCGAGCTTCTTCAGTTCGAACATCACCAGTTCACCAATGCGGGTGGACAGCACCTCGCGCAGTCCCAGGTTGAGCAGTTTTTCTTCGATGCGCTCCACTGCACCGTCGACCTGTTCGGTGCTCACCGGACGCTTGCGCAAGGCCAGTTTCATGGAGCCCAAGAGTTTGGCGCGCTCATATTCGATGCGTCTGCCGTCTTTTTTGACCACCGCCGGAAAGTTGACTTCCGGGCGTTCGTAGGTGGTAAAGCGTTTGTCGCAGGACGGACAGCGCCGTCTGCGCCGGATGAAGCCCCCGTCTTCAGACACCCGCGTTTCCACCACTTGGGTGTCTTGGTGACTGCAGAAGGGGCATTTCATCCCGCTGCTCAGCCGTAGACCGGGAAGCGGGCGGTCAGCGCATTCACCTTCGCGCGTACCGCATCAATATGCGCGCTGTCCCTTGGATTGTCTAGCACGTCTGCTATCAGGTTTGCAGTCAGTCGGGCTTCTTCGTCCTTGAAACCCCGGGTGGTCATGGCCGGGGTGCCGATGCGCACGCCGCTGGTGACCATGGGCTTTTCGGGGTCGTTGGGGATCGCGTTTTTGTTGATGGTCATGTGGGCGGCGCCCAACACGGCCTCGGCTTCCTTGCCGGTGATGCCCTTGGCACGCAGGTCGACCAGCATGACGTGGCTTTCAGTGCGGCCGCTCACAATGCGTAGACCGCGCGCGGTGAGTGTTTCAGCCACGATGCGTGCGTTGGTCAGCACCTGTTGCTGGTAGAGCTTGAACTCGGGTTGTAACGCTTCTTTGAACGCCACCGCCTTGGCGGCAATCACATGCATCAAGGGACCACCTTGCAGGCCGGGGAAGATCGCGCTGTTGATGGCTTTCTCGTGCTGCGCTTTCATCAGGATGATGCCGCCGCGCGGGCCACGCAGGCTCTTGTGGGTGGTGCTGGTGACGATGTCGGCATGGGGCACCGGGTTGGGGTAGACACCGGCGGCAATCAAGCCCGCATAGTGCGCCATGTCGACCATGAAGATCGCACCGACATCTTTGGCGACTTTGGCGAAACGCTCAAAATCAATAGCAAGAGAGTAAGCACTGGCGCCGGCAATGATCAGTTTTGGCTTGGTCTCATGGGCTTTGCGCTCCATCGCGTCGTAATCAATCGCTTCGTTGGCGTCCAGGCCATAACTCACCACGTTGAACCATTTGCCGCTCATGTTCAGTGCCATGCCGTGGGTCAGGTGGCCACCTTCGGCCAGGCTCATGCCCATGATGGTGTCGCCGGGTTTCAAAAAGGCCAGGAAAACGGCTTCGTTGGCGGATGCTCCGCAATGCGGTTGCACATTCGCTGCCTCTGCTCCAAAAATTTGTTTGACACGGTCAATGGCCAGTTGTTCGGCGATGTCAACAAACTCGCAACCGCCGTAGTAGCGTTTGCCGGGGTAGCCCTCAGCGTATTTGTTGGTTAGTTGGGTGCCTTGCGCGGCCATGACGGCAGGTGAGGCGTAGTTTTCACTGGCGATCAGCTCAATGTGGTCTTGCTGGCGCTGGTTTTCGGATTGGATGGCGGCAAACAACTCGGGGTCGGTTTGCTCAATGAGAATATTGCGGTTGAACATGGCAGTCCTAAAAGACTATGGCCTGAGCATCATCCACGTGATGACACCAGGGCTGCCCAGGCGAACGGCTGAACGCAAAACCCCAATGGATGTTGCGGCACGCTCCCCCGTGGTGTTCCCACATCGGCACCGCCAGACCCGTGCGGGTGGGGTGCCTATCGCCAGTTGCGTACGCAGCAGATTTTAATCTGAGCAGACTCAGTTCAAAGCCACGGTGGCTGATTTCTCGGCGGTTTTTACGGAGGTGCTGGGCTGGCTGGATGCGGGTGTTGGCAAAGCCTCTTCCTTGGGCGCAATCACCACCGGCAGAAATGCCGGTACCGCGCGCCCCAAAGCGACTTGCTGCAGACGGGTGTACTCGGCCATCACCTTGGCGGTGTAGCCATTGTCATCGTCCACGTTGGCGGCGCCCACGTAATATTTGAGGCCACCTTCAATGGACCCAGCGGTGCGGATGCAATCGAGCAGCACCTTGACACCGACCTGCAGGTTGGCCAAGGGATCAAAGGCGGCAAATTCGCCCCCGAAGTTCTGGTACTTGTCCTTGTGCACCCGTGTCATCACCTGCATCAGCCCCTGGGCGCCGACATGGCTTTGGGCAAACGGATTGAAGCCAGACTCAACGGCCATCACCGCCAGGATCAGAGCGGGGTCCAGCCGCACACGGCTGCCGACCTCAAATGCTTCGGACACGATGGCGCTGATGGGCTCCGGCGCCACATGGTATTTTTTGCTCAGCCACAGGGCCACCGTAGCCTGCTGCTTGGGCAAGTCCTTGGGGTTGGTTGCGGTGGCGCGTTCGATGGCGGCCGGGTCCTTGACCAGGCCGGAGATTTCGGCCTGACGTTCCTGCAGCCAGCCAAACAGCTTGACTTCACCCAGTTCACGCAACTCAGGGCGGGCAAACAAGGCGATGGCGATAAAAATGACAGCCACGCCAATCAGGGCGATGCTGTTGTGAGTGATGTCGAAAAAACCTTTGGCGACCGTCGCGGTGGCGCGTCGCAGGTTTTGGGACAACGATGATGTAGATGCTGACATAGCTTCTCCTTCTTGCGCGGGGGTTCCACATGCGGCATGGGATGCTGCAGAAATGAACACTCGCCTGGGTTGTTACGCTATCAATATCCTGCTTTTGACGTCCTTCTTGTGGATGCAGAGATTTGATGTTGCCGGGGTCGGCAGCTTGTAGAAATCCCGGAATGACCGGGTTGGGCGGATTCTAGGTGGGTTTGATATGCCGGGTCAACCATAAGGAATTCATTTGTTATGCCAAAAATTGTGGAATTCCGTGGCCTTTTTCTCCGCGATTTGCCGCCTGATGCGCTCAAAATCCGGGTATGCCGACCGATCAAGCCAACCCCACCCCAACTCGCAAACATCCTCTGACTCTGATCTGGCTGCGCCGTGGCGCCTGGGCGCTGGTGGGCTTGCTGTTGTTGTGGTTGCTGAGCTGGCTGTCGCTGCCGCCCTTGCTCAAATCGCAGGCACAAATCCGCCTGACTGAGCTGCTTGGGCGCCAGGTGACCGTGGGGCAGGTGGATTTCCGCCCCTGGTCGCTGGAGCTCAGCGTGTCTGACCTGGCGGTGGCTGGTGTGGATGCGGCCAGCGGGCCGCAGCTGACGGTGGCCCGGCTCTCTATCGATATGGAACTGCAGTCGCTGCTGCGGCTGGCGCCCGTGGTGGATGCGCTGGTGCTGGACTCGCCACGTTTGAACCTGACCCACACCGGAGAAGGCCGCTACGATGTGGATGACGTACTCGCCAGATTGGCCGGCCCGGAGGACGCGCCAGCCCCGACACCCGCCGAGCCGCTGCGTTTTGCGCTCTACAACCTGGTGTTGTCCGATGGTGTCGTGCGTTTCACCGATGGCCCCAGGAACCAGGTCCACCAGTTGAGTCGCTTGCAGCTCAGTGTGCCTTTTCTGAGCAATCTGGATTCCAAACGCGAGGTGCTGGTCAGCCCCAGACTGGCTTTTGAGCTCAACGGCAGCCAGTTTGACTCGTCGGCCCTTGCCACCCCTTTTGCCCAGACGCGCAAGACCGACGCCCATCTGGTGGTCAAGGACCTGGATCTGGCCCCTTACCTGGTGTATTGGCCGGCCAGCCTGCCAGTGCGTCTGCGCTCGGCGGTGCTCGACGCCGACCTCCAGCTCGCTTTTGAACAAACCGACCAGACCGCTGTCAAGCTCAGTGGCCAGCTGTCAGCCCGCCAACTGCAATTGAACTCGGCCCGCAGTGGTGCTGAGTTGCTGGCCTTTGAACGTCTGGGCATCCAGCTCAAAGACGTACGCCCTCTGGCGCGCCAGGTGCAGCTGGGCCGCATCGAACTCACCCAGCCACATCTGACATTACGCCGCAATCACGCTGGTGTCCTGGAGCTGATGACGTTGGTCGCTGAGAAATCCCTTGGGAAAGTTTCAAAAAGTGAAGCGGCCAGCCCAAGTAGCATCGGGGCTGCAGGCCAAAAAGACATCAAGGCTGCAGCCGCAGCGCCGGCCACCCCCTGGCAGCTCAAGGTGGATGAGCTGCTGTTGCAGGACGGTGAGCTCACCTGGCTGGACGCTGCATTGCCCAAACCCGCCCAGCTCAGTGTGAAGTCGCTGCAACTGCAAGCCCGTGCCCTGGCCTGGCCGTTCAGCCAGGCGCTGCCGTTTGAGGGCAGCGCCAAGCTCGCCAGTGCCAGCCTGCAGTTCAAAGGCAGCGCCACCGACCAGGTGGCTGAGGTGGCGGTGCAACTCAGCGAGCTGCCACTGGCGCTGGCTGCACCCTATGTGGGTGTGTATCTGCAGCCCAAGCTGGATGGGCGCTTGAGTACCGATCTGACGCTGAACTGGCGTGCTGCCAGAGCCACCCAGGCGACATCGACCCGCGTGCAACTGGCCCAACTGAGCCTGGACAAACTGGCGCTGACAGGTGACCAAAAAGCCGCATTGGCCAGCATTCAACAGCTGCAGCTGGCTGATGTGCTGATGGATACCCAGGCCCGCTCCGTCCACTTCGGCTCTGTCAAGCTCAGCCAGCCCAGCACACGCCTGGTGCGTGACGTGGCCGGGCGCTGGATGTACGAAGACTGGTTCAAAGTGCAGCCCTCGGCACCCCAGCCCGTCACTGCCGCCGCAAGTACCAAGACCGCCAAAACAAGCAAGCCCCCCAGTGCCGACAAGCCTTGGCTGTTGAGTGTGGATCGGCTGCAGCTGGAGCAGGGCAAGCTGAGCCTGTTGGACAGGGCACCCGCCCAGCCTGTGCGGCTGGAGCTCAGTGATTTGAGTCTGCAGCTCAAGAAGCTGTCGACGGCCAGCCGTGCGCCGTTTGACATCAACCTGTCGACCCGGCTGCGCCATCGCCACACCGAACCGGGCAAGCTGACGTGGCGCGGCAGCGGTGCTGTGAGCCCGCTGGCGCTCAAGGGTGAACTGGTGGCCGAGCGTTTGCCCTTGCACGCGGTGGCGCCTTACTTTCTGGACAGTCTGAATGTGGCGCTGCTGCGGGCTGACGCCGGTTTCAAAGGCCGCCTCAACCTGGCCCAGCAGCCCAGCGGCCTGAGTTTGCGTGTGACGGGTGACGCCCGGTTGGACGACCTGCAGGCGCGCAGCCTGGCGCAAACCGAGCCCTTTGTGGCTGCTGAAGAACTGTTGCGCTGGAAAAGCCTGAGCCTCAGCGGTGTGGACCTGGCGCTGGCGCCTGGTGTTGCCACCCAGGTCAAGGTGGCTGGCACAGTGCTCAGCGATTTTTATGCCCGGCTGATCCTCAACAAAGAGGGGCGTCTGAATCTGCAGGATGTCATGAAAAAAACCGATCAAGCCCCTGTGAATACAGGGCAGGGTGCTTCTAAAAACGTAGCACTTGCCAGCGCACCGGCCGTGTCTGCCGCCACGTCAAGCCCAGCTTCAGTCAGCCAGGCCTTGGCACCGGTGATCCAATTTGGCCCGATCAGCCTGCTGCAGGGGCGCATCAACTTCACCGACCACTTCATCCAGCCCAATTACACCGCCGACCTCAGTGAGCTGGTCGGCAAACTCAGCGCCTTTTCCTCGCAGACGGCAGCGGGCGAACCGCAACTGGCTGACCTGGAGCTGCGCGGCCGCGCCGAGGGCAGCGCCACGCTGGAGGTGCTGGGCAAGATCAACCCGCTGGTGCAGCCGATGGTGCTGGACATCCAGGGCAAGGTGCGTGACCTGGAGCTGGCGCCGCTGTCCACCTACTCGGCGCGGTACGCGGGTTATGGCATCGAGCGTGGCAAGCTCAGTGTGGATGTGGCCTACAAGGTGCAGCCCGACGGCCAGCTCACCGCCAGCAACCA
Source organism: Rhodoferax fermentans (assembly GCF_002017865.1). Taxonomy (NCBI): domain Bacteria; kingdom Pseudomonadati; phylum Pseudomonadota; class Betaproteobacteria; order Burkholderiales; family Comamonadaceae; genus Rhodoferax; species Rhodoferax fermentans. The sequence continues at coordinate 3,800,778 of NZ_MTJN01000002.1, read as the reverse complement.
GCTGGTGCTCAACCAGCTGCGTTTTGGTGACGCGGTGCCCGGTGCCACCAGGAGCCTGCCGGTCAAGCTGGCGGTGGCTTTGCTGGCTGACCGCAACGGCGTGATTGACCTCAATGTGCCGATCAGCGGTTCACTCAATGACCCGCAGTTCCGCCTGATGCCGATTGTGTTCAAGGTCATCGGCAACCTGATTCTGCGGGCTGTCACCGCACCGTTCAGCCTGATCGCCAACCTGTTTGGCGGCAGCGGTGGTGAGGAACTCAGCACCGTCAGCTTTGATGCCGGTTCGGCGTTGCTCAATGAGGCAGCCAAAACCAGCCTGGACAAGGTGGCCAAGGTCTTGCAGGAGCGTCCGGCCCTGAAGATGACCGTGGTCGGTACCGCCAGCCTGGAGGCCGAGCGCGAGGCCTACAAACGTCAGCAGTTGCAGGCCCTGGTGCTCGGTGAAAAACGCCGCGCTCTGCCTGCTACCCAGGTGCAGGCCACCGCCACCCCGATCACGGTGTCGGTCGAGGAATACCCGCAGCTTCTCAAACGGGTGTACCGGCGCGGTGACTTTCCCAAGCCGCGCAACCTGATCGGGCTGACCAAGGACATCCCGGTCGAGGAGATGGAGGCCTTGTTGCTGACCCATCTGGACGCCTCCGAGTCGGCCATGCAGGCGCTGGCGCTCAAACGTGGCGTGGTCGTGCGCGACTACCTGGCGAGTCAGAAACTGCCGCCGGAGCGGCTGTTTTTGGGGGCCGCCAAGGCGGTGTCCCCCGAGGCCAAATGGCAGCCGAGGGCCGAGTTGAACCTGGCCACCGACTAGCTTGGCGAATGATCTGAACAAATGTTTTCGAAGCTGCACCAAAACGCGGCGAAAATAGGGGTTTGCTCCTGCCGCTCAGCTGCAGGCACTTTTTATTTTTGTGCGTGCGATGTCGATGTTTCCCTTCTCCAAAAACAACCCTGCAGAACCCACCACTGACGCTGCTGCCGCGCCAGCCAAAACCCAAGAGGCCCACCCCCTGGACAAGATGACGCACGGTGCGTTTTCTGCCCAGACCTCGGGTGAACGCATGGCCTGCATCCGCGACTGGTTGGCCAGCGGTCCCACGCCTGAGCAGCTGCAGCAGGTGTTCAAGGAGCTCAGTGGCAAGGACAAGGGTGCCGCCAAATTGCTGCGTGAAAAACTCGACGAGATCAAACGCAGCAAGACCCAGGCCACCATTGCGCTAGAGTGGGCTGACAAGGCCCAGGCGCTGCTGGCTGCGTCCAAACTGAATTTGGCCGACGCCCTGGCCTGGCAGCGCGATGCCGCCAAGGCCGGTGCACCGCTGAGCAAGGAGCCCCTGGCTGGCCTGAAAGCCCAGCTGGTGGAGCGGGTGCGTGCCATCGAGGATTTGCAGCACCGGGTGCAGGTGCAGCGTGAGGCCGCCGTGCTGGTGGCCCAGCGCATCGAGGTGTTGTCCACCAAACCCTGGCAAGACGCCCAGGCCGCCCAAGCTGGACTCAGCGTGGATGTCAGCAACTGGCAGGCCGAGGCCACCGCTTTGGCCAACGATGCCAATTGGCCCAGTGTGGACGCCAAGTTTGTGCCGCAGCTGCAGGCCTCACAAGCCCAGTTGGGCCTGGTCTGGGAGGCCTTCCAGGCCGCCCTGAGCGCCACCGTGTTGGCCGCCGAAGATGCCAGCGCGCCGCTGCCCAATGTGCCGGTCTGGGCCGACGAATTGCGCGTGTTGCGCGGCATCCCGCTGGAGCCGGTGGTCAAGGCACCGAAAGCCCCGGTAGACCCCGAAATCAAGGCCAAGGCCACGTCTGCTGTGGCTGATGCGCTCACCAAATTAGAGCAGGAAGTCGCTGAAGGCCATGGCAAAGCCAGCGCCGGTGCCGCCAACGCCTTGCGCAATGCGCTCAAGGAATTTGGCCGTCTGATCGACGACAAGCTCGAAAACCAGGCCCGCAGTGCGCTGGCCGCCGCCGGTGAGTTGGAAGGCTGGCAACGCTGGCGTGCCGACCAGTTGCGCGAAGAGCTGGTGAGCAAGGCCGAGGGCTTGCTCAAGCGCCCCGAAGGCCAGGCCATTGGCGGCCGCAAGATGCAGGAATCCCTGCGTAGCCTGCGCGAGCAATGGAAACTGACCGACCAGGGTGGTGTGCCCAACCACGGCCTGTGGAAACGTTTTGATGACGCCTGCAACGAAGCCCACAAAGTGGTGGAAGTCTGGCTCGAGAAACTCAAGGCTGAGACGGCGGAACACCGCGCCCAACGCCTGGCTCTGATTGCCGAGGTCAAAGCCTGGGCCGAGGCCAACCGCACCGCGCTGGACGACGACTGGAAGGGTTTCAACCGGGTGCTGCACCAGTTTGGCGACCGCTGGCGCGAGTCCGGCCACGTCGGCGAGAAGATGTATGCCGAGTTGAACACCCTCTGGAAAGCCGCCATCGACGAGGCAGCAGCGCCGCTCGAAGCCTTGCAAAAAGTCAGCCTGGCAGCCCGTCACGCGATGATCGACGAGGCCAAGCAACTGGGTGCCCAGGAAGTGTTGCGTATCGACGCCGTCAAGGCATTACAACAGCGCTGGCAGGCCGAGGCACACCGCGTGCCGATGGACCGTCGCCATGAGCAAAAACTGTGGGACGCTTTCCGCAAACCGATTGACGAGGCCTTCAACCGCAAGACGGCTGAGCGCGAGAAGGCACAGAACGCCCTGAGTGAACGTGACCGCATTGTGCTGGACGCCTCCAAGGCGCTCCAAGCCGCCAACGCCTCGGGTGACGCCCAGGCGATCAAGACCGCCATGGCCGCGCTGGACGCTGCCTTGCGTGGCCAAGCCCAGGCCCAGGCTGCGGTGGCCGCTGCTGCGCAGACTTCTGATGAAAAATCGGCTCAAGCCCAGACTCAACAAGGGCAGGATGCTCCTGATACCGCAGCAGATGCAGCAGCCCCCAATGACGACGCGCCAACGGAGCCCTCTGCCGAGGCTGCGCCTGAGGTGGCCAAACCGGTGGTTCGTAAGCCGGTGGTGGCCATGCGCGGTGATGACCGCCCAGGCATGAAAAAAGAAGCGCCTGCGCTTCCGACACGCGGTGGCAAGTTTGGTGACCGCAAAGACAGCGGCCGCCCTGGTGGCCGTGACGGTGGGCGTGATGCCCGTCCGGGTGCACGTGGTGATGACCGTGGCGGTTTCCGAGATGCCCGATCTGAGCGCGCACCGGTTGGGGATCGTTTTGACGCACCGCGCCTGGGTGATGCCGCCTTCCGCGCCCAGCGTGACGCGTTTGAACAAGCCCAGCAGGCGCTGCGCAAACTGGCCGCCCAAGCCCATGGCGAAGCACTGACCAACTTGCTGACTGCCTGGGAAAAACGGGATGCCGAGCTGGTGCCCAGCGTGCAAGAGCTGGGCAGCCGTGTGGCCCCTGCGGTGCGCGCCGCCTGGTCCAAAGCCGTCACCCAGGCGCCCGCAGGAGACGCCAGCACCGCACTGCTGCGCCTGGAGATGGCCGCTGAGGTGCCAACACCGGCTGAACACATCAGCGACCGGCGCATGTTGCAACTGCAATTGCTCACCAAACGCAACGACCCGGCACCGGTGCAGACCTGGGGCCAGGATGCTGCCGTGGTGCTGGGCGGCGGCTTCGATGCCGCTGCCGCACGACGCCTGCAAAATGTGCTGAAGGTGTTGTTGAAGCCCTGAGTCACTGAAGCCATGCCTGGTGACGGCATGGCGAGGCACTGGGCGTGAGGTGGAGCCCATTGCCAAGTCTTGCAATGGTTGATTGATATCGGCTCCCCTGCAATCCCTGTGCCCAACTGGGTATAGCGGGGCGGGGCGCTTCCTCAATTGAGCGCAGCGGCAAGAGGCGCATATTTCTTTTTGCCCTGCTGAGCCCTCCATCGGGCAGTTGCCACCGGGTTGCCACGCGCGGTGGCAACTGTTTTGGGCTACCAGTCCGTTGATGCCTTGGCCATGCAATGTGTGCCAATAGCGGTAGTTTTTGGCAGCTGGCCCTTGGTGTCCCCACATCGCCCGACACGCTGGCTTTGAGAATGGCGCAAACCCTGCAAGAATCGTGTGGCAATCAGAGTTCTGAGAATCCACATAAAAAGGCGACAAGGTCCAACCATCATGAACCACTTAAAAATCTCCACGCGACTGACCCTTGGTTTTGCGGCCATCACACTGGCTTTTCTGGTGTTGTCCGGCTTTGCTGCATGGCGCATGCAGCAGGTCTTGCAGGCCACCGATCTGATGGAAACCGAGACCGAGCTGCTGGACCTGGCAGAAAAGTGGCAGGGCGATGTTCGCCAGAACTCGGCCCGTTCCTTGGCGGCGGCCTACTCCCCCGGCACCGCCATGTTCGATTTTTTCAAAGACGACATGACCGCCACCAGTGCCGGGACCACCGCGACACAGAAAAAATTCCTGGAGTTGTCCAAAAACGAAGCGGCGCTCAAGCGCGCTGCTGACGTGGGTGAAGTGCGCAAAGGCTATCTGGCCACGCGTGAACAGGTCAATGCCATGAAGGTGGCGGGTGATGACGCTGGTGCCCAGGCCCTGGTGCGCGACAAGCTGGTGCCAGCCACGGCAGATTACATCCGCGTGACCCAGGCTTTGGTTGACGGACAGATTAACCATGTTCGTCAGATCAACCAAGACATCGAAGCCATCTTCGAACAACTCTACCTGGTCGGTGGTGCCCTGCTGGCCCTGTGTGTGGGCATCGCTGTTTTTGCCAGCTGGAGCATCTCGCGCGGCATTGCCCAAGGCATCACACTGGCCAGCAGTGCCGCCGAGCGTTTTGGGGAAGGGGACTTGAGCCAGACCCTGCCGCAGGACGGCCAAGACGAAATCGCCCACCTGTTACAAGCCCTCTCCAAAATGCAGGCCAATCTGGTGGGGGTGGTTCAACGTGTGCGCCAAGGCTCCGAGTCTGTGGCCACCGCCAGCTCCGAAATTGCGCAGGGCAACCACGACCTCTCCAGCCGCACCGAGTCCCAGGCCAGTGCCCTGGAAGAAACCGCTGCCAGCATGGAAGAACTCTCCTCCACCGTCAAACAAAACGCCGACAACGCACGCCAGGCGAATCAGTTGGCCATGAACGCCAGCAGCGTCGCTGCACAAGGCGGTGAGGTGGTGGCCCAGGTGGTCGATACCATGAAGGGCATCAATGAAGCGTCACGCAAGATCAGCGACATCATTGCGGTGATTGACGGCATCGCCTTCCAGACCAACATCCTGGCTTTGAACGCCGCAGTGGAAGCCGCTCGGGCCGGTGAACAAGGCCGTGGCTTTGCGGTGGTGGCCAGTGAAGTGCGCAGCCTGGCCGGACGCAGTGCCGAAGCTGCCAAAGAAATCAAGACCCTGATCAACAACAGCGTTGAACGTGTGGAGCATGGTTCTGCCCTGGTCGATCAAGCCGGCACCACCATGACCGAGGTGGTGACCTCGATCAAACGGGTGACTGACATCATGGGCGAGATCAGCGCCGCCAGCACCGAACAAAGTCAGGGTGTGAGCCAGGTGGGAGATGCGGTGACACAAATGGACCAGGCCACGCAGCAGAATGCGGCCCTGGTGGAGGAGATGGCGGCAGCCGCCAGCAGCCTCAAAAGCCAGGCGCAGGACTTGGTGCAGACGGTGGCGGTGTTCAAGTTGGGAGCGGGGGAGGGGCTTGGAGGCAAAGGTGTGTTGTCCGCAACGGCGCCTGCACCGCAGATCCAAGCGGCCTCCCCGCGTCCCGCCCTGAAGCCGGCCAGTCGCAGTGCTGCGCCAGCGCGTCTGAATGCAGCCAACCCGACCCCAACGCCCGCCACCGCAGTGAGCACCAAATCGGCCCCGACGCCCGCCACCGGGTCAGCCGACTCGGACTGGGAGACCTTCTGAACCGATCTCCAGGTGAGACCCCAGCTGTGCATCACATGCTCTTGAATTGAGAGTAGGTAACGCTTGTAAAATAAGGCTGATGGGCCTTTTTTACTTGTCCTTATTCCGTGTTGCGGGCTAAGCTGCGCCTGGGTATTTGTCAACGCCGCCGAAGGGAGCAACTCAGGAGATGGCTAGATCGGCGGTGTTTGAGACCCGGGTGTCCAGCGTAACGGTGTGGCCCCAAGGCCCAGACGCAGCACTTCCAGCCGGGGCGGTGTGGCACCGGCGTCCCAGTCGCTGAGCACCAGCCGGTGTTTGGGTGTGTCCGCTGTCGGGTTCAGGCAGTGATCTGCTGGTTTGTGGGTGTGGCCGTGGATGAGGGTGCTGGCCTGTGCTGCCTGTAACCATTGCAGGGCAGCCGCTGTGTCCACATCGGCATAACTGACACCGCTGTTTTTGCGGGATTCACTTTGCTCGCGCAGGCTGCGTGCGATCGCCAGACGCTCCGCCAGCGGTTTGGCCAAAAACTGTTCGCGCCAGGCAGGAGTGCGTACCTGGCTACGAAACTGCTGGTAGTCGGTGTCGTCCAGACACAGGGCGTCGCCGTGGGACAACAGCCAGCGTTGCTCGTCAAACACCAACACGGTCGGGTCTGACAGCAGGGTCATGCTGCAGGCCGCTGCAAAACTTTCACCCAGCAAAAAGTCGCGGTTGCCATGCATAAAAAACACAGCCATGTGCTGGGACGCTTCTGCCAGCAGCTCTTGGCATTGGGCTTCAAAGCCCGGTGGCTGACCAGGGAGCGGCTTGGCCACATCGTCACCCACCCAGACCTCAAACAAATCGCCCAGGATCAGCAGCGCATCGGCGTTGCTGTTGCGCAGGTAATGCCGCCAGACCTCGAAGGTGGCCGCTTCACCGGCTTGCAAATGCAGGTCAGAGATGACCTCGACACAGCGCCAGTGCGCTGGGGCGATGAGCTCCGGCCAGCTGGCGCTGTTCAAGCTGGCCGTGACGGGGCTCGGCATGTTGGCCTGGGGCGACACAGCGAGCCGACTTTCGCAGAGCAGGTTTACAGCGCCACAGCCTTTTCGATCACCACGTCTTCCACCGGCACGTCGTCGTGGTAACCGCGGCGGGCGGTCTTGACGGCCTTGATGGCGTCAACCACTTCCTTGCCGGCCACCACTTTGCCAAACACTGCGTAGCCCCAGCCTTGCTGGCTGGGTGCGGTGTGGTTCAAAAAGCCATTGTCAGCCACATTGATGAAAAACTGGGCGGTGGCCGAGTGCGGGTCACCGGTGCGGGCCATGGCCACGCTGTAGCTGAGGTTTTTGAGGCCGTTGTTGGCTTCGTTGGTGATCGGTGCGTCGCAGTCTTTTTGCGACATGCCGGGTTCCATGCCGCCGCCCTGGACCATGAAGCCAGGAATCACGCGATGAAAGATGGTGTTGTTGTAGTGGCCCTTGGCCACATAACTCAGAAAGTTGGCCACCGTTTTAGGCGCTTTGTCCTGGTCGAGTTCAAGGGTGATGACGCCGTGTTTGGCAATGTGGAGTTCGACTTGGGGGTTGCTCATGATTTATTTCACCAGGGTTGCAGAGTTGATAAGAATGGGCGTTTTGGGAACGTCCGTGGGGAAAGGTCCGCCCGAGCCGGTCGGTGTTGACTTGATTTTCTCAACAACCGCCATGCCCGAGATCACCCGGCCAAACACCGTGTAGCCATACAGTTGGCTGGCACCCAGCAGGCTGGCACGAGGTGTATTTTCATAGACACGACCTTGGTACTCAAACTTGGGCACCGGATCACCCGGCGGAATCAGCACCGGGTCCAGAAAAGCGTTGTCTTTGACATTGATGAAAAACTGGGCTGTGGCCGACTGCGGGTCATTGGTGCGGGCCATGGCCAGCGTGCCGGTCACATTGCGCGGGCCACCTTTTTCAAGCGCCTGGCGCCCTTCGTGCACCACGGGTGCTCGGGTGGGTTTTTCAGCATATTTGGCGTCATAACCACCACCTTGCACCATGAAGTTGGGGATGACGCGATGAAAAATGGTGCCGTCGTAGTGTTTGTCACGCACGTACTGCAGAAAGTTGTCAACCGTCTTGGGGGCCTTGTCGGGGTAGAGTTCCACCACAAAGTCCCCCGCCGAGGTGGCGAACTTGACCTGTGGCAGCGTCTCTGCTGCTGCCTGACCTGCTGTCAAAAAGAGAGCTGTAGAGGCAATAAATACAAGGGCTAGGGCGCTTTTTTTCTTGAAGTTCATAACCGGGTCCCTTCGTAAATGATGGTCCACTGACCGGCACGGTGCGACCAGTACTGGCGTTTGCTGGTGCCGGTGCGCTGGCCTGCGGCCACTTCACCAAAGGTCACCACCATGGTGTCTTCCTTGTCTTGCCAGCGCAACATCGACAAGTCCTTGAGCTGCAGCTCGCGGCCCCGTGTTTGTGCCACCTCACGTGCCAGCACTGTCTGCCAGTCCCCACGGTTTTTGCTGCCGTTGCTGAAGTCGTTGGCGTAAAAGCTGGTGAGTTCTGCCAGATTGCCGCTGGATTTGGCCTTGCGCCAGGCGTTCAGACGCGCTTCAAAAGCGCCCGATTGGGTACTGGCGTGGTCTTGCGGCACCCAGTTGAGCTGCTTGGCAATCACCACTGGGGTGCTGCGGATGGCCACCGTCTGGATGATGTACTGCAGGTCTGGGTTGGCCAGCACCACACAGCCATCACTGGCCAGTGGTGGCCGTGAAAACTGGTCCGATGGTGTGCCGTGTAACCAGATGCCACTGCCGGTTTTGCCACGCCGAACATCGAGCATGTTGGGGTAGTTGATGGGCAGGGCGCCGACGCCGTAAAAGTCTGTGAGCGTTTTGGGATCCAACTGGCTGGTGATGAAATACACCCCCAATGGGGTGCGTTGGTCACCCTCGGTGTTTTTTTCGACCCCCAGCTTGCCGACCGAGATGTAGTAATCCGCGATCAAGGTCAGGCCGCTGGCCCGGTTTTCAAACAGGTACAGGCGCGAGCGCGCCGCATCCACCGCAATGGCGTGTTTGACGGCGCGTGACAGTCGCACAAATTCAGCCGGTATATGCCCTTCGGGTGGGCGCTCTTTCAGAGCTTTGAGGCGGGCTGCCGACTCGGCACGCAAGGAGACCAGCGCCGCCGTATGGGCCTTGAGCTGGTTGGCTGGTACGTCGCCAAAGCTGGTGACCGGCCGTGTGCGCGAGGACAACAAGTCGCCATACACCAGCTGGGCCAGCGCGAAGTTGGGGTAGTCCTTGACCAGGCGCTGCGCCTCGTCGAGCGCGGTGCGGGTGTCCGAGCGGCCAATCAAGCGGTAGATCTGGATCAGACGCGCCTCGGCCAGACCTTCCTTGTCAGCTGGAGCGGGGACGGCGGTGCGGGCCACCGCAGGTTTGGGCTTGGCTGAGGTGCTGGCGTGGCTGGACGGCAGGTACCAACCAGCTAAGCACACGCAGCAAATGGCACTGAGAACTTTCAAGGACATGCGATGGACAGGCACATCAGGTGCCCCGTGACGGAGATGCCCGCAGGCAGAATGACAAATGGCTTCAACGACCCGTTGATTCCCGCGTGATCAGCCAGGCCGAGCCCACCTTTTTGAGGTTCAGGGTTTTGGGGCTCGCTATGGAGAGGCTGTCAGCCTTGTAGGCCTGGCGGAAACTGGCCACGGCCTGCTCGCCATTGACCCGGATGTTCAAGTCGCTGAGGGTGACGCTGATGTTTTTCTTGCCGACGATGCGGTCACGGCGTTCTTGTTGCCAGGCGGCACGTGACTGTTTACCCGGCGGTGCAAAGTCCGGGCTGTAGGCCTTGAGGTAGGCATCCATGTTTTTGCTGGCCCAGGCTTTGGCCCAGGCCTGTACAGCTGTCTCGACCGCTTTATGGGACTCGGCGTTGCCAGCCACTGATGTTGTGGCTGCGTTGCTGGCGGCAGGGGCATTGGTCGCAGCTGTTGCGGCCGGGCTGGCGGCTGCTGCCACCACGGGCGCAGCAGGTGTCACGGCAGGTGTAGCCGGGGCCACAGGCTTGGCCGCTGGTGCTGCAACGGGTTCTGGCGCGGGTTTGGCTGGGCTTGAGGCCGCGGCACTCACCACCGCAGTACGGTTGTTGGCCAAGTTGGGTTTAAAAACATCACCAATCAAAGCCAGCTTGGGCGGCACAGCGGCAGCGTTGCCGTCGAGCTGCAAGGCCTTGTTGTAGGCCTGGCTGGCCAGACGCGCATACACATCACCGAGGTTTTCATGGGCGGTGGCGTAGCTCGGGTTGGTGCGAATCGCCATCTCGAGTGCCTGGCGTGCCTTGTCGTACTGGCCTTGCCCGGCGTACAACACGGCCAGGTTGTTGTAGGGCTCGGGCAGCTCCGGGTAGTCCTGCGTCAGCTGGGTGAAGGTGGTGACCGCATCGGCTGTTTTACCCAGGTTGCGTTGGATCACACCTTTGAAAAAGCGCATTTGCGGGTCGCCCGGTTTGCTGGCCAGGTAGTTGTCGACCCGGGTCAGTGCCTCGTTGAACTTGTTGGTGCGCACCAGCTGACTGACATCGGCGTAGTCGTCCGCATAGGCGTTGGCGGCCACACAGGCGCCTGCCAGAACCAGCAAACGAAGCGATTTGTAAAGGGCGTTGGGAGCCTGTTTCATGGACACTGTGGTTTGAAGAAGTGAGATGGAGGCCGCGAAACCGGCGGGAGCTGACAGGGCTTTATACTGCTTTCCATTGTAGCGGAGGGTCTGCTTTTAAAGCGTTTGACGGATCAGCCTGATCTGGACGAGCTACCTCTGGCGCAAGCCACCGCCCCAACAACATCGGCTTTGACCGCAGCCACCTGACCTGAATCTTTGACATCCATGAGTTTGCGCATTTTCAACACGCTCTCGCGAGAGCTGGAACCTTTTTCCCCGATTGAGCCCGGTCACGTGCGCATGTATGTGTGTGGCATGACGATTTATGACCTGTGCCACATTGGGCACGCGCGCATGATGATGGCTTTTGATGTGGTGCAGCGCTGGCTCAAGGCCAGCGGCTACCGCGTCACCTATGTGCGCAACATCACTGACATTGACGACAAGATCATCAAACGTGCACTCGAGCGTGGTATCCCGATCCGCGCGCTGACCGACGAGATGGTGGCCGCCATGCACCAGGACATCGCCTTGCTGGGCATTGAGCCCCCCACGCTGGAGCCGCGTGCCACCGAACATGTGCCGCAGATGCTGAGCCTGATCCAGCGCCTGGAGGCCAAGGGCCTGGCCTACCAAGCCAGCAGCGGTGATGTGAACTTTGCGGTGCGCAAATTTCCCGGTTACGGCAAGCTGTCGGGCAAATCGCTTGACGAGTTGCGCGCGGGTGAACGCGTGGCGGTGCAGGACGGCAAGGAAGATCCGCTGGACTTTGTGCTGTGGAAAGCCGCCAAGGCCTCCGAGCCCGAGGATGCCAAATGGGATGCCGCCGCTCTGGGCTACGCCTATGGCACGGGTCGTCCCGGCTGGCATATTGAATGCTCGGCCATGAGTTGCCAGGCCCTGGGTGAAACCTTTGACATCCACGGCGGCGGTGCGGACCTGCAATTCCCGCACCACGAGAACGAAATCGCCCAGAGTGAAGGCGCCAGCGGCCAGCCGCTGGCCAAATTCTGGGTGCACAACGGGTTTGTGCGGGTCGACAACGAAAAGATGTCCAAGAGCCTGGGCAACTTCTTCACCATCCGTGACGTGCTGGTCAAGTTTGACCCCGAAACCGTGCGCTTCTTCCTGCTGCGCACGCATTACCGCACCGCGCTCAATTACAGCGATGTACACCTTGACGACGCCCGCAGCGGCTTAAAGCGCCTGTACACCGCACTCGATCTGGCCACGCCCGAAGCGGTCAACATCGACTGGGCCGAGCCTTTTGCTGCACGTTTTAAAGCAGCCATGGACGATGACTTTGGCACACCCGAGGCGGTGGCGGTGTTGTTCGAGCTGGCCACCGAGGTCAACCGCAGTCGTTCACCTGTTTTGGCGGGTTTACTCAAGGCCCTGGGCGCGTGCCTGGGCTTGTTGCAAGGCGACCCCAAAGCTTTTTTGCAGGCTGGTGCGGGGCTCGATGAGACCGCGATCGCTGCGCTGATTGCCCAGCGCGCCGCCGCCAAAGCCGCCAAGAATTTCGCCGAGGCAGACCAGATCCGCCAACAGTTGCTGGCCCAGGGCATTGTGCTGAAAGATTCGGCAGCCGGGACGACCTGGGAAGTGGCCAAGTGATGGTTTCTATGTGTTTTATGCCTCTGGCCCTTGTTGAATAAGCGATGGCTGCTACAGAATTATTGGTGATCGAAACGCTCGCGCCGACCTATTGGGCTGACGCCTGCAAACACCTGATGAAAAAGGACCGCGTGATGAAGCGGTTGATTCCTCAGTTTGGCCAGCACTGTCTGCAAAGTCGGGGAGATGCTTTTGTCACGCTGGCGCGCAGTGTGGTCGGGCAGCAGATTTCGGTCAAGGCCGCGCAGACCGTCTGGGACCGTTTCGCCGCACTCTCCGAACACATCACACCGGCGCAGGTGCTCAAACTCAAGATCGATGACATGCGTGCCGCGGGCTTAAGTGCACGCAAGGTGGAGTACATCGTTGACCTGGCCTTGCACTTTGACAATGGTGCGGTGCATGTGGACGCCTGGACCGGTATGGACGACGAGGCCATCATTGCCGAGCTGGTCGCCATCCGCGGCATTGGCCGCTGGACGGCTGAGATGTTTTTGATCTTCCACCTGATGCGCCCGAACGTGTTGCCGCTGGACGATGTGGGCCTGATCAATGGCATCAGCAAGTGTTATTTTTCGGGTGATGTGGTCAGCCGCAGCGATGCCCGTGAGGTGGCGCTGGCCTGGGCGCCCTACCGCACCGTGGCCACTTGGTATATTTGGCGCTCGTTGGACCCCCTGCCGGTCACTTACTGAGCGGCCTTAAAATAGGCCGTTGTTTTTCCTGATGAGCCCAAGCCGGTGCGCCGGATGGCAGCCATCCCAACAGATGACATGGAGCTTTTGTGGCTAAAAAAACATTCCTGGATTTTGAGACCCCGATTGCCGAGCTGGAAAACAAGATCGACGAGCTGCGTTATGTGCAGACCGAGTCAGCGGTGGACATTTCGGCTGAAATCACCCAGCTGGCCAAGAAGAGCCAGCAGCTCACCAAAGACATCTACAGCGACTTGACGCCCTGGCAGATCACCAAGATCGCCCGCCACGCCGAGCGCCCGTACGCGCAGGATTACATCAACGAGATCTTCACCCATTTTGTGGAACTGCACGGTGACCGGCACTTTGCCGACGACCTCAGCATCATTGGTGGACTGGCGCGTTTCAACGGCACACCGTGTATGGTGATTGGCCAGCAAAAAGGCCGCGACACCAAGGAGCGTGGCCTGCGTAACTTTGGCATGAGCAAGCCCGAGGGTTACCGCAAGGCTTTGCGCTTGATGAAAACCGCTGAGAAGTTCAAGCTGCCGGTGTTCACCTTTGTCGACACGCCTGGCGCTTACCCCGGCATTGACGCTGAAGAGCGTGGCCAATCCGAAGCCATTGGCCGCAACATCTTCGAAATGGCGCAGTTGGAGGTGCCGATCATTGTCACCATCATTGGCGAAGGCGGCTCAGGCGGCGCGCTGGCGATCTCGGTGGGCGACCAGGTGCTGATGCTGCAGTACTCGATTTATTCGGTGATCAGCCCCGAGGGCTGTGCCTCCATCCTCTGGAAAACCTCCGAGAAGGCGCAGGACGCGGCCGACGCGCTGGGCATCACCGCGCACCGCCTCAAGGCCCTGGGTGTGATCGACAAAATCGTCAACGAACCGGTCGGTGGTGCGCACCGCGACACCAAACAGATGGCGACTTTCCTCAAACGTGCCCTGACCGACGCTTATCGCCAGCTCAGTGACCTCAAAACGCCCGAGCTGCTGCAGCGCCGTTTTGACCGGCTGCAGAGTTATGGCCGTTTCACTGACATCAAACCCGGCAAATAAGCCGGTGCTGGGTATCGCCCCGGACCAACTCCGGGGCGAACTGCTTGAACCCACTGTGGTCACCAAGCCATCCGCATTCCACTTGTTGCCACACCCATGACCTGCTCCTTTGAGCAAGCCATGGCGACTTTTCAGCCCACTTTGCCGCTGGTGGTGGGCTACAGCGGTGGCGCGGACTCCACCGCCTTGTTACTGGCCTGCGCCCAGAAATGGCCGGGGCAGGTCAGTGCGGTGCATGTGCACCACGGCCTGCAGGCCGCCGCAGACGATTTCGAGACCCATTGCCGACAGGTGTGTGCCGCGCTCAACGTGCCGCTGACCGTGCAAAAAGTGCAGGCCCAGCCGCTGCCCGGGCAAAGCCCAGAGGATGCCGCCCGGCGCCACCGTTACAAGGCTTTTGAGGCGCTAGCCCTTATGAATCAAGGGCAACCAGCTATGCTCTCCATAGCACTCGCCCACCACGCGGACGACCAGATCGAGACCTTGTTACTCGCCCTGAGCCGGGGCGCCGGGCTACCGGGTTTGAGCGCCATGCCGGCCACCTGGACACGTGCTGGCATCTCTTACCACCGCCCCTTGTTGCGGGTGAGTGGTGCCGAGTTGCGGCGTTGGCTGGCCGGGCAGGGGGCGGCTTTTGTGACCGACCCCAGCAATGTGGACGAGCGCTATACCCGCAACCGCATCCGCGCGCGTGTGTTGCCAGCCTTGGAGGCCTGTTTCCCCCAGTTTCGTGACACCTTTGCCCGCAGCGCCGCACATGCCGCCCAAGCCCAGGCTTTGCTGCTGGAGGTGGCAGCAGAAGATTTGGCCCAGGTGGGTGTGCCACCGCGCATCAAGGCTTTGCAGCTTATGAGTCGGCCCCGGCTGGCCAATGTGCTGCGGCACTGGCTGCTGAGTTGTCACCAGGCTACCCCCACCGCCGCCCAGTTGGACGAGCTGATGCATCAGATTAGCGCATGCCGCACCCGGGGTCATGCCATGCATCTGAAGGTCGGTACAGGCTTCTGTGAGCGGCGTGGCCCAGAGTTGCATTGGTACAATCCCTGAGTTTTTAACGCCTCTCACACCCCAACATGTCCTTGATTGTTCATAAATACGGCGGCACGTCGATGGGCTCGACCGAGCGCATCAGCAATGTCGCCAAACGCGTTGCCAAATGGGCACGCGCCGGTCACCAGATGGTGGTCGTGCCCAGTGCCATGAGTGGCGAAACCAACCGTCTGCTGGGTCTGGCCAAAGAGCTGGCCCCGTCCAGCCTGACCGATGCTTACTACCGCGAGCTTGACATGCTGGCCGCCACTGGCGAGCAGGCCTCCAGCGCTTTGCTGGCGATTGCCCTGCAAGCGCAGGGGCTCGAATCGGTCAGCTACGCGGGTTGGCAGGTGCCGATCCGTACCAACAGCGCCTACACCAAGGCGCGGATTGAGTCGATTGACGACCAGCGTGTGCGTGCTGATCTGGCCGAAGGCAAGGTGGTGATCGTCACCGGCTTCCAGGGGCTGGACGATCTGGGCAACATCACCACACTGGGTCGCGGTGGCTCGGACACCTCCGCGGTGGCGGTGGCCGCCGCCATGAAGGCCGATGAATGCCTGATCTATACCGATGTGGATGGTGTCTACACCACCGACCCGCGTGTGGTGCCCGAAGCCCGCCGCCTGCAGACCGTCAGCTTTGAGGAAATGCTGGAGATGGCCTCGATGGGCTCCAAGGTGCTGCAGATCCGTTCGGTCGAGTTCGCCGGCAAGTACAAGGTCAAGCTGCGGGTGCTGAGCAGTTTCACACCCTGGGATATTGATATCGTTGAAGAAGCCAAGTCTGGCACGCTGATTACTTTTGAGGAAGATGAAAACATGGAACAAGCCATTGTTTCCGGCATTGCGTTCACCCGTGATGAGACCAAGATTTCCGTGCTCGGCGTGCCCGACAAGCCCGGCGTGGCCTACCAGATCCTGGGTGCCGTGGCCGACGCCAATGTCGAAGTCGACATGATCATCCAGAACATCAGCAAGGATGGCAAAACCGATTTCAGCTTCACCGTGAACCATGGCGACTATGCCAAGACCATGGATCTGCTCAAGAACACCGTGGTGCCCAAACTCGGCGCGCAAGAGGTGGTGGGTGACACCAAGATCTGCAAGGTGTCGATTGTTGGCATCGGCATGCGCAGCCACGTGGGTGTGGCCAGCACGATGTTCCGCGTGCTCAGCGAAGAAGGTATCAACATCCAGATGATCTCTACCAGCGAGATCAAGACCTCGGTGGTGATCGACGAAAAGTACATGGAACTGGCCGTGAAAGCTTTGCACAAAGCTTTTGGTCTGGATCAGGCACCTGTTCGTTAAAAACAGCCCCAAGTCGTGACATAATCGCGGCTCTGAATTTCAGGAAACGTGACCGAGTGGCCGAAGGTGCTCCCCTGCTAAGGGAGTATGGGGTGTAGAGCCTCATCGAGGGTTCGAATCCCTCCGTTTCCGCCAAATCCTAAAAGCCACCCTTCGAAAGATGGGTGGCTTTTTTGTTGTCCCGCCAAGGAGCGTGCCCCATGCCAACCCGCCCAGTGCCCTCAAGCTTGCCACCGGACCCGGTGATCGACAGCTTTGTGGATGCCTTGTGGCTCGAAGATGGCCTGTCCAAAAACACGCTGATGGCGTACCGGCGAGACCTCACCCTGTTTTCAAGCTGGCTGGTTGCGCAAGGCCGCCAACTGGTACAGGTGACGCAGGATGACATCAACGCCTATTTTGCGGCCCGGCATGCCCACACCAAGGCCACCACGGCCAACCGGCGTCTGACGGTGTTGAAACGGTTTTTCCATTGGGCGCTGCGTGAACATCTGGTCAGCGCTGACCCCACTTTGAAGATGTTGTCGGCCAAACAGCACCTGCGCCTGCCCAAGACCCTGACCGAGTTCCAGGTCGAGGCCCTGCTGGCCGCGCCCGACATCAGTAACGCACAAGGGGTGCGTGACCGCACCATGCTGGAGCTGATGTACGCCAGTGGCTTGCGGGTGAGTGAGCTGGTTTCGCTGCGGGTCTTCAACATCAGCCTGAGCGACAACGTGCTGCGGGTGTTTGGCAAGGGCAACAAGGAGCGCCTGGTGCCTTTTGGTGAGGTGGCCAGCCTGTGGCTCCAGCGCTACCTGGCACAGGCGCGTGGCGAGCTGCTGGCAGGGCACAGCACCGATGATCTGTTTGTGACCCACAAGGGGCCCACACCCGGCACCGCCATGAGCCGGGTGATGTTCTGGATGCTGGTCAAAAAATACGCGCTGGCAGCGGGCATCCACTCACCGATGTCGCCACACACCCTGCGCCACGCGTTTGCCACACATCTGCTCAACCATGGTGCGGATTTGCGCGCGGTACAGATGCTGCTGGGGCATGCCGATATTTCGACCACCACCATCTACACCCATGTGGCGCGTGAGCGATTGAAAGTGTTGCACGCGCAGCACCATCCACGCGGCTAAGGCCGGGTGGATCAGGCGGTGATGTTGTCGGACCAGGCCAGGGCTTGCAGGTGTGCCCAGTTCACCTGGTCTCCGGTCAAATGCAGGGAGATCGCGGTTTCTGCAAACAGGGTGTCGTCGGCGTTTTCACAGGCCAGGGTGAGTTGTAAAAACGGTGCCAGCACCCCCTTGTTGTGCAGCAGGGCATCGGTCACCGACTGTGGCAGCGAGATCGATTCGAGCGCCTCGCGCATCGGCATGCCCAGCATGGTGTCGAGCAGCGAGAAGATGCCCACCACAAAGGCGTTGTCACATTCCTCAGGTGGTAGTAGTTCTGCCGCCAGCAGTTCCATCAGGCGGCCGCGCACCACAGCGGCGTAACCCACTGCGGGCGTGGCACCTGCTGCACCTGAGGTGGTCATCAACAGGGCCGCCCAGCGGAACAGTTTTTTGAGGCCCAGCAACATCACCGCATGGCGGAACGAGGTGATCTCACAACTCAGACCAAAACCGGCCGAATTGATGAAACGCAGCAGGTTAAAAGACAGGGTCGGGTCGTGTTTGAACACCTCTTCGATCTCGGCCGTGCTGGCCTGGTTGCGCACCAGGTTGATCAGGTGAATGATCGCCGCCTGGGCCGGGCGGATGGTCTGGCCTTTGACCAGAATCGGGCGCGAAAACCAGTAGCCTTGAAACAACTTGGCACCGGCCGACAGCGCCGCTTCATAGTCCTCCTGGGTTTCAATTTTCTCCACCACCAGTTGGATGCCGGGGTGTTCAGCCAGGCCTCGGACGATGGTTCTGAGTTGATCGGTGGAGACCCGGTTGTTTTCGACCTTGACAAACGATGCCAGCGGCAACCAGTTGGCATAAGCGGGTGACATCACGGTCTGGTCAAAAGCGAGCCGGAAGCCACGCCGATGGACGTCGATCATGGTTTGCAGGAAGGTTTCAATGTCTTCCGGTTCCGACTGGTCTTCGGGCATGGGAGGCACTTCCAGTACCACGCGGTCCGGCTCAATCAGTTCAAGGTGGCCGCCTGCCAGGGTGCGGTGGGTGCAATTGATAAAAATGGTCTTGCTGGTGTTGCGCATTTCGCTGTCGGCGTTGGACAGCAGGTTGAACAACAGCGCGGCATCACTGGCCGCTGAATAGGTGCCGTTGGTCAGCGAGCGGTCAAACAGCTCATAACCAAAGACTGTGCGTTTGGCATCCAGAATGGGTTGTCGAGCAATCGCCATGGAGGAACTCGTGGTGCTTGGGTTGGTATCAGGTCGCTTGGGGGAGTCGGACATGGAAAAGCCTTAAAAAATTCGGGGGTCAGGCAGCCTGCGGTGTACCACACAACGCAGTCAGCTCGGCCTCAGTAAAACCGGCAGCACGCCGGGCAGAGAGGTTGAAGGGGCCCTTGAGCACCGGTGCGGTATACCGTTGTGCCAACTGGGTGTAGGTCAGTACAGGGTCCAGGCCACGTTGGGCACACAGGGCAGCGTACCAGTAGTTGCCCGTGGCCACATGACCAATTTCGTCGCGCAGGATCACATCCAGGATAGCCGCAGCCGCCTGGTCACCCACCGACACCAGCTTGTTGCGGATCGCGGGTGTGACATCCAGCCCCCTCGCCTCCAAGGTACGTGGCACCAGGGCCAGGCGGGCCAGCAGATCGTCCTGCGTTTTGGCTGCCATGTCCCACAAACCATCGTGTGCAGGAAAATCGCCGTAGGCGTGGCCCAGAGAGCGCAAATGGGCTTCCAGCAACTGAAAGTGCAGGGCCTCTTCCACCGCCACCTGCCACCAGTCGCGGTAAAAAGCCTCGGGCATGTTGGGAAAGCGCCAGACGATGTCGAGTGCCAGGTTGATGGCGTTGGCTTCAATGTGTGTCAGCGCGTGGATCAGGCTGGCTCGGCCTTGCGGCGTACCTACCGCACGCTTGGCCAGGGCGCTGGGTTGAACCAGCTGCGGGCGTGGTGGGCGTCCTGGCACGCCCAAGGGTTCTGATAGCTGCGTCCCGGTATCCAGCGGCCAATCCTGTACCTTGAGGGCTCTCACGGCCTGGGCTTTGTCCTGTGTATCAGGCAGCAACAACAGCCGCAGGGCTTGGGCGCGCAAAGACGTTTCTGACGCCAGTCCATCAGCCAGAGGCTGTTTGGGCGAGCTGCCTTGGCATGGGTCCGTGCGGGGCAAAGTCATGGTGGGTTTCTCAATCCTACAATTCTAGGTATCTAAAACGTGAAAGAGACCTATGGCAGTGTACGAAGTTGATGGCATCTGCCCCACGGTGGCCAAGTCCGCCTGGGTGGCCGACAGCGCCCAGGTCATGGGTGATGTGGTGCTGGCCGACGATGTGAGTATCTGGTTTGGTGTGGTGGCGCGCGGCGACACCGCCCCCATCCGCATTGGTGAGCGCAGCAACATCCAGGACTTGAGTGTGTTGCACGCCGATGTGGGCCAGCCCCTGACCATTGGTGCAGGTGTGACGGTGGGGCACAAGGCGGTGTTGCACGGTTGCACCGTGGGAGACAACAGCCTGATCGGCATCGGTGCGGTGGTGCTCAACGGCGCCAAAATTGGCCAGGGTTGTCTGGTCGGTGCCGGTGCCCTGGTGACCGAAGGCAAGGTATTTCCAGATGGCTCTATGATCCTGGGCAGCCCAGCCAGAGTGGTGCGTAACCTCTCACCCGAGCAATTGCAGGGCTTGCGCCAAAGTGCTGACCACTATGTGGCCAACGCCCGGCGCTTTCAAGCCAGCTTGCACAAAATCGCCTGATTTTCCTAGGAACCCAACTTGTCTGAAATTCATAAATTCCTGTTCGATGGCCTGCCAGTGCGCGGTGTCTTGGTGCGCCTGACCGATGCTTGGCGCGAGATTCTGAGCCGCCGTGCCGCCAACACCACCCACGGGGCCTACCCGCAGCCCTTGCAAAACCTGCTGGGTGAAATGACGGCAGCTGCGGTGCTGATGCAGTCCAACATCAAGTTTGATGGCGCTTTGGTGCTCCAGATTTTTGGTGATGGTCCGGTCAAACTGGCGGTGGTGGAGGTGCAGCCCGACCTGGGTCTACGTGCCACGGCCACACTCAATGGCACCTTGGATGCCGAGGCCAGTCTGAGCCAGATGGTGAATGTGGACAACCTGGGCCGGTGTGCCATCACGCTGGACCCGCAAAACCGCCAACCCGGCCAGCAGCCCTACCAAGGGGTGGTGCCCTTGTTTGGTGACCAGCATGAAAAGTTGGAGAAGCTCAGCGATGTGCTGCAGCACTACATGCTGCAAAGCGAGCAGCTGGACACCACCCTGGTGTTGGCCGCTGACGACCAGGTGGCCGCCGGCCTGCTGATCCAGCGCCTGCCGATGCAGGGTGTGGGTAACCTGGCGGGCACGGCAACACGGGCGCCCGAGGATGACATCGGCCTCAACGAGGACTACCAGCGTATCGCGATCCTGGCGTCCAGCCTCAAACGTGAAGAACTGCTGACGCTGGACGCCGACAGCATCCTGCACCGTCTGTTCTGGGACGAGAGTGTGCTGCGGTTCGAGCCTTTGACAGGTGACAAGGGGCCGCGTTTCTCATGCACCTGTAGCCGCGAACGGGTCAACCGTATGCTCTTGAGCCTGGGTGCACCAGAGGTCGAAAGCATCCTGCAGGAACGCCCGGATGTGGAGGTGGGGTGTGATTATTGCGGCCAGCAATACCGCTTTGATGCGGTGGATGCCGCTCTGATTTTTCGCCAGCCGGAGCAGTTGCCGCCCAGCAGCCCCGAGGTGCAGTAAGCGCTGCTTCAGATCAGGCGGTTGTCCCGGTTCAGCGCCTCATCCAGCCGGGCCAGCAAGGCCCCCAGCTTTTCCGAGGGCTGGCTGCTTGGCTGGGCAGGCGTGTTATCAGCGCCCGCCAGCGCCTGACGTGCACTCTGGTCGGTCAAGTCAAATGCCAGGTTCAAGGCCGCCAGCACCGCAATACGGTCACGGGCGCGCACTTTGCCACCATCACGGATCTTGCACATGGCGGTATCGACCCGCTCCACCGCATCCAGCAGGCGTGCATCACCGCCGTCGGGGCAACCCAGCAGGTAACTCTGGCCCATGATCTGCACTTCCAACTGCTTCATGCTTCACCCCGCGATGCCGCCGTCTTGAAGGCCGGTTTGACGGTGCTGCTGCCAGCCTCTTGCGGCAGGCGTTCCAGCAAAGCATCTACACGGGCGCGTGCCGCGCCCAGGCGCGATTTAAGCGAATCCCGCTCCTGGGTGAGCGTGTCAACCTGCTGGTTGAGCAAGGCATTGGTGCGCATGAGTTCTTCATAACGCACCAGCAGGCGTTCCACACGTTCGGTGATTTGGTCGATTTGGGTCAGGTCCGACATAGACGCGCATTGTAGGGTTTGCCGAGCTGGGCCGGGCTCCCGCTGTGCCTTCAGCAGAGGCTGTCAGCGTTTACAAGGGGAGGGTTGGCGCCGCAAGCCACGGCCAACGCTTCCTCGCGCTGCAGGTGTGCCACCAGCGCCTGCTGGTCGTCGCGTTGGCCCCAGCTGTCAAAGTAAAGCACGTCCTGGATCGGCAGCCGTGGCAACCAACCCGCCGTTTCCAGCTCTGGCTTGTCCTTGAAGTGGCTGACATAACCGACACACAGGTAGGCAATGGGTGTGATGTGGCTGGGGATGTCCAGCGCATCCCGCAGCGCGCTTTCGTTGAAGATGCTGACCCAGCCGACGCCAAGGCCTTCGGCACGTGCCGCCAGCCACAGGTTCTGCACCGCACATACGCTGCTGTAGAGGTCCATGGTGGGGATGTGGGTGCGCCCGATCACCACCGGGCCGGTGCGGGCGCGGTCACAGGTGATGCAGATGCCCACGGGTGACTCCACAATGCCTTCGAGTTTGAGCGTCTGGTAAGTGGCGCGTTTGTCACCCTCAAACATCTGAGCGGCCTGCTTGTGGGCCACCTCAAAGGCCTCGTGCACCCGACGCTTGACGGCATCGGACTTCACCACCAAGAAATTCCACGGCTGCATGAAGCCCACCGAGGGTGCGTGGTGGGCGGCGGTCAGCACGCGGCTCAGCACCTCGTCGGGTACGGGTTTGGGTAAAAACTGGCCGCGCACATCGCGGCGTTTGAAGATGGCTTGGTAGACCGCTTCGCGGGCCTCCTGGCTGAAAGCGTGCTGGTCTTGAGTGGCTGGTGCCGAGATAGATGTCATGACATTCCCCTGTCTGGTGAAACAAAAGCGCTGCCTGGCCGTGCAGCGTGTGATGTTTTTCAGGCCGGTCTTCTGACTTGGAATCATCTGAACCACGCACCTTCCCGGCTCGCGCCAGTGGCATACAACGTGGTTCATCATCCTTACAGCGTTGGGCACGTGGCGGACTTGCACCGCCTTCCCGATTCTCCCGAAACCTGGCGGTTGCGAGCACCTGAAGGCGACGATCATAGCCGAGCGCCCAGCTAAAATTGAGCGGTTGGTGCTCGCGCGGCGGTTCACATCGCGCAGTTCAACGGGAAGCAGGAGGGGGCGGCTTGAACGAGCTCAACCTAAGCTGCGCTGCCCCCGCAACGGTAAGTGGACGAACCTTTTCGGTTCTACTGCCATCAAGGCCACTGGATGTCGTGACAGACATTTGGGAAGGTGATGGCGGTTGACTCCACCAGCCCGGATACCGGCCAACACGGTGGCTGCAGACTCTTAAATAAGAGTGTGCAACCGTGCCGCCCATGCACTGTCGGGGAGGACGGTGAGGGCACTTTGATGCTCGCTTTGCCATGATCAACTCTGCCTGTTCCTGTGTACCCACGTGTACCGCTGCGTTTGGCTGCGCCGATGACCCGAAGCCGTGTCCCAAACGCTTGGCGTGTCATCTGCTCTAGTCTATGGGTTGAGGGTTAAATCATGATCTAGCCATTATGAATAAAGGGCAGGAAGCTATTTTTTGTGAAGCAAATTTTGTCACACCACCATGGGCTGGTGTGATAGCTGACTCGGGGAGATGTCTCGTGATCCGTTTGTTTTGTCTGATGCGTTTGTTGGTTGTTTGTGGTCTGCTGGGGATGTGCTTGCCGGTGCTGGCGGCGGTGGAGGTGACGGACTACCGGGGTGTGCGTGTACGTCTGGAGAAACCGCCCCAGCGTGTGGTGAGCCTGTTGCCGTCATTGACCGAGACTGTGTGTGAACTGGGTCAATGTCAGCTGTTGGTCGGGGTGGATCGTTATTCCAACTATCCAGAACGGGTGACGCAACTGCCGCGAGTGGGCGGTGGGCTGGACCCCAACATTGAGGCCATCGTGGCCCTGCACCCCGATGTGGTGTTGATGGCCAATACCTCGCATGTTGCCGAGCGGCTGCAGGACCTGGGTCTTAAGGTACTGGTGCTGGAGCCCAAGACCTTGGCCGATGTGCGCACAGCGATCCTGACCCTGGGTGAGTTGCTCGCGGTGTCCAATGCGCAGCAGGTCTGGCGTGCCATCGACGCAGGCTTGCAGGCAGCAGCGCAGTCTTTGCCGCCAACGGTCAAAGGCCTGCGGGTGTATTACGAGGTGGGTCAAGGCCCTTACGGCGCCAGTGAAAGCTCGTTCATCGGCGAAATTCTGACCAGCTTGGGGGTGAAGAATATTCTGAACGCCCGTCTGGGGCCGTTCCCCAAACTCAACCCCGAGTTCATCGTACGTGCCAATCCGGACCTGATCATGACCGTTGAGAGCAGTGCGACCGACCTGCTGCAACGCCCGGGTTGGCACAGTATTCGAGCCCTTCGTGAAGACCGTGTCTGTGCTTTTTCACTGGATCAGACCAATGCGCTGGTGCGACCGGGTCCACGACTGGCAGAAGCTGCCCGGCTGATGGCACAGTGTCTGGGTCACAAGGCACCTGTTGCCTCTGCCAAGAAGGCGCAGCCTTGAGGACGTCCCGACCGTGTTTGCTGTTGTTTAGCGAAACGTTGCTTGGGTCCCAACCTGGCCCGTGATGTGCATATTGCCTGGCATCACTGGTGGAAGATTCAGATGGAACGACAGGCTCAGGCCATCGTGGCAAATCGGAGCTGTAAGTTTTGTTGCTAGCCCAAGCGGGTGCCGCCCCCAAGGCTAAAAATTCACCAACCAGCGCAGTCGCCTGGCTGGCGTGGTCGATAAAGTAATTCGCGTCAAGATCCGCTCATGTGTGGACATGTGTTTGCTGTAATCCAGCGCCTGTGGGGTTTTGGCAAGGTGCGTTACCGGGGGTGTGAACTGCCCGACAAGAGCATCTCAGTGATGAGGTGTTGTGGCAATCCACTGCAGTACCTCGTTCACAGCGCCCGCCGTCTGGCGTGGTGGGACAAGTGGCCGCTCAATCATGATCACCGGTAAGCCCAGTTCACGTGCCGCTGTCAATTTGGCCTGCGCGCCAACACCACCTGAGTTCTTGGAGACCACGCAGCTGATACGGTGTGTCTGCATCAAGGCTCGGTCGCCTGCAACGGTGAAGGGGCCCCTGTCGATCACCACATGGCCCTGTTGGGCGGGCAATTGTTGTATCGGGTCGACCAGTCGCAACAGATACCAATGTTGTGTGCAGACTAAAAATGTGGACAGCTGCTGGCGCCCAATGGCCAGAAAAACGCGTGCCGGTTTGGCGGGCAGGGCCCGGACAGCGGCAGCCAGGTCGGGCACGTGTTGCCAGCGGTCGCCAGCTTGCGCATGCCAGGCTGGCCGCTCCAGTGCCAGCAATGGCACCCCAGTCGCCGCACAGGCTTGCACGGCATGGGTGCTCATCTGCGCAGCGAAGGGGTGGGTTGCGTCCACCACATGGCTGATGCGCTCGGTCAGCAACCAGTTTTGTAAACCTGCCACGCCACCAAAACCGCCCGTGCGAGTGGGCAGGGGCTGGGCAATCGGTGCATCGGTGCGTCCTGCATAAGAAAAAACGGCGTCGATGCCCTGTTGTGCCAGAAGCTGCGCCAAACGACTGGCTTCGGTGGTGCCGCCCAGCAGGAGCACGCGTGTTCCGTCTGAGACCTGGTGGTCAGTCATGGTGGATATCAATGAAGTTGGCCGACATGGTTTGGTCAATGTTAGTCGCTTGAAGCAGTGTCTTTTCGACAGGGCGGTTTGCTACGCCGTTGAACCCCGCGCTGGCACTGCAGAGTAGGGTAGCGGCCGAATGGACCCTGCGTCACAAGCCTGATGTGGAGGTCTGCACCTGAGCGTCGGGTGCTAAACTGATTTGGCCTCAGGGTTTCTTGCCCAACAGCAAGAATGAAAAGGGAACGACAGAAGGGTTGTGACACAACCCATTCTGTGGCTGCCCCCGCAACTGTGATCGGCGAGTTTGAAGTTCATCATGTCACTGGCTTAACGCTGGGAAGACAGACCTCAAACAAGGACCCGAGAGCCAGGAGACCTGCCTTGAGGTGATTGACCTATGTAATGGGCGGGGTGTCCCTGTGCGAGTGTCGTTTGTTCAACGCAACGGGTAACTCCGTGCAGTTTCGCTGCTGCGTCAATGATTGCTGGCCCAAGCTCCGCCTCCACTTTTTTGGGGAGGACGCAAATGAATCAAGCTATTGAAGAGACGCTAGTAACAACATCCGCAAACACCATGTCGGTGGTCGACATGGTGTGGCCTGACCAGTCCAATCATCACGGTACCCTGTTTGGAGGCGCTGCCTTGTCGGCCCTGGATCGGCTGGCTTTCATCGTCGGCAGCAAGGTGTTGCGTGGAACGGTGGTCACAGCCGCCGTGAGCCGACTCGACTTTGCCGCACCCGCGCCTGCGGGCCATTTGATCGAATGCAGTGCCCAGGTGATACACAAAGGCCGTCGTTCAGTCACGCTCAGCACCAGTTTGGTGGCGGAGGCGCTGCTCAGCGGCGAGCGCACGCCATGTTTGTCTGGAGACTTTGTGATGGTGAGCCAAAGTCAGTCGGCCTCGGAGGTGCCGCAAACACAGGTGGGCACCACAGACACCCAGCCAACGTTGCCAATCCATTTGGCGCCAGCGTCCGATCCTGCTTCGCCATGGCCCTGGGTCACCGTGGCTGAAATTGTGTTTCCGGGCCATGCCAACCACCGCGGGGTGTTGCACGGCGGTCCTGCCATGTCCTGGTTGGCCAAGGCCGGTTTTGTGGCTGCAACTCGCTGTGTCAGGCGCACCCTTGTGATGGCCAGCAGTGCGCGGATGGACTTCATTGCGCCAGCCCACGTCGGTGATGTGGTGGAAGTTCTGGCCCGGGTGTCACGCCTGGGCAACCGCTCTGTCACGGTACATGCCGAGTTGTGGTCGGAATCACCGGCCACTGGCGAGCGTCGCTTGTGTACCTCTTCAAGCCTGGTGTATGTCTGCGTTGATCACTGACATCAGTGTCTTGCGGCCAGAACACCGCCACGCCTTGCAATTGCACCTGTTGTCGTTGAGTGCGGATGACCGTTACCAGCGTTTTGGCGCCACTCTGGGGGACGCTGCGTTGATCCAATGGGTGCGCGACATGGCGTGGTCTCGGAGTTGTTGGTATGGGGCATGGGCTGGCGCTGATGCCGGGCTGGTGGGGGTTTTGCAACTGATACCCTTGAACGCCAAGGGCGTGTGGGAGATGGCCCTGACGGTGAGACCCGCCGCCCGGCGCTCGGGTGTTGGATCCGCCATGTTTGCCACCTTGATGCAAGACATCTCCTCCTACCCCATCCGTGAGTTGGTGTGTCACAACGGGCACCCTGCCGTTCGGCGCATGGCCGAGGTGTTGAAACTCGCGATGTGTTGTCAGCCCCAGGCACCCAGGATACGAATCAACCTCACAACAGTCACCCATTCCGGGGCGGTCGACATTTGTCACCGGCGTTGACAAGTAGACAAGTTACCTGCTTGGCACCGTTAGAATCGGGCCGTTGGTGCTCGCGCCGTGGTTCACACAGCGCAGTTCAACGGGAAGCAGGAGGGGGCGGCTTGAACGAGCTCAACCTAACCTGCGCTGCCCCCGCAACGGTAAGTGGACGAATCTATTCGGTTCTGCTGCCATCAAGGCCACTGGATGTCGTGACAGACATTTGGGAAGGTGATGGCGGTTGACTCCACCAGCCCGGATACCGGCCAACACGGTGGCTGCATGCTCTGAAAAAGTCTGCAACCGTGACGCCCATGCGCTGTCGGGGACGACGGTGAGGGCACTTTGATGGTTCTTTTAACACTATGAAATTGATTGCTTCTTGTGTGCGCCATGGCGCACCCGTGCGCCTGTGTGTGTCTGCTTTGGCTGTTTTTGCGGCGTTCCCGGTGCTGGCACAAAGCCAGGCGCAGGGTACTTTGGAGGAGGTGGTGGTGACAGCCACCCGGGTGGCGGTACCGGTCACGGATGTGATTGCCGATGTGTCGATCATTGACCGCACAGCGCTTGACCAAGTTGGTCAAGGTTCCTTGCGTGATGTGTTGGCGCAGCAGCCCGGCATTCAGCTCTCCAGCACTGGCGGCTATCGCTCTGCGACGGGGGTGTATTTGCGTGGAGCCTCCGCCTCACAATCCATCGTGTTGATCGATGGTGTGCGGGTTGGCTCCGCCACGCTGGGTTCTGTGGCCTTTGAAAACATGCCGCTGGACCGCATTGAACGCATTGAAATACTGCGCGGCGCTGCGTCTGCACTGTATGGTCCTGACGCGGTTGGCGGGGTCATCCAAATATTTACCCGTGAACCTGAAGACGGCTTGCACCTGTCAGCCAGCGTGGGTGCCGGGTCAGATGGTCTGCGTCAGGCAGGTGCCGCCATTCGTGGGCGTGACGGTGCCTTGGGTTACAGCGTGGGTGTGTCCAAAGAAAACGCAGCCGGTATCAGTGCGATCAACAATCCAGCGGCTGACAGTTACAACCCCGATGCGGACAGTTTTGAGGTCGCCAGTGTCGATGTCAAACTCACTGCGCAGTTGTCGGCTGCGCATGCGCTGGCGCTGAGCGTGCTGCACAGTGACATGGATTATCAGTTTGATGGTTATGCCTATCCTAGCCCCCTGAACCTGACTGCAGCGACCACCGATGCCTGGACGCGCCCGACGCTCAACAATGTGAGTCTCAAATGGGATGCCCAGTGGCAACCCAACTGGAAGTCAAGCCTGTTGCTGGGTCAAAGTGACGACAAATCGGTCAGTGACTATTACCGCATGCGTGATGGCGCATTTGATGCCAACAGCAAGTTCAACACCCGCCGCACCCAGGCCACTTGGCAGAACGACATCAGTGTGGGGGCCGACGTCCTGACGTTCTTGCTGGAAACCCGAACGGAAAAGGTGGACAGTTCTACCAACTTCACGGTCAAGCAACGTGACATCAAGAGTGCGATGTTGTCCTACGCACTGAACAGGCCCCGATGGAACGCGTTGGCGGTGCTTCGCCATGATGACAACTCGCAGTTTGGTGGTTTTGACAACTGGGCGCTGTCGGGGGGGTACAGGTTGAGCACCAACTGGCGAGCGGTGGCCAGCATGGGCACCAGTTTTCAGGCGCCTTCTTTCAACCAGCTTTATTACCCCAACGTTGGTTATTACGCCGGTAATCCTGCGCTCACCCCGCAGCGCAACCGTGCCAGCGAGTTGGGTCTCAAATACCTCCAAGGGAGCCTGACGGCTGGTGCTTCGTTGTACTACAACGAGATCGAGGGTTTCATTGATCCTGCGAAGAACAGCCAAAGTGATCTGGCGGTGCTGCGAGGCGTGACTTTGAGTCTGCAGAACCAGGTTGGTGATACCCGTTATGCCGTGTCCTATGACTACGCTGACCCACGGACCAAACCCGGCAATGCGCGTCTGGTGCGCGTGGCACGCAATGTGTTGAACTTCAATGTGAACCACCGCCTGGGTACGGTGAGTGTGTTTGGTGAACTCAAGCTCTCCAGTGACCGTGTGGATAACGCCCTTGTTTACGGAGGCCCCCGTGATGTGTTGGCGGGTTACAGCCTGCTCAATGTTGGCGCCACATGGAAAATCAACAAGGACCTGAGCTTGTTGGCACGCATCAACAACCTGACCGACGCCAACTATGTGTTGACCAATGGTTATGCCATGCCCGGACGCAACGCGTTTGTTTCCTTGTCCTGGGCGATATAAGCTGATCTGAAACCTGCTCCACCATGACCACCTGTCCCGCTATCCTCGTCGCCGCTCCTGCCTCCGGCCAGGGCAAAACCACCGTGGTGTCTGCTTTGGCACGGTTACACGCTCGCCAGGGGCGGCGGGTGCGGGTGTTCAAGTGTGGGCCGGATTTTCTGGACCCATACTGGCATGCGCTGGCCAGTGGTGCGCCGGTGTATCAGCTCGATTTGTGGATCAACGGCGAGGCGGATTGCCGCGCCCGGCTGGCGGCTGCGGCGGCGGATGCCGACCTGATCATTGTGGAAGGGGTGATGGGCCTGTTTGATGGCACACCCAGCGCGGCGGATCTGGCGCAGCGTTTTGGTTTGCCGGTGCTGGCGGTGATTGATGCGGGTTCCATGGCGGGCACCTTTGGCGCACTGGCTTTTGGTTTGCAAAACTACCGCCCCAACTTGCCATGGGCCGGTGTGTTGGCCAACCGCGTGGCCAGTGAGCGCCATGCGCTGATGCTCAAAAGCAGCGTGCGCGATCCTGATCAATGGTTGGGTGCGGTGATGCGCAACACCGCTTTGCAACTGCCCGAACGGCATCTGGGCCTGACCGTGGCGAGTGAGGTGGGTGACGCGCTGGAGCGGCTTGATGCAGCCGCAGATGCGCTGGAGGCCACGCCGCTTGGGCAGATGACGCTCCAAGATTTGCAGCGCTGGCAGGTCGAGTTCACAGGCGCAGAGGTGCCGCAACCCGCCGCCCCGGCTGTCAAACCGCTGCAAGGCCAAACCATCGCGGTGGCTCGTGACGCCGCCTTCTGTTTTATTTACGCCGCCAACCTGGACTGCCTGTCTGATCTGGGGGCCGAGCTGGTGTTTTTTTCACCGCTGGCAGACGCTGCGCTGCCCGACTGTGACGCTTTATGGATTCCTGGCGGTTACCCCGAGTTGCATGCGCAGACGATTGCGGCCAACACCGCGTTGCGCGACAGCCTGGCGGCCCACATCGCGGCGGGCAAACCGGTCTGGGCCGAATGTGGCGGCATGATGGCCTTGTTTGACACCCTGATCACCTCGGACGGCCAGCAGTTTGCGCAGTGGGGCCTGTTGCCCGGCACCGTGACCATGCACAAACGTTTGGCGGCACTCGGGCCGCAGCAGCTCAAGCTGGCCAGCGGCACCCTGCGCGGCCACACCTTCCATTACTCGACCACCGAGACCACCTTGCAGCCGGTGGCCCGCACCGCCCGGCCCGATACCGACCCGCTACCTGACGCGGGTGAGGCGCTGTGGCAACTCGGTAGTGTGCGCGCCAGTTATTTCCACGCCTGGTTTGCGTCCTGCCCGGAGGCAACGGTGGAGCTGTTTTCCAGGCCAGCCCCTGTGATGGAGCATCAGCCATGACGGCACACACCATCGCCCGCAGTGAACTGATCCTGGGTGGCCAGAAAAGTGGCAAAAGCCGCCGCGCCGAGTTGCTGGCGCGGGATTGGCTGGGCCAATCCGGACAGCATCAGGCGGTGATGATCGCCACGGCGCGTGTCTGGGACGAGGAAATGCGCCAACGTATTGCCCGCCACCAGGCGGACCGGGCCCAGCATTTGAGCGCCATGCGCACGGTGGAAGAATCGCGCCAACTGGCCCAAGCCATCGTCCAACACAGCCGGGCCGACACCCTGATCGTGGTGGATTGCCTGACGCTGTGGCTGACCAATTGGCTCATGCCCGCCGAATTGCTGCAGACCGACGGCGCGAGCGAGGCAGGGTCTGATACCAGCCATTCTGAAGAAAATCAAGCTCTAGCCCAGACCTATGAAGGGCAGGTAGCTATGCTTTTGGATGCAATCCAAAACGCTCCGGGGCCGCTGGTGTTTGTTGGCAATGAGATCGGCCTGGGTGTGATTCCGATGGGGCGGGAGGTGCGGGCCTTTGTTGATGCCCTGGGCCTGCTCAACCAGAGTGTGGCGCGGGTGTGCCAGCGCGTCACCCTGATGGCCGCCGGTCTGCCACTGTGCTTGAAGGATGTCGCTTGAAGCTGGTTCGGCGGCTGTGCACTTCATCTGCCACGCTGCTGGTGTGGCTGCTGATGGTCTGTCCGGCCCAAGCCTATGAGGTGACCGATGACCGCGGGGTGGTGGTGAGTTTTGCCCAGGCGCCCCAACGGGTGGTCAGCCTGTTGCCCTCGCTGACCGAAACCGTGTGTGAACTCGGCCAATGTGCGCGGCTGGTGGGTGTGGACCGTTATTCCAACTTTCCCGTCAGCCTGCAGCAACTGCCACAGGTGGGCGGCGGCATCGACCCCAACATTGAAGCCATTGTGGCCTTGCGCCCGGATGTGGTGTTGATGGCGGTGTCATCGCGTGCCAGTGACCGGCTGCGTACATTGGGCATCAAGGTGCTTTCGCTGGAGCCCAAAACCCATGCCGATGTGCAGCGTGTTGTGCTCAAGATTGGCCAGGTGCTGGGTGTGCCTGACGCCAGCAAAATCTGGCGCGCTATTGACGCCGGGGTGTCGGCGGCCGCACAGTCGGTGCCCGCGTCGGCCAAGACGATGCGGGTGTATTTTGAGGTCAACCAGGGACCCTATGCCGCGAGTGAGGCGTCCTTCATTGGTGAAACACTCACACGTCTGGGGGTGAAAAACATTGTGCCTGCCAAGCTTGGGCCGTTTCCCAAGCTCAACCCCGAATTTGTGGTGCGTGCCAACCCCGATCTGATCATGGTGGGGGAGCGCAGTGCCGCTGGTTTGGGCCAGCGCCCAGGCTGGCAAACCATCCGGGCGCTGCGCGACAACCGGGTCTGCGTGTTTGCGGCAGAGCAGGCAAACACGCTGGTGCGCCCAGGTCCACGCATGAGTGAGGCCGCGCGCATCATGGCCCAGTGCCTGGCGGACAAGGCGCCCAAAACAAGCGTGATTGGGGGCAAACCTTGACGGTACGCGGCCTGCCTTTTCTGATCTGGTCACTCACCGTGCTGAGCCTGATCCTGACGCTGCTGGGCGTGTGTGTGGGCAGCTCTGGTTTTGAGAACCTGCTGCAACCCCTGCTGCACCCGGAGCTTGATCCCTCGGCCAGCGCCATGGCGGAGCAAATTGTGTATGAGATTCGCCTGCCACGCACCTTGGGCGCCTGGGCGGCCGGTGCCTTGCTGGGGCTGGCCGGGGCGGTGGCGCAGGGGCTGTTTCGCAACCCGCTGGCCGACCCCTATCTGCTGGGCAGTGCCTCCGGCGCCTCGCTGGGCGTGGCGCTGACATTGGCAGTGTTGGGTGGCAGCGCGGGCATGTTGGGCGGCAACATGATGAATGGTGGTGTGGTGGTCAGTGTGTTTTCCGGCAATGTGCTGGTGCGCCTGGGCCTGACTGGCGCTGCCTTCGTGGGGGCGGTGCTGGCTGTGTTTCTGACATTGGCGCTGTCCAAAGGTGTGCAGCACACGCTGCGTTTGTTGTTGGCCGGTGTGGTGGTGGGGGTGGTGCTGGGTGCGGCAACCCAATTGGTGCTGTTGTTTTCACCGGACTCACTGCAGGCGATGCAGGCCTTCATGCTGGGCTCGACCGCCATGGTGGGCTGGACCGCCTGGGCACTGATGGTGGGTGTCTGGGTGGTGTGTGTCTTGGCCGCCGGCTTGCTCGGGCGGGTGCTGGACGGTTTGAGCCTGGGTGAAGCCACCGCCCACAGCCTGGGTTTGCCCCTGGGTTCTTTGCGTGTTGCGCTGGTGGCGGTGTTGGCGCTGGCCACCGGCACCGCGGTGGCGCAAACCGGGCTGATTGCCTTTGTGGGCTTGGCCGCGCCGCACCTGGTGCGCTCGGTCATCAAAACCACCCACTCGCGTCTGATGTTGCTGGCCAGTCTGATGGGCGGGGCGTTGCTGATGGCGGCCGACACGCTGGCACGCTGGCTGATTGCACCGCAGGAACTACCGGTGGGGGTGCTCACGGCGGTGTTGGGTGGTGGCTACCTGCTGTGGCTGATGCACCGCAATAGCCGTGCTTTTGCCGGAGGTGCGTCGTGACTGGCGGTTTTAAATGCATAGCTAGTGAGCCAATACCTATAAGGGCTAGAGGGCGATATGGCCATGTTTTACGCGGCTCGCGTTGGCTGGCGCAGCGTGCCAGCCAGCTGCGCCAGCCTTTGTTTCCACCTTGCCAGGTTCTGCCATGACCGCTGAGACCGCTCGCCCGAAATTGCCGTTCGACATGCCCTTCAGTGTGCCGCTGTTGTCTGAGCCACCGCCGCGTACCGCGCGGGCGCTGATGATCCAGGGCACCAGCTCCGACGTGGGCAAAAGCCTCTTGGTGGCGGGTTTGTGCCGGGCCTACACCCGGCGCGGCCTGGTGGTGCGGCCATTCAAGGCGCAGAACATGAGCAACAACGCCGCCGTCACAGCCGATTCCGACGAGCCGCCAGATGCCCACGGCGAGCCGCGCCGGGGTGAGATTGGTCGCGCCCAGGCTTTGCAGGCGCGTGCTTGCGGGGTGGCGCCCTCGATCCACATGAACCCGGTGTTGCTCAAGCCGCAGGCGCTGATCGGCTCCCAGGTGGTGCTGCGCGGGCGTTCGCTGGGCAACTGGCCCGCAGTGCATTACCACGAACTCAAGCCCACCCTGTTGCCTGCGGTGATGGACAGCTTCCAGCGCACCGCCGCCCAGGCTGACCTGGTGCTGGTGGAAGGTGCTGGCAGCGCCACCGAGGTGTATTTGCGCCACTGCGACATCACCAACATGAAGCTGGCCGAACTGGCGGATCTGCCAGTGGTGCTGCTCACCGACAACGACCGTGGTGGCGCCATCGCCGCCGTGGTGGGCAGCCATGTGCTGCACGACGAGGTGGAGCGCGCGCGCATCGTGGGCTACATCGTCAACAAGTTTCGCGGCTACTTCTCGCTCTACGAGCCCGCCTGCCGGGTGATGACGGAGCTCACCGGCTGGCCGCTGCTGGGGGTGTTGCCCTGGTTTGACACTGCCACCCGCTTGCCCGCTGAAGATGCCCTGGCCCTGGAGCGCCTGTCGCACAGTGGTGGCAGCGGGCTGCGGATTGTGGTGCCCCAGCTGTCACGCTCGGCCAATTTTGACGACCTGGACCCCTTGAGTGCCGAACCCGGTGTACAGGTGCGCTGGTTGCGCTCGGGGGAACCGATTCCTGCGGATGCAGACGTGGTGTTGCTGACCGGCTCGAAAACCACACGTGCCGAGCTGGAGGTGTTGCGCCGCGAAGGCTGGGACATCGACATCCAGGCCCATGTGCGCCGTGGCGGGCGGGTGGTGGGCCTGTGTGCAGGCTTTCAGATGCTGGGCCAGCTGGTGTCTGACCCTGACGGGCTGGAGGGCCCGCCCGGTGACACGCCAGGCCTGGGTTTGCTGGATGTGGTGACGGTCATCGGCCATGACAAACGCCTGGCGCAGATCAGCGGTCTTGACCACAGCAGCGGCCAGCAGGTGGCGGGTTTTGAGATGCACATGGGCAGAACCACTGGGCCTGGGCTGGCCCGGCCTTGGTTGCAGATCGACGACGGTCAGGGCGGTATCCGGCCCGAAGGTGCGGTGTCGGCTGACGGACGGGTCTGTGGCAGTTACCTGCATGGCATCTTTGCGGCCGACGGTTTTCGCCGCCACTGGTTGCACCAGCTCGGCGCGCAGCTGTCTGGCCTGGACTACGAAGCGCAGATCGAGCAGACCCTTGATGCGCTGGCCGACCATGTGGAGGCCCACCTGGACCTGGACGCCTTGCTGGCGCTGGCACGATGAACCCGGCCCCCACCCGCTTGGCCACGCTGGCCGAGCAACTGAGCCAGGCCGCGCTGTTTACCCCCGCACCCACGGGCCAGCCCCTGGGGCGTTGCCTGATGGTCCAGGGCACCGCCTCCGACGTGGGCAAAAGCCTGCTGGTGGCGGGTTTGTGCCGAGCCTATACCAAGCGAGGTCTGCGGGTGTTGCCCTTCAAGGCACAAAACATGAGCAACAACGCCGCCGTGACGGTGGATGCCGATGCACCGACCCCAGCCGACGGCAGCCCGGTGCGTGGCGAGATTGGCCGTGCCCAGGCATTGCAGGCACGCGCTTGTCGGGCCGAACGCTCGGTGCACATGAACCCGGTGTTGTTGAAACCTGAGAACGACATCGACTGCCAGGTGGTGTTGCGCGGGCGGGTGCTGGGCCGTGCCTCGGCCAGTGATTACCAGCGTCTCAAGCCGGGCCTGATGCCTGCGGTGCTCGACAGTCTGCTGCGTTTGCGCCAGCAGGCCGATCTGGTGATCGTGGAGGGCGCGGGCAGCGGTGGTGAACACTACCTGCGGCCACAAGACATCAGCAACATGGGGCTGGCCGAAGCCGCCAACCTGCCGGTATTGCTGCTCGCCGACGAGTCACGCGGTGGTGTCACGGCGGCGGTGCTGGGGCACCATCTGCTGTGGTCGAGCTCAGAGCGTGCGCGGGTGGTTGGTTTTGTGGTCAACAAGTTTCGCGGAGACCCGCAGGTGTTTGCGCCCGCTGCCGACACCATCGAGGCCGCCACCGGCTGGCCGATGCGCGGGCTGGTGCGCTGGTTTGACGGCGCCCGCCGACTACCGCAGGAGGATTCGCTGGCGCTGGACGCTGTGACGGCCCGTCGCCAAGCTGTGCCTAAACCATCCGTGCTGACAGTGGCGGTGCTGCGTTTGTCACGGGTGGCCAATTTTGATGACCTCGATCCGCTGGCGGCTGAGCCAGGGGTGAATCTGCTGTGGGTGCAGGCGGGTGAGCCGATTCCGCGCAGTGCCGACGTGGTGCTGCTGCCTGGCAGCAAGGCCACCCGGACCGATCTGGCTTTTCTGCGCGCCCAAGGCTGGGACCATGACCTGATTGCCCATGTGCGCCAAGGTGGGCATGTGGTCGGCATTTGCGGCGGCTTGCAAATGCTGGGGCACACGGTGAGCGATCCGCAGGGGATCGAAGGCCCGCCTGGTGACACGGCCGGCCTGGGCCTGCTGGCGATTCAGACGGTCATCGGGGACACCAAACGGCTGGCCGATATCGACGCGCTGGACCTGGTCAGTGGCAGCCGTGTGACCGGTTTTGAGATGCACATGGGCCGAACCACAGGCCCAGACATGGCGCGGCCCTGGTTGCAGTTGGTCCATGCTCAGGGGCAGGCGACACCCGAAGGTGCCGTTTCGGCCAGTGGGCGGGTGATGGGCACATACCTGCACGGTGTGTTCGAAGCGGACGGTTTTCGCCGCCATTGGCTGGGCCGTGTGGCCGGTGAGGGCGGTGCCCTGGCCGACGCCGCCCTGTCTTACCAGCGTCGCGTGGAAGACAATCTGGATGCCTATGCCGCCCAACTGGAGAACGACTTGGATCTGGACGCCCTTTTTGCCTTGGGAAGATGAGTTGATATGACTGTGATCTCCCTTGGCTCGCCCCAAGCCTGTGAGGCTGTTGTCGACCACGTGTGCGCCCGCCGCAGCTTCAGTGGGGGTCGGGTATGACAGATGCTTCAGTTTCAATAGCTATTGAGGCAATCAATATAAGGGCTAGCATCGGAAATGCCGAGATACTTCACGATCTGTCCCTGCGCCTGCCTCGGGGCCGCTGGACCAGCATCGTTGGCCCCAATGGTGCTGGCAAATCAACGCTGCTCAAGGTGTTGGCCGGGCTGATGCCCCACCTTGGCCAGGTGCGTTTGTTGGGGCACGATTTGCACAGCCTGCCCAACCGCAGCCGTGCCCAGCAAATGGCCTGGCTGGGGCAAAACGAGTCGTCGGGGGATGACCTGACGGTCTGGGACGTGGTGCTGCTTGGCCGCCTGCCGCATCAGGCCTGGCTGGCGGGTCCCGGGCCACAAGATCTGGCGGCGGCCGAAATCGCGCTCAAATCCACCCAGGCCTGGGACTGGCGCGAACGCAGCTTGGGCCAGCTATCGGGCGGTGAACGCCAGCGGGTGCTGCTGGCGCGCGCATTGGCGGTGCAGGCGCAGGTGCTGCTGATGGATGAACCCCTGGCCAATCTGGACCCGCCGCACCAGGCTGACTGGCTCGGTGTGGTGCGCTGCCTGCTGGAGAGTGGCGTCACCGTGGTCAGCGTGTTGCACGAGATTTCGATGGCGCTGCAAGCGCACGAGATGCTGATCATGGCCAGAGGCAGTATCACGCATCAAGGCGCCTGTGCCGACCCTGCCACCCACCGCGCGCTGGAGGCGGTGTTTGACAATCGCATCGCCATCTACCCGATCCATGACCAGTGGGTGGCTTTGCCATGCGCTGAGACCTTTCAGCCAGCCCTTGCATCGGCGCACCGAGCCGCTGTGCATGCCCAACGCCGTGGGGTCGTTCAAACCGCACCCGGCTTGCTTTCTCCCACAGGACATCACCTCTCATGAGTTACATCACCTGGTTTCTGAATCACGGCCAAAAACACCGCAAGATTGTGGAAAAGCTCAAGCAAGACGGGCTCTCGCAGGATCAGATCATTGACTATTTTGAGTTTGACAACATGGTCAAGCACGAGCCCACGTTCTGTCCGCTGTATGCCACGCCCAAAAAATGCCACACCAGTGCTTATCTGAGCTGCTATATGTGTGCCTGTCCGTTCTTCAGGTTCAATGACCAGGGCAGCCTCAATGACGAGGGGATTCTGGTCAAAAGCCATTGCGCGATCAAGTCCACCAAGTCCAGCCTCTTCGTCCACGACGGTGTGGGGCATCTGAACTGCTCCGCCTGCAAGGTGCCGCACACCCGGACATTTGTGCGCAATCGCTTCAACGAAAATTGGCATGAGATGATGAAAAACTGTGCTCCTGCCGAGCCCGACGGCCAGACACCCGGCGTGACAGATGCTGCCCCATAACGGCAGCCTGCCGGCCTGGTTGTCGTCACCCCTTTTTTGAACCACACCGATGATGACCACAACACCTGACACCACCTTGGTGAGCAGCCCGCTGCACTTTCACGCCTGCCTGGACCAACACCCCGAGCGACCTGCCTCTGGCCAACCGGTCTGGACGGTGGAGCAGGTGGCCGCGTTGTTTGAGCTGCCGTTCTCCGACCTGATCTTTCAGGCCCAGACGGTGCACCGCGCCCACTTTGACCCGAACCTGATCGAGCTGGCGACCCTGGTGTCGGTCAAAACCGGCGGTTGCCCGGAAGACTGCAGCTACTGCCCGCAGTCGGTGCACTTTGACACCGGCGTGCAGGCCAGCAAACTCATGGGGGTGGAGACGGTCCGCCAGGCCGCTGTGGCCGCCAAAGAGGCTGGGGCCAGCCGTTTTTGTATGGGTGCCGCCTGGCGCGCACCGAAAGACCGCGACATCGAGGCAGTGGCCGAGCTGGTGCGCACCGTCAAGGCCACCGGGCTGGAAGCCTGCGCCACCCTGGGCATGTTGTCGAACGGCCAAGCCCAAACCCTGCGTGACGCCGGGCTGGACTACTACAACCACAACCTCGACAGTGCGCCCGATTTTTACGGCGACATCATCTCCACCCGCGACTACCAGGACCGGCTCGACACCCTGGCACGGGTGCGTGAGGCCGGCATCAGCGTCTGCTGCGGCGGCATCGTCGGCCTGGGCGAGTCGCGTTTGCAGCGTGCCGCACTGGTGGCCGAACTCGCCAACCTGTCACCCTACCCGGAGTCGGTGCCGATCAACCACCTGGTCAAGGTGGCGGGCACCCCGCTGGCTGATCAGCCGGATCTGGACCCGCTGGAGTTTGTGCGCACCATCGCGGTGGCGCGTATCACCATGCCGATGGCACGGGTGCGTTTGTCCGCTGGCCGCCAGAGCATGGGCGACGCGGTGCAGGCTCTGTGTTTTGTGGCCGGTGCCAACTCGATCTTTTACGGCGACAAGCTGCTGACCACCGACAACCCGCTGGGCAGCGAAGACCAGGCCCTGCTGGCACGGCTGGGGCTGCAAACCGGCAAACCACTGCCCAGAGCCTGACAAGCATGAGTCTGCTCGTTCCCGTCCTGGCCCTGCTGCTGGCTTTGCTGGTCGACCGCTGGTTCGGTGAGCCGCCGCTGCGCCTGCACCCGGTGGTGTGGATGGGCAATTACCTGGGCTGGGCCGGGGGGCGTTTGCAGCGTGGTTTGCGCTCGGCCGTGCCGGTGGGGGTGTCGGTGAGCAACACGACGCTGGCAGCGCGTGAAGAGGCCGCAGATTACAAGGCTTTTTGGCTTGGAGCCCTTTATTGGATTGGGGGTATCGCTCTGTTTACCGTAGCGGCCGTGTGGCTGGAGCACATGCTCTGGATGTTCGGGGACTGGGCGGCAAGCCTGGTCACAGACGCTGGCATCGCCGGGTGGTTGGCCAGCGCTGTGGTGCTTGTGTTGCTGGCGCTGCTGCTTAAACCCATGCTGGCCTGGGCCATGCTCAAAGGTGAGGTGTTGGCGGTGGAGGGCGCTTTGGGGCAGTCTTTGCAAGCCGGGCGCGACCGCCTGAACTGGCTGGTCAGCCGCGACACCACCTGCCTGAGTGAGGCCCAGGTGCGTGAAAGCGCCATTGAGTCGCTGGCCGAGAACCTCAGCGACTCGGTGGTGGCGCCAATTTTCTGGTTTGTACTGCTGGGCCTGCCCGGCGCGGTGGCTTATCGTTTTGCCAACACCGCCGATGCGATGTGGGGCTACAAAGGGGTTTACAAAGGCCAGAATTGGGAGTGGGCCGGTAAATGGGCGGCACGGGTCGACGATGTGCTGAACTGGCTGCCGTCCCGTCTGACCGGGCTGCTGCTGGCCCTGACTTGTGGTCTGCGTTGGAAGAGCTTGCGGCGTGAGGCCATCAAAACGCCGTCACCCAATAGCGGCTGGCCGATGGCCGCGATGGCGCTGGCTTTGAACATCCACCTGGGCAAACCGGGGGTGTATGTGCTCAACCCTGGGGGCGAGGATGCGCTGGCCGTGCATACCGGCCAAGCTGTCGTGTGTGCATCCAAAGTGCTTCTGGCCCTGATACCTGTTGCGCTGCTAGCTCTTTATTTCAGAGCAATCATTCTGTCATGACACGCACACCAGACAGCGCCTGGACCCATGGCGGCGCCGACGCGCTGGGCGCGGCGCGTTTTGATTTCTCCACCAACAGCAACGCCTGTGGCCCGTGCCCGCAGGCGCTGGCAGCGGTGCAGGCGGCAGATGCCAGCCATTACCCCGACCCGGCCTACACGACCCTGCCTCAAAGCCTGGCGGCCTTTCATGGGGTGGCGCCTGAGCGGGTGCTGCTGGCCGGCAGTGCCAGCGAAGCCATCTTCCGGCTCACGGCCTGGGCGCAGCAGCAAGGTGTGGGCAGCGTGTGTCTGCCCGACCACCATTACGGTGACTACGCGCGCGCTGCCCAGGCCTGGGGCTTGTTGCGCAGCAACGACCCGACGGATGCCTTGTGCTGGGCCTGTGAGCCATCGAGCCCGCTGGGCCAGTCCCACGCCCACTGGTTTCTGAACCGCGCACGGCTTACCGTGCTGGACCGTGCCTATGCCCCGCTGCGACTGAGCGGCGAGGCGTCTTTGAGCACAACTCAGCTGGACCAGGTCTGGCAGCTGTTCACCCCCAACAAGGCACTCGGCCTGACCGGTGTGCGTGCAGCGTATTTGATAGCGCCTGGCCCTTTATTAAAAAGGGCTGGAGGCCTAAAAGGCCTGGATATCGAGCGACTCAAGCTGATGGCGCCATCCTGGGTGCTTGGTGCCCACGGTGTGGCTTTGTTGCAAGCTTGGGTATCCCCTGAAGTGCAAGCCTGGTTGACGAGCTGTCTGCCGCTGCTGCGCGACTGGAAGGTGCGACAAATTGACCTGTTGCAACAGCTGGGCTGGCAAGTGGCGCCCAGCGAGGCCAACTACTTCTGCGCCCGGCCACCCGCGCCGATGGATATGGCGACTCTGCGCCAGCACGGCATCAAGCTGCGCGACGCCACGTCCTTTGGCTTGCCCGGCTGGTACCGGCTGGGTGTGCTGGCGCCGCAGGCGCAGGACGCGCTGGTCGCCGCGCTGACCCACACAACAACGATTTTGGAAACCTCCACATGACCGCCAAATGCATCATGGTCCTGGGCACCACCAGCGGTGCCGGCAAAAGCTGGCTGGCCACCGCACTGTGCCGCCACTACGCGCGCCAGGGGCTCAAAGTGGCGCCGTTCAAGGCGCAGAACATGAGCAACAACGCCAGGGTGGTGAATGGCCAGGGCGAGATCGGTTCCGCCCAGTACTTCCAGTCACTTGCCGCCAAGGCCGTGCCCGACGTGCGCATGAACCCGTTGTTGCTCAAGCCCGAGGCCGACACCCACAGCCAGGTGGTGCTGATGGGTGAGGTCAGCGCCGAGTTGACCGCTTTGCCCTGGCGCGGGCGCAGCCTGAAAGTCTGGCCACAGATTGCCGCCGCGCTGGACGCCCTGCGCGCCGAGAACGATGTGGTGGTGATCGAGGGCGCTGGCTCACCGGCCGAAATCAACCTCTCGGGCAGCGACATCGTCAACATGCGGGTGGCGCAGCATTGCAACGCGGCTTGCCTGCTGGTGACCGACATCGACCGCGGTGGCGCGTTTGCCCACCTGTACGGCACCTGGGCGCTGCTGCCGCCCGAACAGCGTGGTCTGTTCCGGGGGTTTGTGCTCAACAAGTTCCGTGGCGACGCCAGCCTGCTGGCGCCAGCCCCTCAGATGCTGCAAGACCTGACCGGTATCCCGACCGTGGCCACGCTGCCGATGTGGTGGCAACACGGCTTGCCCGAGGAAGACGGTGTGTTTGATGACCGCTCGGTCGCCAAAGGTTCGGTGAACCTCACGGTGGCGGTGATCGCTTACCCGCGCATCAGCAATCTGGACGAGTTCCAGCCGCTCAAGAACATCCCCGGCTTGCGCCTGAAGTGGGTGCGCTCTCCCACCGAACTGGCGGGCTTGAGCACGTCTGACTGGATTGTGCTGCCAGGGTCAAAAAGCACCAGCGCCGACCTGGCCTGGTTACGCATGCAGGGGCTAGATGCCGCCGTGGCGCAACATGCTGCGCGGGGGGGGCGGTGTTAGGGGTCTGTGGCGGGCTGCAGATGCTCGGTGAGGCGCTGGTGGACACCCACGGCATCGACGGCAACGCACCAGGTCTGGGCCTGCTGCCGCTGGTCACACAGTTCGACATGGCCAAAACCGTGCAGCACACCCACAGCACCTTTGCCACCCACATGCTGGGCCAGCAAACGGGCGCTGCGGCCAACCCCTGGGCGGCGTTGGCGGGTGTGTCGGTGTCCGGCTACGAAATCCACCATGGCCAGACCAGCCAACACCCGGCGATGGCCCAGGCCGGTGATGTGGCGCATGCGGTGTTGCCCGATGGCCTGGGCTGGCAAAACGCGGCGGGCAATGTGCTGGGCATCTATTTACACGGCCTGATGGAGCATCCGGCGGCGCTACAGGCGCTGTTTGGCGCACGTCTGAGTGGCCCGGTGCCGACGTTGGAAGCCGTGTTTGAGCGTATGGCCGACTTTGTTGAAACCCATTTTGAGCCGGGTGCGCTCGACAGCCTGGTGCGCTGAAAACAGGCCTGCGCGGGCTGCTATGATTCTGCGCTTCAGGTGCCCGCAGGCTATTGGCCTGCAGGAGAATCGGGAAGACGGTGTGAATCCGTCGCGTGCCCAACGCTGTAAGGCTGATGCCCCTCACAAATAACCACTGGCTGCCAAGCCGGGAAGGTGTGACGGGGCAGATGACGCCAAGCCAGAAGACCGGCCTGATGTTGTTATGGGTGCTGCAAGGCCGGGCAGCGCCTCCACCATTCACGCACAGGGGACTGCTTTGAATACCACTCTTCCCGTCCTGACGGACATCTCTTCGCCTGCTCTGACGACTGCACTGCAGGCC
Source organism: Rhodoferax fermentans (assembly GCF_002017865.1). Taxonomy (NCBI): domain Bacteria; kingdom Pseudomonadati; phylum Pseudomonadota; class Betaproteobacteria; order Burkholderiales; family Comamonadaceae; genus Rhodoferax; species Rhodoferax fermentans. The sequence continues at coordinate 3,757,634 of NZ_MTJN01000002.1, read as the reverse complement.
AAAATCAACAACAAAACCAAGCCACTGGGCTCCTTGGGCCGCATCGAAGATCTGGCGCTCAAGATCGGTCAGATACTGGATACGACCGACCCGGTGTTGGCCGAGCCGCAGATGGTGGTGTTTGCCGCCGACCACGGTCTGGTGGCACGTGGTGTGTCGGCTTTCCCCAAAGAGGTGAGCTGGCAGATGGTCGAGAACTTCCTGGCCGGTGGCGCAGCGGTGAGCGTGTTTTCTAAACAAAACGGCATCGCGCTCAATGTGGTCGACTGTGGTGTGGACCACGACTTTCTGGCCGGTTTGCCCTCAGGCGCACAACGCCCGGGCTTGATGGTGCGTAAGGTGGCGGGTGCCGAAGGTGGCACCGCGGATGCTTCGGTGTTGCCCGCCATGACCATCGCCCAGTGCAAACAGGCCCTGCAAAACGGCATGGACATCGTCAAGAGCCTGCCCGGCAACGCGGTGTTGCTCGGTGAAATGGGCATTGGCAACACCTCAGCCGCGTCGCTGTTGCTCGCGCGCCTGACCGGGCTGGACATCGATGTCTGCACCGGTGCTGGCACCGGCCTGGACGCCCCGGCGGTGCAACGCAAGGCAGCGGTGCTGCGTGAGGTGTTGACGCGCCACGCCGATGTGACCGAACCGCTGGAAGTGCTGGCCGCTATTGGCGGGCTGGAGATTGCCACGATGGTGGGTGCGGTGATGCAGGCTGCGCACGAGCGCCGGGTGGTGGTGGTGGACGGCTTCATTGCCACCAGTTCGATCCTGGTGGCCCATGCCTTGCAGCCACTGGTGTTGCAGCGTTGTGTGTTTGCCCACCGATCCGGTGAGCGCGGCCATGAGTTCATGCTGCAGCACCTGGGTGTGCAGGCTTTGCTGGACCTGGGTCTGCGTCTGGGTGAAGGCTCGGGCGGTGCGCTGGCCTGGCCGCTACTGCAGTCGGCTTGCACCATGTTGCGCGAGATGGCGAGTTTTGCATCGGCCGGTGTGGCCGAGCAGGAGAACAAACCCACCGCCAAGGTGTGATCACGCGTGTTGCGCTGCCAGCTGACCATGAACCATGGGCTGTTTCTTTGGTCACTGGCCATTGGCAGCGCAACACTCACCACAAAACCAGGCGGGGATGGGCTCGAGGTTTGGGCCGATTTTAAAAAGCGAAGCGTCATGAGGCCCGGGCCTTGAGCCTGTCCCCGCCTGCGCGTGCTGAGGGTATGTGTCTTTTCGGAAGCAGAAATACCAACAATCAACCTGTGGCATCAGCCGCGCCGCGGGCAGGGCGGACGCCGAGGCCTCATGACGCTTCGCTTTTTAAAATCGGCCTCGACATCCGCCCTACCCACGACCCTTGGCATGGGTGGACATGATGCTCATCGAAGCTCAAACCTAAACCACGGTCAGTGTCACAGCCTGCGCTTTTGCCACTGCCGCACAATTTTTCACTTCAGGTCACCTTGGACTTTGCCATGACCCAATTCATCCGCCACTACCTGCTGAGCCTGCAGTTTTTCACCCGCATCCCGATCACCGGGCGTTTGTCGGACTGGGTGGGTTACAGCCCGGCCATGTTGCGAGCCAGTGCCGGGCATTTTCCCGGTGTGGGGGTGCTGGTGGGCGGGCTGGTGGCCGCAGCGACTGCTGGGTTGCTGATGTCCTTGCCCGCCACTGGCTCCGCACCGCTGGTGGCGGCGGCGCTGGGCACGGTGCTCTCGGTGTTCATCACCGGTGCTTTTCATGAGGATGGTTTGGCCGATGTGGCCGATGGCCTGGGTGGCAGCCTTGACCGGCAACGCGCGCTGGACATCATGAAGGACTCGCGCGTGGGTGCTTTTGGGGCCATCACCGTGGTGCTGGCGTTGCTCTCCAAGGTGACGCTGCTGGGCCTGTTGGGCGACGTCAGTGGCCCGCTGATGGTGGTGGCGCTGTTTGTGGCGCATGTGGTGTCGCGCACCTGGCCGTTGCTGACCATCCGGCTGCTCCCACATGTGGGCAATACCGCCACCTCCAAGTCCAAGCCGCTGGCCGACCAGATCAGCCTGGGTGCGCTGGTGATTGGGCTTTTATGGTGTTTTATGGCCTTGGCCCTTGCTGTGTATGGGCAGATGGCTACCGACTTCATAGCAATTGACCTGGAGACAGACAGCCTGCTGCTGGCTTTTGCCAACGGGCTGTTGGCCTCCCTGGTGGCCTGGGGGCTGATGACACGCTGGTTCTGGCGTCGCCTGCAAGGTTTCACCGGCGACTGTCTGGGTGCCACCCAGCAGGTGTGTGAACTGGCGTTTTACCTCGGGCTGGCGGTGAGTTTGTGAACTTGCTGTTGCTGCGTCACGCCCAGCCGCTGGTGGCGCCCGGCGTGTGTTACGGCGCGTTGGATGTGCCAGCGGATCTGGCCGCCACCCAGCAGGCGGCGCAGACCCTGGCGCCGGGTTTGCCGCCAGGTGCACGGTTGTGGGTGTCGCCGCTACAAAGATGCGAGCTACTAGCCCAGACGATCAAAGGGCTTCGGCCGGATGTGACATGTATCACGGATGCCCGGTTGGCTGAGATCAATTTTGGCTGTTATGAAGGCCAGCCCTGGGCCGACATTCCGGTGGCGGCCTTTGAGACCTGGACAGCTGATTTCTGGCAACACCGTTTTGGTGGCATGGAGAGCCTGGCCGATGTCATGGCGCGGGTGAGCAGTGCCTGGCGCGATGCCTTGCTGGCAGATCCTGCGCCGGTCTGGGTCACCCATGCCGGGGTGATCCGGGTGGCCAGCCTGCTGGCGCAAGGGGTGCAGCGTATAGACCGGGCACAAGACTGGCCGCAGGCCGCGCCAGCTTATGGTCAAAGCCTGGTGTTGCCGATGCACTCGCAGGGTGAGCAGCGGCCTGGGGCTTGATCTGCTCAGACGCAGAACATCGACACGTCCGAGATGGCGCTGGCCTCTGGCCCGGTGGCCATCAGGGTGATGGTGTCGAGCCCCAGGGTTTGCAGCAGCAGGCTGGGCAGCTGCTCGACGCTGCGCGGTGTCAGCGTGACGCAGTCAGCCAGCCGGGCTGCCAGGTGCAGCACCGCAGCCAGCCGAGACAGATCGACCGAGATCAGCGGCTGGGCGCTGTTGCGCAGGCCCCGCACCAGCGGCTGTGGCAAGTCCCACTGGCGCGCCAGCTCGGCGGTGACTTCGCCTTCGTCAAAGCCAACCAGGCTGCGCTGCAACTGCCAGCGCTCAGCGCTGGTCAGGGACTGGGTGTTGAGTGCACGGCTCAGCTCGGGGTGGGCTTGCACCACGCTCAGGCCGCCCAGACGCAGCATCAAGCCGCACAGCCAGGCCTCCTGGTCGTCCACCTCACACAGATCGGCCAACCACTGGGCGAAGCCCGCGCAGCGCAGGCTGTACTGCCAGAATGCCATGCGGTCCAGGTCGGGCGGGAATGGGCTGGTTTGCGCCATGCACAGCGACAACGCCCGGGTGCGCACCATCGACAAGCCGACCAGGCTGACCGCCCGCTCAATCGTGTCGACCTGGCCCGACAGGCCAAACATGGCGCTGTTGGCCATGCGCAGCAGGTTGGCAGTCAGGGTGGGGTCTTTTTTGATGATGCGGCAGACGTCAAAGGCGTCTGCCTTGTCGTCGCCCAGGGTTTTGATCAGCGCCTGGCCCGCCTCGGGCATCACAGGCCAGACCACAGAGCGAGTCAGGCGGTTCAGGTCGCCAAATGGGGCACGGTCAGATGTGGGCATGTGCTCAGCCTTCCAAAGTTTTGGGTTTGAAATCGCAATAGGGCGCCACCGCACACTCCCAGCAACGCGGTGTACGCGCCTGGCAGACATAACGGCCATGCAGGATCAGCCAGTGGTGTGCATCGGTCAGGAAAGCTTGCGGAACACGTTTGAGCAAGGCTTGCTCCACAGCCAACGGTGTTTTGCCCGGCGCCAGGCCGGTGCGGTTGCTGACGCGAAAGATATGCGTGTCCACGGCCATGGTGGGTTCACCAAAGGCCACGTTGAGCACCACATTGGCGGTTTTGCGGCCCACACCGGGCAGGGCTTCGAGCGCCTCACGTGTGCGTGGCACCTGGCCGCCGTGCTGGTTGATCAGCATCTGGCAGGTCTGCAGCAGGTGTTTGGCTTTGCTGTGGTACAGGCCGATGGTCTTGATGTAGCCCTCCAGCCCCTCCAAGCCCAGGTCAAGCATCTTCTGCGGTGTGTTGGCCACCAGAAACAGGTGACGCGTGGCTTTGTTGACGCTGACATCGGTGGCCTGGGCCGACAACAGCACGGCGGCCAGCAGCTCAAACACGCTGGCAAACTCCAGCTCGGTCTGAGGCTGCGGGTTGGCCGTGGCCAGGGTGGTAAAAAAGGCCTGAATCTGGGCGGGCTTCATGGGCTTAATGCAACTGCACAAAGGTATCGGGCGCGGGGAAGGTGGCTTTCATCCAGCGCACCTCCAGGCCCAAGGTGTTGACAACGTCGTTGGGCAGGGTGTCAACCGCCAGCGCATCCGCATCCGGCGTGTCGGCCAGCAGCCCGGCCAGGTTCACCACCGCGCCCAGGCGCGAAAAAGCTTGCTCCACCAGCGGGTCGTAGGCGCGCTCCAAGGCGTTGACGATCTGCATCGGAAAGCTCCAGCGGCGCGCCAGCTCTGCGGTGATCTGGCCCTCCGAGAAACCAATCAAACGCTTTTCGCGTTCCCAGCGGGCGCCGGGCGGATGGGGCAGGCGTTCGATCTCGGCCAGTGCCTGCGGGTTGGCCTGGCCAATCAGCAACTCCCCCAGGCGCAGCATCATGCCTGTCAACCAAGCCTGCTGGCCATCCATCTCCAGTGGGGCTGTCAGCCATTGCGCGTAGGCAGCGCAGGCCATGCTGTGGCGCCAGAAGGCAGACAGATCCAGCCCTGGCAGTGGCTCGAAAGCATCGCTCAGGCAGGCGCTCAGAGCCAGCGCGCGCACTTGCGCCAGCCCCACCATCTGGATCGCCTCGTCGATGGAATACACACCACGCTGCAAACCAAACTGGGCGCTGTTGGCCAGACGCAGCAGGCGCGCGCTCAAAGCCGGGTCGCGGCTGATGAGGTCGCGCACCTCGTGCAGACTGGTGTTGTCGTCATTGAGCGTCTGAATCAGTCCATGTGCCACTTCGGGCATCGAGGGCAGCCTGACCGTGGCAAAAAAAGCATCAAGACTGTGCATCGGTGTTCCTGTGAGCGGTGGCTTGCATATCGGTCACAATTTACCCCAATTACGGGTTGCCAAGTGGCGCAAGCTGCGGCGGCCACGGCCACAGAATCACTTATTGACATCTATTTCCTGAAAGTTTTGCGCCATGCAATTTGCCGACCGCCTCCAGAACGTTGAAACCTCTGCCATCCGTGAACTCTTCAAGCTGCTGGGCAAACCCGGCATCATCAGTTTTGCCGGTGGTTTCCCTGATCCGGCGCTGTTTGATGCTGATGGCATCGCCCAGGCCAGCGCGGCGGTGTTGGCCAACAATCCAGGCCCGGTGCTGCAATATGGCGCGACCGAAGGCTACGGCCCGCTGCGTGACGGTATTGCGGGTTTTATGGGTGGCAAGGGCGCCACGGTGGCACCCGAGGGGCTGGTTGTCACCACCGGCAGCCAGCAGGCGCTCGACCTGCTTGGCAAATGTTTGATCTCGCCCGGTGACAAGGTGATTGTGGAGGCGCCTACCTTTTTGGCCACCATCCAGTGTTTCCGTCTCTATGGCGCCCAGGTGATTGGTGCGCCGATTGACGCCAACGGCGTCGATGTGGACAAACTCGAAGCCCTGATTGAAGAACACCAGCCCAAACTGGTTTACCTGATCCCGACCTTTGGCAACCCGAGCGGCGCCACCTTGAGCCTGGAGCGGCGCAAGCGCATTCTGGAGATTGCGGTGCGCACCCAGACGCTGGTGGTGGAGGACGACCCCTACGGCGAGCTGTACTTTGATGCCGCCCCGCCACCGAGCCTGCTGGCGCTGAGTAGCCAGGTGCCGGGCAGCCGTGACTGGCTGGCGCATTGTGGTTCTTTCAGCAAGATCTTGAGCCCGGGCCTGCGGGTGGGTTGGCTGATTGCGCCGCCCGAGCTGCTGGCCAAGGCGGTGATGTGCAAACAGTTCAGCGACGCCCACACCAGCAACCTGACCCAGGCCATCTGCGCCCAGTACCTGACAATGAACCGCCTGAACAACACGCTGGCCGTTGTGCGTAAGACCTACGCTGAACGCGCACGCGTCATGGCGCAGTGTTTGAAGCGCGACCTGGGTGATGCGATTGACTTCAACGCACCGCAAGGCGGTATGTTCTTCTGGGCACGGCTCACTGGCGCCAACGGCAAGCCAGCCAACGCGGGTGAATTTGCCAAACGCGCCATCGAGCAACTGGTGGCTTTTGTGCCCGGCGCGCCGTTTTATGCGCATGACCCTGACTTGGCCACACTGCGCCTCTCGTTTGCCACCGCCGATGTGGCCAAGATCGAGGAAGGCATTGGTCGCCTGAAACTGGCGCTGGGCTAAGGACAGGCAAAACCTGCCTCTAGCCCTTTTCTGAACTGGTCTTGTAGCTATTGAAAAAGTAGTGATCGACAAGCTCGGTGGCCGAGTGTTCCGAGAAGCAGATGCGGTTGCGCCCCTCGTTCTTGGCCTGGTACATGGCGGCATCGGCCCATTTGGTGAGGTCCTGGGCACTGGCGCGGCTGCTGGCGCTGCTGAACACCATCACACCAATGCTGGCTGTGCACCGGTGCTCCACTCGCAGCGCCGGGTTGCTGGGGTCCTGCAAGGGCAGCGAGTAGGGCTTGGCCATGGCGGTTTTGATCTTGAGCGCCACGGTTTCGGCGAACTGGCGTGATTTCTGCCAGTCGGTGTCGAGCTCGGTCAGCAGCACCACAAACTCGTCACCGCCAAAACGGGCCACCGTGTCCATCTCGCGCACGCAGGCTTTGAGGCGCTGGGCCGCTTCCTTGAGCAGCAGGTCACCCACGCCGTGGCCATAGGTGTCGTTGAGGGGTTTGAAGTTGTCCAGGTCCAGGAACATCAGCGCACCAAAACCACCACTGCGCCGGTTGGCGTTGATCGCCTGGCTGAGCCGGTCGTCGAGCAGCCGCCGATTCGGCAACTGGGTGAGGGTGTCGTAAAAGGCCAGTTGGCGGATTTCGTGCTCCAGCAGTTTGCGCTGGGTGATGTCGCGGATCGAGACATGCACCGCCGGTTCACCATCAAACTCGATGGCGGTGCCGCGCACCTCGACATCAATTGGTGAGCCGTCCAGTTTGATACAACGTGCTTCGGCTGGGGTAGAGGGGGCTTCGTCACTGCCAAGGCGCAACATGCGCGTGCGTTGGCTGTCCATGTCGACCGGGTGGATCAGATCGGTGGTGTGTTTGCGCAGCAGACTGTACAAATCGGGCGCACCAAACAGCTTGAGCGCGGCCGGGTTGGCATACATGATCTGGGTATGCCGGTGCACCAGAACCGCATCTGGCGTCCATTCGATCAGGGTGCGGTAACGCGCCTCGCTGTTTTTCAGCGCCATGCGCATGTGTTTCTGTTCGGTGATGTCCTGCACTATGCCCAGTGCACTGACCGCCTGGCCACCCGGCTCGTACTCCAGTTCACCTTTGTGGCGCACCCAGTGTTGCTGGCCGTTGACCAGGATGCGGTGTTCCCCATCAAACGTCCCTTGTTTGAGGGCGTCTTTCCAGGCGCTTTTGACGTCGGCGCGGTCCTCTTCGTGCACCAAGCCGAGGTAATCCTCAAAACGGATGTGGCTGCCCGCAGGCAGGCCCAGAATCTTGCAGCCCTGGGGTGAGGGTGTGATGTCGTCTGCCGGAATGTCGCTGGCCCAACTGCCCATGTTGGCAACGTTCTGGGCGCGCTCCAGCAGGTCGGTGTTTTGCTCCAGCAGGGCGGCGTAGTCGGCGAGTTCTTCACCCATGGCATTGAGCTGGGCAATCTGCCGCCGGTTGGCACGGCTGATGAACACCATGAGACCGGTGGTCAGGCCCAGCACCAGCAAGGTCACTGGCGCCAGAAAGTCCAGTCTGGCACTGGCTGTGCGGGCTTGCAGCAGCATCAGCACCAAGCCCGAACCCGCCACCAGTGCCGCCATGGCGTACACCAGCAAGGCCCAGCCTGCTTCGCGGTCAACGGGAGTGCCGACCGGTTTGCTCATGGCAGAAATTTCTTCGAAGTTCGGCAAGATGTCACGTTTTTGCCCTAATTTTTAAATCCGGTGGCGCTCGCGGCTTGTTCCTTTTTGAGCTAGGAAAAAACTTGACCTGGGCCGGATTCTAAGTGGCAACGTTTCTTGCCGGGACGCTTTTTGCGTCAGCCCAACAGCGTGTCCACATGCACCTGCAGCCACCACTCCAGCAGCGCCAGATGCCACAGTTTGCTGCCGTTGATGCGGGTGAAGGCCTCGGGGCCTTCGGGCTCGGCCAGCAGTTTGTTCACATAGTCGCGCTGGTACAGGCCGCGCTTCAGGCAGGCCTCAGACATCAATATCTCACGCATTTTGTCCAGAAACGCACCGCGCACATAACGCAGCGCGGGCACCGGAAAGTAGCCCTTTGGCCGGTCGATCACGCTGTCAGGTATCAGCCCGCGTGCGATGGCTTTGAGCGGGTATTTGCCGCCTTCCTTGAGCTTGAGTGCGGGCGGCATGCTGGCGGCCAGCTCGACCAGCTCGTGGTCCAAAAACGGGGTGCGCACCTCCAGGCCCCAGGCCATGGGCATGTTGTCCACACGTTTGACCGGGTCGTCCACCAGCAGGGTGGTGGCGTCAAAGCGCCAGACTTCGTCCAGAAATTCATCGGCCTCGGGTTTGGCCAGCTCAGTTGCTACCAGTTCGGAGGTCACATCCCCCACCTGGAAGGCCGGGGTGATCATCTGCAGATACTCCGCATGGTCGCGGTCAAAGTAGTGCTGGCTGAAGCGCTGCAGCGCTGTGCCCTGGGCTGCGTCCATCTGCGGGTACCAGAAGTAACCACCAAACACCTCGTCGGCACCCTGGCCCGACATCACCACCTTGACGTCTTTGGAGACCTTTTCACTGAGCAGGTAAAACGCGATCACGTCATAACTCGCCATTGGCTCGGTCATCTGCTCGACCGCCTCGGGCAGGCGGGTGAGCACCTCGCTGTTGGGGATGTGGTACTGCTGGTGCCGGGTCTTGAAGTGCGCCGCCACCTGGTCCGAGAACTCGAACTCGTCGGCCTTCTCAGTGCCGCTGCCCATGTCCTCAAAACCAATCGAGAAAGTGCGCAGGTCGGGCACATGGTCGGCCAGCAGGCCCACCAGCAGGCTCGAATCCAGCCCGCCTGAGAGCAATACCCCCACCGGCACGTCAGCGGCCAGCAGGCGCCTATCCACACTCTTCGCCAACGCATCGCGGGTGGAGGCCAACCATTGGGCCTCGGACACGTCCTGCTCTGGGCGGGTGGCGTCCAGTGTCCAGTAGATCTGCTGGGTCACGCTGCCGTCTGGCTTGATCAACATCGTGGTGGCCGGGGGCAGTTTGCGCACACCCGTGAGCACGGTGCGTGGTGCGGGCACCACGGTGTGCAGGGTGAAGTGGTGGTGCAGCGCCACCGTGTCCAAGGTGGTGTCGACCCCACCACCGGCCAGCAGCGCGGGCAGGCTGGAGGCAAAACGCAGGCGCTCACCATCCTGGGTCAGGTACAGCGGCTTGATGCCAAACCGGTCGCGTGCCAAAAACAGCTCGCCCTTGCGCTGGTCCCACAGGCCAAAGGCAAACATGCCCTTAAAACGTGTCACGCACTGGTCACCCCAGGCGTGGTAACTCTTCAAAATGACCTCGCTGTCACCTTCGCTGAAAAAATGGTAACCCAGGGCCTGCAACTCGGTGCGTAACTCGCGGTAGTTGTAGATGGTGCCGTTGAACACCAGCGCCAGCTCCAGTGCGCTGTCCACCATCGGCTGGTTGGCGTGGCTGGACAGGTCGATGATCGACAGCCGCCGGTGGCCAAAAGCCAGCGGGCCGTGGCAGTAACTGCCAGCGTTGTCGGGGCCACGGCGCGCCAGTTGGTCCGACATACGGCTTATGGCGGCCATGTCGGGCGCCTGGCCATCCAAACGCAGTTCACCACAAATACCGCACATCAGTTGCTCTCCGAATCGGGCACCACAATGACCGGGGCGAAGCCGCCGCCGGGGGTGCGAAAGTTGGTGGTTTGCCCGCTGTACATGCGGGCGGCCAGCAGTTGGACCTGGCCAGCATAGGCATAAGCGCGGATGTCAAATTTGAGGTCGGTGGGTTCACCGTCAACCTCGATTTGCCGCTCCGACGGTGGCACCAGCGCCTGCGCCACAAAGTCGCCCGCCAGAATCTCGGCCCAGACGCGGCGTGTGAGTTTGTCACCCCGGTAGGCGGCCTTGGCACCGTAACCTGCCACGGGTTTAAAAAACAGTTGGCGCCGCTGCGCCCAGAGTTCGTCGGCACGCTCGGGCGTCACCAGCCGGGTGCTGGGCACGCTGGTGGCCAGCAGCTTGCGGTCAGCCGCGTTGACGCCCCAGGCGGCCAGCAGGCTGTCTTGGCTGAGCGCAATCAGGTTGCGTTTGTCGGCCAGCAGGGCATGGGTGTTGGGGTGGGGGGTGAGCACCACCGCACCGGCTTCATAGGCCAAGCGCAGCGCCTGGTGGGCCGGGTCTTCGAGGTAGAAGTCGGTCAGGCGGTTGTAGACCAGGTCGATGACCGTGCCCTGGTGCAGCAACTGGCCACCCTGCCACAACAGTTCACTCGGGTCGGCCACCACCGCCTGCAGCCCGTGCTGGGCAAACAGCTGGCGAAACAGCTCGAACTCGGGCGCGAGGTACTGCGCCTGCGGCGCACTGTCCACAATCAGCACCGTGCGCCAGGGCAACGCGCCGCGCTGCAAGCGCCATTCGGTGGCAAACATCTCGAACAACTCGGCTGTTAGGTTGGCATCCCCGGCGCAAGTGACAAAGGCTGGGTCCAGCTCGGTGCAGCAGGCCTCTTGCGCGCGCGCCAGCGCGGCACTGAGCAGCAGGCCACCGGCGTTGGTGTTGATCTCGATGAGTTGTGGCCCGCGTTGGCTCAGGTGAAAGTCATAACCCATACACACACTGTGCGGGCCCCAGTGGTGCTGCGCAATTGGGTTGGCGCGACTCAAAGCCTGGGCCTGGTAGCCCGGCAGCTTGGCTACACGTTCAATAGCGGTGACCACAGAAGATATCTGGGCTTGCACCTGTTTTGACACAAAAACCACGCTGCTGGAGAACAGATGTGGCCGGGTCTGCTGGATCTGCGCACTCAGGCCGTGCAGGCTGGGGTCGGCTTCCAGCTGAACCCGCAGGCGCTGGGTGTTGAGCGTGCGGCAGAAGCAGTCGCGGTTCAGCGCTTCAGCGCTGCTCGGGCTCAGGGTGGGATCGGGGGGGAGGGTGGTGGTCATGTCAACGCAAACTGCGGGGTGTCACGGCCTGAAGCTGGGTGGCAGGTCGCGCCGCTGGCGGGCCCGGGCTTCAGAAGTGATCATGGGTCGATTTTGCCTGAGTCCCGATACCCGATGACCAGGCTGCGCCTTGATGACCGTCGCGCCGGGCGGTTTTTGCTGCTGGTCGCCTCAAGGGCTGCCAGAACGCCGGCTCGCTATACCAATCATAGTGGTCGACCCTTTTCATCAAAGGGCTGGAGGCCTAAAAGGCTTGTGAACTGCGGCACAATGGCGCCATTGACATCTTGAGAGACCAGCATGCCTTACGGAATTTTGTTTGTGTGTATGGGCAACATCTGCCGCAGCCCCACCGCCGATGGTGTGTTTCGCCAAAAAGTGGCCGAACAGGGCCTGGGTCAGCAGGTGCGGGTGGACTCGGCCGGCACCCACAACTACCACCCCGGCAGCCCGCCCGATAGCCGCGCCCAGGCGGCAGCAGCCAAGCGCGGTTACGACCTGTCCAGCCTGCGCGCCCGCCAGATCGCCGCTGCCGACTACACCAGCTTTGACCTGATCCTGGTGATGGACCAAGACAACCTGGCCGTGCTGCAAGACGACTGCCCGAGCGAACACCAGCACAAGCTGCGCCTGCTGACCGAGTTTTGCCAGGTGCACAAAGCGTCTGTGGTGCCCGACCCGTATTACGGCGGCGCGGATGGTTTTGAACACGTGCTGGATCTGGTGGAGGACGCGTGTGAGGGGCTGCTGGTGCATGTGCGGCGCCAGCTGTGAGCCTGCTGCGCCGCTGACACTATCAAGCCAAAACAGCCTCTAGCCCTCGGATTGTCTGGACTAGAGGCTCTTCAAAAGATAGCGTCTTCTACGAGGTGCTGCCCCACACCCTGTCAATGGCTGCTTTGACCTTGGCTTGCATACGGTCGATCAGTTCGCGGTTGGCGGCGACCAGCGCTTGTTCGGCTTCGATTTCGGTCACGATGCTGCGCTGGGTGGCCAGGTCGGGGAAGGGAACTTTGATTTGTTTGAGCATCCCTTGAGAGAGATTACGAATGCTCGCTCCTTGCCCGGCATCTCGAAACAGTTCGCGATGGAGAGTGGACTTGAAAAGGCAGGCATAAAAATACGGCTCCACTTTTGCCGTGAACCTACAACGAATGGTGAAGCCTGAAAACGTGATCCGATCATCTATCTCTGGAATGAGAACACTGCGTCCAACCAACGCAGGATTACCGTTTGATCGAACGAAAAGGATGTCACCTTCAGCGAGCAAATAGGACTCATCGACCACTTCATCGACTTGAATTTCGGGCAGTCCGGTAAGTGGGGCGATCAAACAATCCTTGAAATGGCTCACGCCAAAGATCTTGATCTTTGATCCTTCAGCATCCGCGTCATAGTTCAGACCGTTCTTGAATTCGGCAATATCAGCCAACTCCACGATTGGCCACTCTGCGTCTATCGAAATGTGTGGCTTGTAGTTGTCGAGCACCTGCCGGGCGCCGTCGATGATTTTTTGGTAGCCCTCTATTTCAGCCACGATTTGGTGTTGGACTTCGATGGGTGGAAGGGGAATCCGAATTTCCTCTATTTCTTTTTTGTTGATGGATGCGAAAGTCGCCCCTGCTTTGCCGCAAATTTGATCCTCGATAGCGTGCAGGACATTGAAAACGTAGTTGATCGAGACAACTGATGAATCTTTAGGGCAACGCTGAACAAGTAGAGTCAAAGCAGGCCCCAGCGGTATCGAGAAACCGAAGTTGTCGAAATTGCGACCAGCTGAGCTCGCTTTTGCCCCCTTTGAGGCTGTTTCAGGGGGAATTCACCCCCTATTGCGCCCTCATGGACGCACCTGTGCCATCAGCCTTTGTCGGCAGAGATAGATGTTGGCCAGCGCCAAAGCAGTAAACGCCCGCGTGGCGTTCTTCTGCAACCCACGGTAACGCACCTTGCCAAAGCCCCACAGGCGCTTGACCACAGCAAATACATGCTCCACGCGTGAGCGGATCTTGGATTTGTTGCGGTTCTTGGCGCGAATGCCTTCATCGACCACACCAGAGCGGCGACTGCGCTGGTTGGTGAAGTCTTTGGCCTTGGGTGCTGCACTGCGGATCAGCTCCTTCTGGCTGGCGTAGGCACTGTCGCCATAGACGCGTTGCTCCTTGCCATGCAACAAACTGGGCAGTGGGTGTTTGTCATGCACGTTGGCTGCTGTGACCACCGCATGGTGGGCCAGACCACTTTGGCTGTCCACACCGATGTGCAACTTCATGCCAAAGTACCACTGTTGGCCCTTGCGGGTTTGGTGCATGTCCGGGTCGCGCGCCTTATTCGCATTCTTGGTGGAACTCGGTGCACCAATGATGGTGGCGTCCACAATGGTGCCGGTGTTGAGCTTGAAGCCCTTGCTTTGCAAGACAGCGCCTACTTGGGCAAACAGGGCTTGGCCAAGTTTGTGCTTGTTGAGGAGTTTGCGAAAGTTCAACACCGTGGTGGCGTCCGGCACAGATTCACGCCCCAGGTCAATGCCCACGAAGCGACGCAGGCTCACGCTGTCGTACAGAGCTTCTTCACAGGCCAGGTCTGCCAGGTTGAACCAGTGCTGGATGAAGTGGATGCGCAGCATACGCTCAAGCCCGATGGGGGGACGCCCATTACCGGCCTTGGGGTAAAACGGCTCGATGACTTCGCACAGAGCGGCCCAGGGAACGATGACTTCCATGGTCTTCAAGAACTCATCGCGCCGCGTGGGCTTGCGGTAGGTCTCAAAGCTTTGTTGTTCGGCCATGGCCAGAGTTTGTTGTTTCATCTGCATCTCCTGCTTGGGATGCCACGAACCATGCAAGTCATGGGCCAACTGGGGACTTGATCAGTGTTGCCTTAGACCGAATTGCGGCTAATCCGCGTCCGATGCAACACTCCTGGGTGGCAAAGTTGACAGGGCCAACTGGCGCACGAACCGACATCAATATGTCATTGGCGAGAGCTACTTTCGTAACTTTGGTTGTCCACTTTGTGGGAGCACCGATAAATACTCTGGAAAACTCAGTCTTGCCTTGATAGAAAGGCAAGCCGTTTGCTTGTTCGTTGTAAAACTCACCCTCTGGGGATTGCCCCGCAATTACTTCACACACGTCACCCAAAGCAATTTTTGAATGCGCAGAGTTAGTAAGTTCTTGGGGCCGATACCTCTCCCCACTCAAATTAAAGTCCCCGCCAGCCCCAATCCGCTCCCGCGCCACGGCCTGCGCCATCAGGCCATCCCCTTCAAAAGCCGCCGGTGCCGTCATCCAACTGCGCAACAGCCGCGTCGCCTCGGGCAAATCGCTGTTGACCACCGCGCGGCGTTGCGCGCCCAGGTTAAAGCCGTCGTTTAACACTTTGACAAACAACACCTTGTCTGTCTGTTTGTGCACACGTTTGTCCAGGATCAGGATGCTGGTTTTGACGCCGCTGTAGGGGTTGAACACACCAGCGGGCAGGCTCACCACCGCCACCAGTGAGGTGTCGACCAGCATCTTGCGCAGCGCTTTGTAAGCTGTGCCGCTCTGGAAGATGATGCCTTCGGGCACGATGATGGCGGCGCGGCCGGTGGCCGTCAGATGCTCGGCCATGTAATCAACAAACAACACCTCGCTGCGGCTGGCCTGCACGGTAAAGCGTTTGTGCGGTTTGATGCCGCCCTTGGGGCTCATGAACGGTGGGTTGGCCAGGATCACATCGGCCAGCTCGTTCCACTTCTCGTCGCTGGTCAGGGTGTCGTACTCCACGATGTGCGGGTCGTGAAAGCCGTGCAGGTAGAGGTTGACCAGACTCAGGCGCACCATGTCGGGCGAGATGTCGTAACCCCGGATGTTGTTGGCGAGCCGGATGCGTTCGTCGGGTGTGAGTGTTTTTGGCCTCTGGCCCTTATCTTGATTGGGTGTATCAATACTCTTTTCAGAGTGGCTGACGGTGGGTGTGTTGGCCGCCAGGATGTGTTTCCAGGCCGAGATCAAAAAGCCTGCCGTGCCACAGGCCGGATCGAGGATAGTCTCATCCTTCTTCGGGTCGATCACCGCCACCATGAAGTCGATGATGTGGCGCGGGGTGCGGAATTGCCCGGCGTCACCCTGGCTGCCCAGCACACTCAGCAGGTATTCAAACGCGTCACCCAGGCGCTCGGAGTGGTCGTAGGTGAAGGTGTTGATTTCTTTCAGGAAACTCTTGAGGGTTTCCGGGTCGCGGTAGGGCAGGTAAGCGTTCTTAAAAATGTCGCGGAACAGCTCGGGCAGGCCGGGGTTCTGCCGCATGCTCTGGATGGCCTCCGAATACAGCGCCAGTACCTCAAAACCACCCAGACCGGGTGCCAGCAGGCGGGCCCAGCCAAAGCGGGCATAGGCACCGGCAAAAAAGCTGCGTTTGCCGCCAAGTTCTTCGGCCTCGGCGTCCATGTCGTCCATGAACTTGTAGATCAGCGCGATGGTGATTTGCTCCACCTGGCTTTTGGGGTCGGGCACCTTGCCTACCAGGATGTCTCGGCAGGCGTCAATGCGGCGTTTGGTATCGGAATCAAGCATGTCAGTTGTTTTAGGTGGTTGTTTTTCGAATTTCGGCCTGGAGCGCGGGCGTGGCAATGTCGCCCAGGCTGCGCATGGCAGGGGCCAACTGGTCGATCAGGCGGCCCACACCAGGGTTTGTTGCGCCCATGTCTTCAAAGGCGGTGCGCCATTGGCGCAGTTGGCCCCAGACGCGGCGAATGATGGCGATGGCGGTGCTGCGCTGTGGGGTGAAGGCGCTGTAGGCGGACATGGCGTTGTCCAGCGTGGCCAGCTTGCCAAGGCTGCCAACCTGCAGGTGCAGCTGGCGCTCCAGCGCCACACTGGGGCGCGGCACCACGTCGTACAAGGGACTCAGGCGCCAGCCGGGCAGGCGCGGGTCGCGCACAAAGCCGTGGTTGCGCAGGTGGTCGTCGTCGTTGCTGACAAAGATGTTGAACACCATGCGCGCGAACAGTTCCTCGGTGTTGCTACGGATCAGGCTGGGGTGGACGTGCTCGCGCACCGCTTGCGCCAGATCGGCGTAACTTTTGAGGCGTGACTCGAATTCATCACAGGCCACCAGTGTCAGCCCGCTGACAAAGGGCAGGCGCTGTTCGACCAGCCCCAATGCGGGCAAGCTGTCGTGCAAGGCGGTGTCGACAGGCAAAGGTGTGCCGGAGGTGTGCCAATAGCGGTCAAACCGGCGGATCAGCAAAACCGATTTGCCACCAATGTCCTGCACTTTGACCTGGGGCACGGTCAAACCGCACAGCCGCGCCAGTGTCAAGGTGCAGCATTCGGCCCAGGCGACATCAAAGCTGTCGCCCACAGCCGGGAACTTGGCCAGCCAGAGCAGACCGGTCTCATCACGCACCGAGGCCTTGGGCCGCGCGCCACCGGCGCCCGGGGCTGAGCCAAAAAAATCGACGAGTGTGCTGGGGATGGGCAAACCCAGCTCGATGCGCCCGGCGGTGTCCATCAGGTAAGGCAAAGACTGGATGGGTGTGGCACCGGCTTGGGCCGGGTCGTTTAAAGAGGCGCGCACATCCAGTGCACCAACCCGGTCACTGCCCGCGCCCAGCAGGTAGTCGGCCTCGGTCAGGCTGTTGGCCGGGACGCGGCGCTGCGCTTCGATGACACGGCGGCCCCAGGCGTCGGGTGCGGCATCACGGATGCCGCCAAATTGGGTGAGCTGGTTGACCGGGAACAGCTCGGCACCACGCACGCGTGGCTTGTCGGCCAGGCTTAGGCTGACCGGGTCGATCTCAAACGCATCGGGCCGCTCGATATAACGTGTGCCATAGGCAAAACGGGAGGCCAGGACCTCACGCTCTTGGGTGATGGACAGGCGCCCGGCAGGGGCCCAACCCTGCGGCAGGTGCGCAAAAACAAACACATCGTGCGTGGCCATCAGAAGTCCAGCTTCTGTAGCTCAGTGGCAGACAAGGGGCGCACACGCTGGGTGGTTTCCTGCTGTTCCAGCGCTTTCAAGGACGGGTCACTTTCCTGCAGCAAGGCCAGCATGGAGAGTCCGGGTGCGATGGCCTCCAGGTAGCGAAGTATCTGGGCCAAGGTGCGGCCAGGGTCACCTTTTTCGATCAGCGCTGCGGTGGAGCGCGACATTCCGGCACGCGCCGCGACATCGAGCTGACGCAGCTTGCGCGCGGTACGCAGCCGGGTGAGCTTGGCGCCAATGTCTGCAGCTTCGACCAGGCGGTTGGCCGGAACCAGCGGGAATTCGCGGTATTTCATGTCCGTAATATTAGTCCTAATGTCGATAAGGCCTGATATTACAGACATTTTTCTGAAGAAACCACGCTCACATGAACTGGTTCAGCGGCACATAGTCCTTCACATATTCGGGGATGCGGGTGCGCCAGACCGGGGGCACAGCCTTGAAGTCGCTCATGCCAAAGGCGGGGTAGACGTTGAGGTCGGTCAGGCGCTGGGTTTCAATGATGTCGCGCAGGCGGTGGTCGGTGGCGTAGGCTTTGAAGTAGTACTTCATGGCCTGCACAGCGGCGGCGGTGCTGTCGGCACTGAAACCCGTGGCGTTTTGCTGGTCGAGCAGGAATTTGTCGAACTCGTCTTCCAGCAGTTCATCTTTGCTTTTGAAGCCGGGGATCAGGCCAAAGGTTTTCTGCAAAATTTCCTTGAGGCCCAGGCGGCGGTCCACACCGGCGGCGCGGCGCAGCTTGTCCAGATTGAAGTACTCGGCGGGTTTGTCAAACAGCTCTGTGGTGATGTAGTTGATGGCCTGGTCCCACTGGGCGTCGTTGACCTGCTGGGCAATGATGGGGTCGGCCAAGACCCGGTCTTCAAACTTCTCGAAGAACATGCGGTCGACCTTCATGCCCTGGAATCCGACCTGTTGCTCGACCTGGCTGGTGATGCTGTCGGGGGCGGTGTGTTCATAACTGTTGCCGCCGCCGGGTGGTTGTGGGCCGGTTTCGTCGTCGCCGCCTTGGACCTGGCCTGTGCTGGGGCGGGGTAGTTTTAGCACCTCGTCGTAGTTGAACTTTTCTTCGAAATACTCGCAGGTGGCGAAGAAGTCAAACAGTTTGTAGGCGGTTTTGTCCGGCGCGGTGACCTGGGTTTTGAGTGTGTCGTCCTGCAGTTCTTCGCGGAAATCGTGTTTGCGCGTGCCACGGCCCTTGATCTGGACAAAGTCAGACGGTGAAAACACCGGGCGCATCAGCGCCAGGTTGAGCAAATCGGGGCAGTCATAGCCGGTGGTCATCATGCCCACGGTGACGCAGATGCGGGCTTTGCTGGTTTTGTAGGCTGGCAGCACGTTGGCGCTGCCCAGCAGGTTGTTGTTGGTGAAGTTGATGGTGAACTGCTGCGCGTCCGGGATCAGCGAGGTGACCTGCACCGCAAAGTCTGACTGGTACAGCCCAGGGTACATGGTGTCGGCCAGATCGTTGAGCAGTTGTGTGAGTTTGCTGGCGTGGTTTTGGCTGACCGCAAACACGATGGTTTTGCCAAACTCGTTGCTGATGGGGTCACGTAGGCCGTGTTTGAGCAGGGTTTCGCAAAACAGGCGGTTGGTGGGTTCGGAGAAAAACTGTTTCTCGAAGTTCTTCTGTTTAAAAACCTGTTCGCTGGTTTGTTCACCATCAGGGGTGTCCGCGATGACCACGGCGGCATAACCCTGGTCGGACAGCAGTTGGGTGGTGACGGTGGTGCGTGCGTCCACCACCAAGGGGTTGATCAGAAAGCCGTCTTTGACACCATCGAGCAGTGAATAACGGTAGGTGGGTTCGCCCGACTCGCAGCCAAAAGTGCGGTAGGTGTCGAGCAAGAGGCGGCGCTCGGACTCGCGTGGGTCGCGGGTGCTGGGCTTGGCGGCGTCAAACTTTTTGAGGTAGTCCTTGGGCGTGGCGGTCAGGCCGAGCTTGTAGCCCACAAAATATTCAAACACGGCGCGGGCGTTGCCACCAATGCTGCGGTGCGCTTCGTCCGAGATCACCAGGTCAAAGTCGGTGGGTGAAAACTGCTTGTACTTGGCGTTGAACAACAGGCTTTGCACCGTGGTCACCACAATCTCGGCCTTGCGCCAGTCGTCACGGCTTTCTTTGTAGATGACACTCTTGTAGTCGTTTTTGAGCAGGGTGGTGAAGGCTTTGTTGGCCTGGTCTTCGAGTTCCAACCGGTCCACCAGAAACAGTACCCGGCGCGCATTGCTGGTGCGCAAAAACAGTTTGATGACGGCGGCTGCGGTGAGCGTTTTGCCAGTGCCGGTGGCCATCTCGAACAAAAAACGGGTTTGGCCCGCTTTGACCGCTGTTTGCACTGCATGGGCGGCGCGCTGCTGGTAGGTACGTAAAAAACGCAGGCGGTTTTTCTCTGTGAAGGCATCACGCTCAGACGCGTTTTGCCAGCCAGCTTCCTGGTCATAAGCAGGTATTTGGGTGCGGGCGATGTAGTCCAGCGGCACGACCTCAGACACCAGACGCGCTGGGTCAGGCTGAAACTTGGTGTAGCCCTTGATGTCACCAGGCGCAGGAAAGCTTGTGATGACGTGCGGGTTGCCGTGCTGCAGATCCCAGAAGTAATGCAGGTTGCCGTTGCTCAGAATGACAAACCGGCAGCTCAGAGACTTGGCGTATTTGCGGGCTTGCTCTTTGCCAATCAGCGGATTTTTGTTTTCAGCCTTGGCTTCCAGCACCACCAGCGGAAAGTGTTGTTCGTCCAGCAGCAAAAAATCGACAAAACCGTGGCCGTTGGCTTCGAAGTCTTTGCCCAGAGCCTCTACCTGCGCCTGGGTGAGTTTGACCTTGGGCTCCAAGGCGATGTTGGCCGAACCCGCCGGAGTGTCAAAAAAGCGCCAACCGGCCGCTTCGAGCAACTGGTTGATCTTGATACGCGCCTGGGCTTCTTTGGGCATGAAGCCATTCTAGGTGGGCGGATCGTCTGCTTTTACGGAGGTTTGTATAAAAAACAACGCTCTGGCCCTCGTAGAACAAGGGCTATGCGCTATGGATTACGGAGTGACTCTTTCGCTTGCCTGAAGCACCGTGATGGTCTCAAACCGCAGGTGGTGCATGAACTCGCGCAGGATCAGCAAGCTGGCGGCAAAGGAGGTGCTGGTGGGCAAGTTGTCTGACGATATTGGCCGTCCGAGTGAGCGCTGCGCCAGCCGATCAAAACAACGCTCCATCGCGTCCAGTGACAGAGCCATACGCTGCCCTGCTGTCACACCAGATAGCAGGGCGATCTCTCGGATAGCCGCATCACTGGTGACTAGCTCGGCCCCGGCGACCCTCAGCGGCAAGGCGCGGGTGACCTCGTCTTCGACGGTCATGATGGCGTTTTCCAGTTCCAGCGGGCTGGGTGGGCTGTGCCGGAAGTGCTCGCGGGCGGTGGACTCGGCGCCGATGGCCAGCGCCAGCTGGGCCGTTGGTTCCGCGCCCTGGCCGACGGCGAGACCGGTCTGCTCGTCGCCAATGTGCAGCAGCACCAGGGGGCCTGTGGTGGGAGTCTGGGCGCGTGCGGCGGCAAACAGGCGCCTCAGGTGGGTGTCAAAGTCAGGGTGGGACATGGTTGGCTTTCAGTGCAGATCTCACATGATGCTGGCCAGCCAGGCCAGAAAGTCGGCATGCACCGCCGGGCTGATGCCGTGGCCGATGGGGTAGAGCCGAAGTTCGTGTTGTACACCCAGCGTGGTTAACAGCTCGTCTGAGCGGTGCGCCCAGGCCACAGGCAGGGTGGGATCGAGTTGACCATGGCTGACAAACGCCCGGAGCTGTGTGAGTTGTTCGGGACTGGCCAGGTGCGGTGCCAGCTCGGTCAGAATGCGCCCGGACAGCAGACCAAACCCGGCCACCAGGGCGGGTTGGCTCAGCGCCACACTGGCGCTAAGGATGCCGCCCTGGCTGAAACCGGCGATCACCGTCCGGGCTGCTGTGATGCCGTATTGGCGCTGCAGCTGCTGCACCAGTTTGATCAAGGCCAGACGACTGTGTTCGGCGGCTTCGGCGTCGATCACGGGACCGCTGCCGGTGAAGCTCAGGCGGAACCAGGCAAACTGGCCCGGGCCCAGCGTGATCGGGCCGCGTACCAAGGCCACCAGGGTGTCTGGTGCCATGCCGTGCGCCAGGTCGGCCAGATCGGTCTCCCGGCTGCCCAGGCCGTGTAACAGGATCACCAGGCGTTGTGGCTGCGCTGGTGTGGGCTGCACCAGCCGCAACGATAGGCCCGAAGGGGCGTCGGTGTGTAGGTCACTCACGCTGGCGAGGGTGGTGTTCATGGCTGTGCTCCCCACACATAAGACGCCATCGACAGCACCCCGTGCTCGATGCTGTCGTCGATCAGCTGCGCCGGGTCGTTGCCACGGGCGGCGTACGCCACCAGCAGCGGCAGGAAGTGCTCCTCGGTCGGGTGGGCGCGCTGGGCATGCGGGGCCAGGTCGCGGTAGTGCTGCAGGGCCTTGGTGTCCTGGGCCAGCACGGCCGTGTGCACCCAGCTGGCAAACTCCTGCACATAGGGTTCCGCCTGCGTGGCATAGGGGCTGAACTCGTAGAGGTTATGGGTCATGCTGCCCGAGGCCAGGATGACGACGCCTTGGTCGCGCAGCGGCGCCAGAGCCTGGCCGAACTGCAGCGCCTGCGCGGCAGTCAAGCTTCGGGGCATCGACAATTGAAACACCGGCACATGGGCAGTCGGCAGCAGATGCATCAGCGGCACCCAGGCGCCATGGTCCAGCCCACGCTGGTTGTCGGTGCTGGTGGCAAAACCGGCTTCACTCAGCAGGCGGGCCGCCTCCAAGGCGATGTCGGGCTGGCCACTGGCGGGGTACTGCAGTTTGTAGAGTGCGGCTGGAAAACCACCAAAGTCGTGCACGGTGCTTGGCTGGACCGTGGTCATGACCTGCACATCGCGTGTTTGCCAGTGGGGGGACACCACCAGCACGGCCTTGACATCGGTGAGCTGCTGGCCAAACGCCTGCAACCGCGGACCCAGCGTGCCGGGTTCAATAGCAAAAGTGGGCGCGCCATGTGAAATGAAGAAAACAGGGGCTTGGGTCATGGTGTCTTCCTGAAGGTTCTGGCGCGACCTCGCGTCAGTCATGGAAGGACTTTATTGAATTTGAATCAGAAGATAAATGGCGATAATTCAGATAGATTGTTTCACTTGGAGAGATAGTGGACCGTTTCCTGGAAATGCAGACCTTTGTTGGTGTGGTGGATGCGGGCAGTTTTGTCAAAGCGGCAGACACGCTGAACCTGTCCAAAGCCGCTGTGTCGCGTTATGTGCTGGATCTGGAAACCCGATTGGGTGTGCGCCTGCTGCATCGCACCACGCGGCGCCTGTCGCTCACCGAGGAGGGACAGGTGTTTCACGCCCGCTGCAAAGCTTTGCTGGCCGGGCTGGAGGAGGCCGAGGTCGAAATCACCTCGCGCAGTGACCTGGTCAGTGGCCTGCTGCGTCTGAGTGTGCCGGTGACCTTTGGTGTCCTGCATCTGGCGCCGCTGTGGGGCCTGTTCAAGGCGCAGCACCCCAAACTCAGGCTGGACATCACCTTGTCCGACCGGGTGGTGGATTTGGTGGAGGATGGTTATGACCTGGCGGTGCGCATTGGCCGACTGGAGAGTTCGACCCTGGTCAGCCGCCAGCTCAGCAGCACCCGGTTGGTGTTGTGTGCCTCACCGGCCTACCTGGCGGCCCATGGCATACCCACACATCCGGCTGAGCTGGCCGAGCATGCGGTGATCGCCTACAGCTACTGGTCGGGCCGGGACGAATGGTCTTTTGACGGGCCGCAGGGAGAGCTGCGTGTCAGTACCCAGCCCTGTATTCGCACCAACAGTGGCGACACCTGCCGTGCGGCGGCGCTGGCCCACCAGGGGGTGATCCTGCAACCGGCTTTCCTGGTGGGGCCCGATCTGGCAGCAGGCACGCTGGTGGAGCTGATGCCGCAGTACCGTGCCGGGGAGTTGGGCATTTACGCGGTGTATCCAACCCGCCAGCATCTGTCGGCCAAGGTCAGGCGTCTGATTGATTTTCTGGTGGCGCAACTGGCCGGGCGTGGACCCGACTGGTGAGCTGTGGCGTGGACGGCACCATTCAGGCTTATTTGCGGTGCTTGGCACGGGTCTGTCATCCGCAAACTGACAAATGCCCTGCAAAATAGCTTGTATGCACGACCCAGACACACCCTCCACAGGATTCCTGCCGCCTGACGCCAGTCAGCGCGCGGCTTTGCACAACGAGGTGCATGCCCGGCCGTCGGCCCGCATCCGCCTGCCTGCGCTGGTGGTGGATGTGGCGGTGTTGCACGAGGGTGTGACGCGCGACATGGCCTGGGAACACCTGCGCCAGCTGCCGGGTCAGTCTGGTTTGGCAGCGGCGTGTTTACAAGACAACTTCTTGCGCCTGCGCCTGGCGGACTGCACCGTCAAATGGGAGCGCCACAACGAGTTCTCGCGTTACACCATCGTGCAAGCCTTGCCGCAGCACGCTTTGCTGGATGCGGTGGAACCGGATCTGATGTCGCATCTGGCCGTGCCTGCACCGTGGTTGCGGCAGATCCCGGGGTGTACCGTGTCGGCGATCCAGCTGGTGATGCTCAATGCGCCGCTCGATGATGCCCAGGTACTGATGGCACAGGCCATGCGCTGGCTGGGTGCCCGCACGGTGGTGGCGTCCTTGATGGGTAGCAACGCCTTGAACGCAACGGCGGCGCCGGGGCCCACGGCGCAGGCACGGGGTTACCAGCACCCGGCTGGGCACTCCTGGGCCTTGACCCAGTTCAAATTGCAGGAAGACGGGTTCGAGCGCATGCTGGTGATTGCCCCCGAGGGCACCAGCCAAACCCGCGCCGGGCGCATTGCCGGGCGTTTGCTGGAGCTAGAGATCTACCGGTTGATGGCCTTGCGTGGCCTGCCGGTGGCCAAGGCTTTGGGGCCGATGTTGACCCAGGCCGAGAACGAGCTGGCCTCGATCACCGCCCGGCTGGAGAACAAGACCGCGTCCGACCAGGAGTTGCTGGACACCTTGGTGTCGCTGGCGGCCCGTGTGGAGCGGGCCACGGCGGAGCACATCTACCGGTTCTCGGCCAGCCAGGCCTATTACACGCTGGTGGGGCAACGCTTGACCGAACTGCGAGAAAAAGCCATTCCGGGCACCCAGATGATTGGTGAGTACCTGCAGCACCGCTTGTCGCCCGCCATGGCCACGGTGGCGGCCACCGCACGGCGCTTGTCGTCGCTGTCCGGGCGGGTGGCGCGTGCCAGTGATTTGTTACGCACCCGGGTGGACATTGCCACCGAGGCACAGAACCACGAGTTGCTGGCCAAGCTCAATCGTGGCCAGGAAATGCAGCTGCATTTGCAAAGCACGGTGGAAGGGCTGTCAATTGCGGCGATTTCTTATTACGTGATCAGCCTGTTGCTGTATGGCGGCAAGGCCCTCAAGGCCGCCGGGCTGCCGATCAATCCCGAAATGGCCGCTGGTGCGCTGGTGCCGGTGGTGTTGTGGGTGGTGTGGCGTACCACCCAGAAAATCCACGCCAAGCTGGTGGCCAAACATTAAAAAAGGGGCTTCAAGCCCCTTTTTTCAAAGTGTCCTGACGGATCGTCTTATTTGGAGAACGGTGTCGGGCGCGGGGTTTTGTCGCTGGACGGTGGCAGGATCGGCAGCGCAAAGTTCGGCTGGTCACCGGTCAAGGTTTTCAGGAAGGCCACCACCTTGGCATTTTCATCCGCTGTGAACTTCTTGCCCAGTTGCAGGCGGCCCATCACATCCACAGCTTCGGGCAGGGTGTTGACCGCGCCGTCGTGGAAGTAGGGGTAGGTCATTTCCACATTGCGCAGGGTCGGTACCTTGAACATGAAACGGTCCACGTCTTTGCCGGTCACCGCACTGCGGCCTTCGGCCCCACCTGTGGACTTGTAAGGCTCCACCACACCCATCTTCTGGAACGAGGCGCCCCCTACAGCCGGGCCGTTGTGGCAGGCCACGCAGCCACTTTCTTTGAACAGCTTGTAGCCTGCCAGTTCTTGCGGGCTCAGGGCATCACTCTTGCCCAGCAGCCATTGGTCAAAACGCGAG
Organism: Rhodoferax fermentans; assembly: GCF_002017865.1. Taxonomy (NCBI): domain Bacteria; kingdom Pseudomonadati; phylum Pseudomonadota; class Betaproteobacteria; order Burkholderiales; family Comamonadaceae; genus Rhodoferax; species Rhodoferax fermentans. The sequence goes on along the minus strand of NZ_MTJN01000002.1, from coordinate 3,732,157 downwards.
TTGGGGGTCACCAGGGTCTTTTCAAACTCGGCAATCGCCAGGGTGACCTGATCGATATCCACCTTGTCCTTCCCAAAAACTTGTTTGAACTCGCGCACATAGGCCGGAATCGACTCCAGCACACCAATGGCCAATGTGTGGGTGAAGCCCATTTCACCCGGGTTGGCGATTGGGCCACCGGCCTGGGCTTTCAAATCGGCGGCACGACCATCCCAGAACTGGGCCAGGTTCAGGCTGGAGTTCAGTACCGTGGGGGCGTTGATCGGGCCTTGTTGCCACTTGTCACCGATCGACGTCGGAATGTTGTCAGTGCCGCCCATCGACAGGTTATGGCAGGAGTTGCAGGAGATAAACCCTGACTTGGACAGTCGGGGGTCAAAATACAACTTCTTGCCCAACTCGACCATGCCGATGTTGATTTGGGCCGGGGGTTTGATGGGTTGGATCAATTCCTGTGCCGCCCCGTAGAGCGGTGCTAGACCCAGAGCGCTCACTGCTGCTGCAAGAATGCGTCGTTTCATTTTTGTGTCCTTGAAGTTGAGAGTTGTGCCCGAAATTAGATCTAGATCAATAGAAGCTGTAATAGCTGGCACCGGCCCACTTTAACCATGGCAAGAGTGTGGCCTAATGACGTAAGTCAATGATTTATAACATTATTTTGACTATACATGCGATAGTGTTTGCCTATATCCATCTCTTCTAGTACCCATGAAATTGTCTGCCTTGCGTTATCTGGTGGCTTTTGCCGACCAACTCAGTTTCAGCCGCGCGGCTGAGCAGTGCCGTGTCTCCCAACCCAGCCTGAGTGTGGCTTTGCAACGTTTGGAAGACGAGCTGGGTGTCACCCTGATCGAGCGCGGCAAACACCATGTGGCGCTGACCGAGGTGGGGGAGCGGGTGGTAGCCCAGGCGCGGATCAGCTTGGAGGAAGTGGATCGCATCGAGTCCGTGGCGCAATCGGGCAAGGACCCGCTGGTGGGCAGCTTTCGCCTGGGTGTGATTCACACCATTGCGCCGTATCTTTTGCCGGATCTGATCCCGGCCTTGCGCCAGGTGGCGCCGGGCTTGACGCTTTACATCGAAGAAAGCATGACCGCGTTGCTGGCCGACTACCTCAAATACGGCACGGTGGATGCGGCCATTGTGGCGCTGCCCTTTGATGTTCCCGGTGTAGACACCCAGGTTTTGTACGACGAGGTGTTTGAGGTGGTGGTGCCACGAGACCACCCGTGGGTGGGGCGCAGTCACATCAGCACCTCGGAGATCGGCGCTGAGGATGTGCTGGTGCTCAAGGCCGGCAATTGTTTTCGCGAGCAGGTGCTCGACGCGTGCCCGGAGATCAGCCACACCGATGCCTCGATGCGCCAGGGACACTCGATCGAAACCATCCGCGCCATGGTGGCCTCCGGTTACGGTGTGTCGGTGTTGCCCAAAAGTGCCTTGTCCGATTTGTACAAATCGGACCTGGTGGTGTCGATTCCGTTTGAAGAGCCTGCCCCCTTGCGTCGTATTGCGCTGGCGTGGCGGCGCAGTTCGGTGCAGGACACCGTGGTGGATGCCCTGGTGCAGGCGGTACGCATCATGAACAAGCCTGCTTACCACGTGGTTGTGTGAGTGCTGGGTATCATGAGATACGCCAAAAGAGTGGCGGTCATTGGTATTGGCTATGTCTGGCATCCAGACAATCCATTGGTGTCTTGGGGCCTGACGTCGTACAGTGAGTCTTCGCAGCTTTTTGACCTGTTTTCAGGAGATTCACCGTGACCCCAACACCCCGACCTGTGCCTGTGTGCGCCGGAACTTCTTATGCCTGAACAAATTGCCGTTTTGACACCATCTGTCCCGACTTCTTCCGATTGGCGACTGAGTTTGTGGGCCCATGTCCGTGCCCACCGTGTGGCGGCTTTGGGCCTGGGCTTGGCGTTGTTTGGTGTGCTGGTGTTGCTGGTACAAAGCCTGTTGCAACTTGCAACGGTTGAGCTTGGCGCGGGCCTGCGTTACGCCATGCTGGGCGGTGCGGCTGGGTTGGCCGCAACGGCTCTGGGCGCCTTGCCCGCCTTGGGTTTACGCAGTGTGCCGCAGAAGCTTGAAGACAGCCTGCTGGGTTTTGCTGCAGGCATGATGCTGGCGGCCAGTGCTTTTTCGCTGTTGTTGCCCGGCCTGGAAGCGGGTGCGGACATCCTGGGTAACAAACCGCTGGGTGCTGCGGTGGTGGTGTTGGGTATGGCGCTGGGGGTGTTGCTGATGCTGGGCCTGGACGAGTTCACCCCCCATGAACATGAACAAACCGGGCGCAGCGGCCCGGTTCCTGAGCGATATGACCGGGTCTGGCTGTTTGTGTTTGCCATTGCCTTGCACAACCTGCCCGAAGGCATGGCCATTGGTGTGAGTTTTTCACAAGGCAATATGAGTGTGGGTTTGCCTCTGACCACAGCGATTGCTTTGCAGGACATCCCGGAAGGGCTGGCGGTGGCTTTGGCCTTGCGCAGCGCGGGCTTGACACCGCGGCTGGCGGTGTTGGTGGCGGCAGCCAGTGGTTTGCTGGAGCCGCTGGGTGCCTTGCTGGGGGTGGGGTTGTCGAGTGGTTTTGCGCTGGCCTACCCGATTGGCTTGGGCCTGGCAGCGGGTGCGATGTTGTTTGTGGTGTCCCACGAAGTGATCCCGCAAACCCATCGCAATGGCCACCAGACCCCAGCTACCATCGGTTTGATGATCGGTTTTGCCCTGATGATGGTGCTCGATACCGCTCTGGGTTGATTTTTATAGGAGAAAGATGATGAGCAAGAAAAAACTGGGTTTGCCCAATATGGACATCGGTATTGATGCCAAACAACGTGAGGCCATTGCCCAAGGTTTATCAGCCTTGTTGGCCGACAGTTACACCTTGTACCTGATGACCCACAACTTTCACTGGAACGTGACCGGGCCGCAGTTCAATAGCCTGCACATGATGTTCATGGGGCAGTACACCGAGCAATGGAACGCTCTCGACATCATTGCCGAGCGCATCCGCGCCCTGGGTTTCCCGGCACCAGGCACTTACAAGGAATACGTCAAGCTGGCGTCAATCAAGGAGGTGGACGGTGTGCCCAAGGCCACCGACATGATCCGCCATCTGGTGGCGGCGCAAGAAGCCACAGCACGCACCGCCCGCAAACTGTTCCCGGTGGTGGATGCTGCCAACGACCAGCCCACGGCCGATGTGTTGACGCAACGCATCGACATCCACGAAAAAACCGCCTGGATGTTGCGCAGTCTGCTGGAAGAATAAGAACTTCAGTGCCAACGTGCAGCTGTCGGCAACTGGATGCTGAGACAGCCTGCACGTAAAGCGCGTTCAATGGCAGGATGCCAGCCGTTTTCTGACAGATGAACCAGCAGCGCCCTGTGCGTGATGCGCACATGCCAGAGCGCAGCCTGTGACCAATCTCGATCTGTTGTTGCGTCAGCAATGAACAACAGCAGTTTCTGGTGGATGTCTGCCAGTGTTTCTGCCACTTGGTCCATGTCCCCTTCGGCATAGAGCAAATCGGCCAATTGCAGGTGCTGGTTGACCAAGTTGGCCAGGCATTCTTCGGCGCCAGACGTTCGGTGGGCGCTTGGGCCATGGTGTGCCGTTTGCCAGGCCATGTGGCAACGCCTGAACGCCAGGCTGATCTCACCCTGGCTGTCTGCCAAACCGCCTGGAGGCAAGGGCACTGGCCAAGTTGCCAAGCTTTTCAATGAGGTGCGATCTGATGGCGCTGATGGGCGCAGTGGCAAGCTTGACATCGTGAGTCCTCTCAAGAAAAAGGTCTGGGAACTGTGGCTTCTTTGCTTAGTTAATGATAACTATTCTTATTTAAAACGCAAGTTTTATCTTGAGCGCTATTGAAACTTTGGCGTTGTTTGAGGCTGAACTCGCCGATGCTGTAAAAGAGGGTGAGCGCAGTCACTGAGCGATCTCTGCGTGAGACATCGCTCAGCACTTCAATGCTTGGGGGAATGCTCGGTGCGCAATGCACCCCATCGCATGTTGGGAGGCTGCAAGGGGGCTGGAACATCCTGCAGCAGACCAAGAGGGTGGACCTGAGGATGGTGTGTCTCACACCATCTTGGAGCAGGTCAGCCGTGGCTGGCGCAGGTCTGGATCGGGATGCTCGGGGTCGCCAGCCCATTTGGCGTGGACAGATCGGCTGGGGCCGAGCCTGTCCACTCATAAATTTCCACGGTGCCAGGCTGGCATTTGCCGCAGCCACCGCTGCAGGGGGTGCCACTGGGCAGACGGCTGACCCGGCCCTTGCGTTCGAGCATGCCCAGCATGTTGCGCAGGGCCTCTGCATCGGTGTCCAGCCCGAGCGCCATGTCGTGCAGACTGGCGCGCCGGTGTTGCTGCAAATAGGCACTCAGGCGTGAAATGATCATGGTCTTGTCTCCGTTGGTTCAGGCCGTGCGTGGACTGGTCAGCGTTGGGCCGGACTTGCCGGGATCGCGCCCCAGGTAGCGCATGACTGCCAGCACCACCGCAAACACCACCAATACACCACTGATCCAGGCCAGCGAGACACCAGGGTGACGCTCGTAGATGGCAGCCTGGTAGGCAATGGTGGACAGGCCATAGGCCATACCGGTGGTCCAGGCAGCCACAAACAGGGTCCAGCGGGTGCCACTTTCCTGGTACACCACCGCAATGGCTGCGGTGCAGGGGAAATACAGCAAAATGAACAACAGGTAGGCAAACGCACCGGCAGCACCGTCAAAACGCGCGGCCATGGCACCAAAGGTGGCCACCGACACCTCTTGCTCCTCTGCTACAGCGGCCTGATCGCTGACATCACCAATGTCCAAGCCCAGTGGGTCAGCCCATTTGCCCAGCGCCTCACTCAGATTGGTGGGCACGGTGTCCCAGGCGGCGGCCAGACCACCCAGCATGTCATAAGGTTCGGCCTCTTCAGGCTCATCACCCGCCGCTTTGGCATCACTTTCAGCCAAGGCGCTGTAGGCAGCATTGAGTGTGCCCACGACCGCTTCCTTGGCCAACACCCCGGTGAAGATACCCACGGCAGCGGGCCAGTTGTCAGCGTTCAGACCCAGCGGTGCAAAGGCCGGGGCAATGGTGCGGCCGACTTCGGCCAGGGCCGACTTGTCGCTGTCTTCGTTGCCAAAGCTGCCATCGGTGCCCACCGCGTTGAGGAAGTTGAGCACCAGCACCATCGGCACCACAATGCGCCCGGCCTTGACGATGAAGGCCTTGAGCCGGTCCCAGGTGTGGTGCAGGATGCCTTTGAGTGTGGGCAAGTGGTAGGGCGGCAATTCCATGATGAACGGTGCCACATCACCCTGTAGCAGCGAGTTTTTCAGGATCAAGCCGGTCAACACGGCCACCGCAATACCAATCAGGTACAGGCCAAACACCACGTTTTGCGCGTTGCTCGGGAAAAACGCCGCCGCAAACAAAACGTAGACCGGCAATCGTGCGCCGCAAGACATGAACGGTGCCATGGCAATCGTCAACAAGCGGTCACGCCGGTTCTCCAACGTGCGGGTGGCCATGACGGCTGGCACATTGCAGCCAAAACCCACAATCAACGGCACAAAGGACTTGCCCGGCAGCCCGACCCAGCGCATGAAGCGGTCCATCACAAAAGCGGCGCGCGCCATGTAACCCGAGTCTTCCAGCACCGACAGGAACAGGTACAAAAAGCCAATCACCGGGATGAAGGTTGCCACTGTCTGGATACCACCGCCGATGCCCTTGGCGATCAGCACGATCAGCCATTCTGGTGAACCCAGCTGGGTCATCAGCTCGGTGGTGCCATCCACCAGCACCACCTTGGCGGCTTCGTCAAAGAAGTCGATGAAAGCGCCGCCGATGTTGATGGTGAACAAAAACATCAGGTACATCAGCACCAGGAAAATCGGGATGCCCAGCGCCCGGTGCAAGACCACGCGGTCAATCCGCGCAGAGGTGTCACGGGTGAGTTTGCTGGTGGTTTTGACCGCTGTCTGCGCGACCCGGTTGGCCAGGCCATAACGTGCGTCGGCCACCAGGATGTCCAGGTCCTCACCCAGCATCGCCGCAAACTCGCGGGCCTGCGCCGCAATCTCCGGTCCAGCGGTTTTTTGCGCCAGATCGTCGCCGCTGAGCAGTTGTACCGCCAACCATTGCGCGCGGGCAGGCAATTTGCCAGGCAGGGCACTGATCTTGCGCGCGAGCTCATCCACGGCACGTTGCAGCGCGTCTGAATACACCACCTGGGCGCTGGCGCGGGGCTGCTGTTGTGCTGCCTGGCTGATGGCCGTCTTGAGCTCGGTGATGCCGCTGCCCTTGCTGGCCACCACCGGCAGCACCGGACAGCCCAGTTGTTCGGCCAGTTTGGCCGCGTTGACCTGCATGCCTTTGGCCGCAGCCATGTCGGTCATGTTGAGTACCAGCAGCAGCGGCACACCCATCTCTATCAACTGGGTGGTGAGGTAGAGGTTGCGCTCCAGGTTGGCCGCATCAACGATGTTGACCACCAGGTTGGCCTCGCCGCTGTGCACGTAGTCGCGGGCGACCCGCTCATCAAGTGACACCTCGCCGTCCACCACATCGAGTGAATAGGTGCCAGGCAGGTCAATCACCTCAATCTCGGTGCTGCCAAGTTTGTAGGAGCCGCTCTTTTTCTCGACGGTGACACCAGGCCAGTTGCCCACATGTTGGCGTGAGCCGGTCAGGGCATTGAACAGGGTGGTTTTGCCGCAATTGGGGTTGCCCACCAGGGCCAAAGTAAATTGTGTCATGCCAGTTTCTCCACCAACAAGGCCTTGGCCTCGTCCTTGCGCAATGACAGGGCAAAGCCGCGCAGCCGGATCTCCACCGGGTCGCCCAAGGGGGCCAGCCGGGTCAGGCTGATCGACACACCAGGGGTGATACCCATCGACAGCAGTTTGCGGCGGTAGCTGGCGCCGCCCTCGCCATAACCCAATATCCGGGCGGTATCACCGACCTGCAGGTCGCTCAAGCTTGTCATTGTTTCTGCTCCTAAAAATGAAAAATCGCCAGGGGTTCAGACGGCAGCCACCAGCACCCGGTGCGCCAATCCCGCACCCAGGGCATACCGGCTCTCACCACGCTGCACCACCAAACCGCCACCTTGTTGCTGCACCACACGGATTTCTGCACCCACGTTGAGTCCGATCTCGGTCATGCGCCGGTCCATGCCGCTGCCACGCAAGGCCGCCACCCGCAGCAACTGGCCCGGTGTGGCCATGCTCAACGGGAAGGTGGCTTGGGCGCGGCTGCTGCTGGTGTGCGTTGCCTGGCCCGCATCTGCCGACGTTGTCCCGTTGGACGCGGGCTGGAACAGGGCGGCATCGTTGCCTGACAGGGCGCTGGAAGTGAACATGGTGCTTTCACGGGCTGGTGGAATGACTGGCATATTAATAGGAATGATTCGCATTGTTTGTGACAAAGATCAAACAAGCCACAACTATTGACCCGGCTCAAGGTGGTTGGGGGCCCGTGCCGGGCACCCTGCTCAAAGCTGCTGTTTGAGCGATCAGACGTGGAGCCAGTGGTTGTCGACCCGCCCGCTGGCCCAGGGGTGCAACTGGCCGGGCAGGGTGGTGTTGGCCTGATTGACCTCTGCCCCGGTGGCCACACGCATCACACCCGCACGCCCACCAACCCAGATTGAATTAGCGTCTACCGCCAGGGCACCGGCCTCGGCCAGGGGGGTGCTGCCCAGATACTGGCCATCCAATGCATACCGAGCCACCACTTGACCCCGCGTGGCGCTGACCAGAAACTGCGCCTGGGGGCCCCGCCCGGCCACGGTGACGTCCCCGCCATAACCCGCGAGGGCCGGTTGGCCTGTGGCCAGAGACAAGGCGCCTTCGGCTTGATCGGCCCAGCTCAGCCGGGCCAACAGCGGAGCGGCGGCTTTGAGGGCTGGGTCGTCATGCTCGGCCTGCAAGGCAATGCCCAGGGTGGGTGTGCTGCTGGCTTGGCTGGGGTCGGGCAGCGCCCAGGCCAGGTGGCGCAGGCTCAGGCGTGGGTCTGGCAGACGCCATTGGCCCAGCCGCTCACCCGTGTCGGGGTGCAGGCAGCAGATGCTGGGGTCCATCTGCTGCAGCTGGCGTTTGACACGCCCGGTTTCGACGCTGGTGTCGATGCCGCCATTGGCGACAAACAACATGCCAGCCAGAGGATGTGTCTTTGCTATTGATTGAGTAGCTGGTAGACCAAGTAAAGCATGGGGATCCAGCCCAAAAGTCTTGTGTTCGGTCTGCAACTCCAGGGTCTTTGCGTTGCGCACTCCCAGCAGGCCCTGGCCGTTGTTGGTGTCGATTTCGGTGGTGTAGATGCGCAAGCCGTCTGAACTCACCAGCACATGGCCGCTGAACACCCGGTCACTGGCTTGCCACAACCACTGGGCGGGTTGGCCGGGCGTCAGTCGGATCAGCCAGTCGCCCGGGCGGCGTGCGGCCACCAGCAGGCTGCCGTCGGGCAGCAGGGCCAGGCCGTGGCCCCGTGTAGGCAGTTCCAACTGGTGCAGCGTTGTCAGTTGGCCGCTGGCATCGAGCTGCAACCAACCGGCGTAATGCTGGCTCTGTGGGCTGTCCCAGCAGGCGGCAAAACGCTGCCCGCTGGGGCGCTTGTGTGCTGTGTGGCTGGCCGTGGCGCCAAGTGCTGACCCCAGCGGCAGCAGTGTCAGGGCGCTCAGTCCCAGGCTTTGCAAGGCGGCGCGGCGTGTCAGCGTCTGCATGAGCGGTTTAATCCCCATCGGCATCGGAGAAGCCCAGCGCAATGTCGAGGGCACTGGCCACCTCGTTCTGGAACAAGACGGTGATGGCTTTGAGTGCGGCGGTCAGCGCCAGCAGCTCACGCTGCTCGGCTGCACGCGAGCTGGCCTGTGCGGGTAGCTGGTCAATGCGGGTGTTGACCGCATCCAGCGCCTGGGCCCAGCGCTGGGCCAGCGCGATCTGGCCCTGGCCCAGCAGCAGTGCCTCAATCGGCACCAGCGCCTGGCCTGGTGTGGGTGGCTGGGTCCGTTGTGCCTCGCTCAGCCGTCCTTGGGCCAGCAGGCTATGCCACTGGGCGCGCCAGCCTGCCAGATTGGTCTCGCGCCCCATGCGGGCGAATTGCGGCGTGCTGTTTTTGCGTGTCTCACCCAGGGTTTGCGCGGTTTTGAGGGGTTTCTCCAGGTGGGCCCAGCGCAGGCGCTCCAGCCCGCCCAGCCATTGGTTGACCCACTCGGCCATCGCGATGGCCGTGTCGTCCGGGGTCTGCTCCCAGTCTTTGGCCGCCCAGGTGGCCAGTTCCGCACCCAGCTCCGTGGCCTCGACCTGCACACCCTGCGCCAGCAGGCCCAGGTAGCGGCAGCTGGCCACAGAAGGGGCGATCGACCCGCTGCGTTGGCCTGCTGCCACTGGCCGCCAGGGCGTCATCATCAGCTCCATGGCGGGCAAACCTTTGGCGAGGGTGCCCACGGTTTCCATGTCGGCCAGGGTCTGCGGCGCTTTGGCCAGCGCTTTGGTCAGCAGCTCCGGGCGGGTTGGCCAGAAGTCGATCTGGCGTTGTGAGCGGCGGGTCAACATCGGTCCGACCGCCGGGGTGGACAGGCTTTCCCAGGCCAGCATGGTGTGTTGCCATTGGGTGTGCAAGCGGGTCCAGGCGGCTTGCCGGGCAGGCAACGGAGTCCCAGGTGTGGGCAAGCTCTGGCAATACTGCTGGGTGGCAGTCACCAGGGCGTCTGCCTCGGCGGCAAAGCGCTGTGACAGCGGTGGTAAATGTTGGCTGTACAGGCCTTGCATCACCTCGGCGGGGGAATACATGGGCATCAGTACCTGGGTGGCTGATGGTGTGGCTGCGTGGCTGGCCACGGTCAGCAGGGCGCTGCCGAGTGCCAGCGCCAGTCTGCGCACAGGCCCGCTGCCTGGTGTCAAGGGCAGACCTTGATGGGGTGTGGTTTGATGCGTCAAATTGGCCTCCAGCCCTTTTTCAAAAAGGGGATATAGCTCTGAAATAAAGAGCATTTAGAGCGATTCCACAAACTTCACCAGCGCCGCACGTTGGGCACGGCTCATTTGCAGCACCTGCTGTTGCGCTGCCTGCGCCTCGCCGCCATGCCACAACACCGCTTCGAGCACCCCGTTGGCCCGGCCATCGTGCAACAGCCGGGTGTGGCCGTTGACCGCCTGGATCAGGCCGATGCCCCACAGCGCCGGGGTTTTCCACTGGCTGCCACTGGCGGCAAAGTCGGGCCGGCCGTCGGCCAGGCCCGGACCCATGTCGTGCAGCAGCAAGTCGGTATAGGGCCAGATGGTTTGGCCGTTGAGGGTCGGGCTGCTCATGCTGGGGTTGGGCCCCTGGTGGGTGGTGTAACTCGGGCGGTGGCAGCTGGCGCAACCGGCCTGCTCAAACAGCGCTTGGCCTTGGCGCACCTGCGGGTCCTTGATCTGGCGTCGTGCCACCGGAGCCAGCACCGCCTGGTAAAACACCACGTCTTCGAGCGTGGGCTGGTCGATCTCAAAAGCGCCACCGTGGCCACCACTGCTTGCCTGCAAACAATCTTTCTGAACCGGTGTGCAGCCCTCACCGGGTGCCCAGACCGAGGTGATGCCGATGTCACCTCGGAAGGCGCCCGCCGTCTGGTGGGCGATGCTGGCCACATTGGCCTTCCAGCCGAAGCGTCCTACCATTTCTTTTTGCGCCACCGCGTCCCACACCCGGTTGACCTGGCCTTTGATGGGGCCGGGGCTGGCCGCCTGGTCAGCGGCGTTTTGCAGGATGTCGGCCTCGGCAATCGCCTCCAGCAGGCCAATGCCCATCAACTGGGGCGCCACACGCGGGCTGACCAGTACCTTGGGGGACATCGGGCCATAGGCCAGTTGCCTGAAACCATACACAGGCTGCTGCAGGGTGTAGCGGCTGCCGTCGGCAAAACGGCCACGCACGGGTGTGGTGCGCAGCGTGACCTCACCCTCGGGGCGCACACCTTGCACGGCGGCATTGTTGAACTGGCCGCCATAGGTCGGCTCGGGCAAAACACCCTCGTGCGGGTCGGCCACACCGGGCACCGACAGGCGCATGAGTAGCCCCACCGGCTGCTCATGACGACCACCTTTGACCTCGGGCGGTCGGCCGCGGCCATCGAGCGCGTGGCATCCGCCGCAGGAGCGTGCGATGAAATGCGGGCCCAGACCGTCACGTACCTTGGTGGAGGCGGGCGCCTCGACCCAATTGCGTTTAAAAAACGAGTTGCCAATCGCAAAACGGGTGCGTTCCTCGTCGCTCAGGTTGGCGGCGGGCAGAGAGAACGCGTTTTTGCCATCCACCCACACGGTGGTGGCACCACCCGTGAGTTCTCCGGGGGGCGGGCTCGTCTCGGCCGCGTGCAGGGGTGCAGCCAGCAGAAGCCCAAGCGTCGCCGTGAGTAGCAGAGGCTGGACCTCGGTGGTGAGTGGCCAGCGCGAGGCTGGAGCGGCGGAGGTTGGAGAAAGCGGCATGGGGACTGGCTTGGTGTTCTTCAAAATAAATAGCTGCTAGCCCTTTTTAAATAAGGGCTAGAGGCACTTTTGGCTTGTAACTCTGGCAGACCTGCACGGCGCCCGACCACGTGTCTGGTGTGACGGTGGGGCAGCAACGCAGGTTGTGAGATTTCATGCGGGTGGGTGTGATGAGGGTGACAAAGCTGTCTGCAGGCCACAACTGGCAAGAAGCGGCTTGGCCACAGTATACAAACAAGAACCGTTCTCATTGAAGGCAATGCCAGGTTGCTCAGCAAGACCAGGCACCGCCACCCAGCCGCTTGTCAACCCGAGGCTTACTCCGGCACGTAGACGATGCCGCCGTCCTTCATCCGGTAGGCGGTGCCAGCCTTGGCGCCTTCACCCTGACCGATCTGGCCGCTGGCTTTGTAGCGCTCGATCTTTTCGCCCTTTTTCACCATCATTTCCATGGTGGGTTTGTCTGCGCCGGCATGAGAATTATTCGCATTTGAACTAAGATGCTTATCCGATGCTCAGACGGAGCGTTTTCTTTCATGAATGGAGACACACAATGAAGTCAATCAAGCTATCTCTGTTGCTTGGTGCTGGTCTGCTGTTGGCGGGTGCAGCCCAGGCAGACGAGGTCCTGGCCAAAGCCAAGGGTTGCCTGGCCTGCCACACGGTCGAAGCCAAGGTGCTGGGGCCGGCCTACAAGGCGGTGGCCAAAAAATACAAAGGTAAAAAGGACGCCGAGGCCACGCTGGCGCAGCACATTCTCAAAGGCACACCAATGCCTGCGGGTATGGGTTGGCAAAAGGAAGGTCAGGCCAGCTTGCCGTTTATGCCGGCCAATGCGTCGGTGAGTCCGGCCGATGCCAGCAAACTGGCCAAGTGGATTCTCAGCCTTCAGTAGAAGCTATTGAACACCCGCCCATAAGCTGGCGCGGGTGTTGCTGAAGGCGTCAGGGCAGCTGCACCCGCTTGTCGGTGCAGGCATATTAAAACAATAGCTCTCAGCCCTTATGGAATAAGGGCTAGAGGCCAATTTCTTACATATAGTCCGGCCACGATGGTAACCGGGCCTGTATCACGGCTCGACCAAGGTCAGCTTTTTGATGCCCACCGCACTGGCGGCAGCGACCAGGTCTTTGCTTTGCTGGGTCAGGCTGGCGATGGTTTTCTGGATACGCTGGCGGCCCGGTGCGTCTTTGGCGCCCATGATTTCGCGGTCAAACGGCGCCTGGATGGCCTCGGCAGCGGCTACCGACTGGGCGATTTGTTGTGAGGTTTTTTCGGCCAGTGCCGGGTCAGTCAACGCCGTCAGGTCGCGTAACGAGGGGCCGCTGACCACGCTGCCGTCCAGGCGTTTGTAGCTGCCCAGCCAGACGTTCTGGATGCCTTTGGCATTGGTGACCGCGTCACGGTGGGTGTTGTCAGAGAAGCAGGAGTGTTCGTCTTCCTGGTCCTGGCTGTTGAGTGCCACCTCGAGTCGTTCACCAGCGAGTTCACCACGTGACAGTGAACCCAGACCAACCAGCATCTTGCGCACCGACTCCTTGCCACCTTTCTCGAACTTGGCGCGGTAGTTGTTTTTGACATCGGGCGCCCAGGCCTTGACCAGGTTGGCGCTGTCATCCACCAGCAGGTCCATCACGGTTTTCAGATACAGCCGACGGCGTTCGGCATTGGGGGCTTTGCCATCCACAAAATCCTCAAAACTGCGTGCACCCGGGCCAGTTTCTGACAAGTCCTGACCCCACAGGAAGAACTCGACCGCATGCCAGCCGGTGGCAATGTTCTCTTCACCACCACGCTCGTTCTGGGCGATCAGGTTTTTGCGGTTGATGACAAATTTTTTGTTGTTGATCAGGCCCGCGTTGGGTTTGTCATTGACCGAGTCCACAAAGGACTCATCCATCGGCCAGGCGTTCATACGGCCTTCCGGGCCACTGTCGCTGTCGATCGGGCCCCCGTAAAAACGGAAAGCCTCGGTTTGGCCATAAGCCTCACGGGCGTTCAGCCAGGATTGTTTGGCGGCATCTTGCGTGGCGCTGGAGGGATTGGCCAAAAAGCTGTTGACGGCGGTTTGCAGTGCGACGGCTGCCTGGTGCACGTCCTGGTAGTTGGCGTGCACCAGTGTGGCGTATTGCGTCACCACGGCGGCGTGGGTCACGCTGGATTGGTTGCTGGTCGCGGCGACCGAGGTCTGGGCTGATGCGCTTGGCAAGAGCGCGGGCACGGTCAAAGAACCGAGAGCGAGGGCGGTTGCCAGAGACAGGGAGTGAAGTTTCATGAGGATCCTTGTGGTGAGTGAACAACGTATGATATTTCACAATAAGAACGATTCGTATTTATGATAGACTAAATTTTCGGCGGCCGCCTTCATCCCCCTGCGGCCAGCCCTCACCAGCCAGTCAAGCCACGTCACCGTCTGCGGTGCCTGTGTCCTAGCCAGCCAACACCCCACCAGGTATCACACGCTATGACACAACCACATCCAAAAATTTCTGATAAAAAGCCTGTAGCCCTTATGGTAAAAGGGTGTAACGCTACTAAAGCAATAGTTAATCCGCAGCTTCTGCCCATTGGTGCCATGTTGTTGGCGGGTTCCATGAGTGCGCTGGCGCAGGAAACCACCACGGCCTATGACAAAACCCTCAAGCCGGTGGTGGTCAAGGAGAAGGCGCAGGCGCCTGAAGGTCGTGACTCGGTTCGCGCCACCCAGACCACCATCGGCAAGGGTGTGCAACAACTGCGCGACATTCCCCAGTCGGTCACCGTGGTGACCGAGCGGTTGATTGATGAGCGCAATCTGGACACCGTCAAAGAGGCTTTGAAAGTGACTGCTGGCATCTCGTTCCAGGCGGCGGAGGGCGGTGAGGAAGACATCAAGCTGCGCGGTTTTTCGCTGGCCTCGACCGGTGACATTTTTGTGGATGGCATGCGTGACCCGGCTTTTTACGAGCGTGACACCTTCAGTCTGGATCGTATGGAGGTGATGCGTGGCTCCGCCTCAATGCTATTTGGCCGTGGTTCCACCGGTGGCGCAGTGAACTTGGTCAACAAGGCGCCGACCCTGTTTGGTGACAACCAGGTGGATGTGACCGTGGGTAGCCACAACCACCGCCGTGTGGTGGGCGACTTCAACATCCAGACGGCCGACGATGCCGCCTTGCGCATCAACACCATGGTCACCGAAGCCGACAACAACGGCGCGGGCAGCAGTCTGGACAAGAAGGGTATTTCAGCCACCTACCGCTGGAACATTGGTGAAAAAGACGAGTTCTCGGCCAGCCTTTACCACCTGGACAACAACAATGGCATGAACTACGGCATGCCGTGGATTCGACCGACTGCGTCATCCCCTACCAGCGCTACCACCACCTTGCCGCTGGACCCGACCGCGTATTACGGCATGGCCAGCGACTACAACGCGGGCACCGCCACCACCGGCACCTTCACCCACACGCACCGTTTTGATGCCGACAGCACGCTCAAAACCCAGATTCGCAAGGGTGAATACACGCGCGATCAGCGGGCGGGTACGGTGCGCTTGTGTCAGGGCAGCACCAACCAGGCAGGTGTTTACACCCCTAACGCGGCTTGCCCGACGGTGACCAATGCCAACCTGAGTAATTTCAGCAATGCCACCGTGTTGACGCGTGGCACCCAGCTGAAGATTCAGGACATGGACACCCTGTATGCCCAAAGTGATTACCAGACCAAGTTCAAGGCCTGGGGTTTGGAGCATGAGCTGCTGACCGGGGTTGATGTGGCGCGTGAAACCAAGACGGTCTACGGTGCCCGCTCGGCCACGCAGGGTGGTGTGGTGCCAACCAAACCCACCACCACCGTGGGGACACCCAACGATGGTGCCTGGGTGAATGAGTCTTCTCGTGTGCTGCGTACAACCAGTGACTACACCTCCAGTGGATGGGGTGCCTACATGCAGGACTTGGTTGAAGTAGTGCCACACTGGAAAGTGCTGGCCGGGCTGCGGTTTGACCATCTGAGTGGCGATTACACCAGTTACAACCTGTCCAACACCAACGTGGCTTCGCAAGCCAGTTATCAGATGAAGGTGTCTGAACTGAGCAAACGCGTGGGTGTGTTGTACCAACCCAATGATCTGCATTCCTACCACTTCTCGGCAGCGACCTCGTTCAACACTTCCGGTGATGCCTATTCGCTGGGGGCAACCAATGCCAATATCCCGCCCGAGCAAAGTGTCAACATCGAGTTGGGTGCCAAACTCGACACCGAAGACCAGCGCTTTACCACCCGGGTTGCGGTGTTTCGCTCCACCAAGCTGCATGAACGCAACACCGACCCGTTGGTGAATCTGGTCACGCTGTCGGGCAAACGCCATGTGGCCGGGGCTGAAATTGATATTGCTGGCAGGCTCACACCGCAGTGGGAAATTTATGCCTCGTACATGTGGATGCCGGTGGCGAAGATTGACGTCGGTGTGGCGGGCTCGGAAGGTCAGGGCACACGCCCCTCCAACACGCCTTACCACAGTGGCTCGTTCTGGAACACCTACCAGCTCAACGCCCAGTGGCGTGTGGGTGCTGGCATCAACTTCCGTGGCCGTCAGACACCGATCCGTAACCCGGGCTGGGAAGTGCCCAGCTGGGTCACGGCGGATGTGATGGCCGAGTACAAGATGAACGAGAAGGTCACTCTCAAGGCCAGTGTCAGCAACATCACCAACAAGTTGTACGCTGACCAGCTGTACTCGGGGCATTACATCCCCGGTGCGGGCCGCTTGGTGCAAGTCACGGGCAGTTTCAAGTTCTGAGCACCATGTTGTTGACGCTGCCTCATATCCTGACGCCTGACGAGGTCAACAAGGTGAGCGAGCTGCTGGCCAGCGCGCCCTGGGGGGACGGGCGCGCCAGCGCGGGTGAGCAAGCGGCGCTGGTCAAAAACAACCAGCAGTTGCCACACGATTGCGAGGCCGCGCAGCAGATACGGGCTTTGGTGCTGCGCGGCTTAGACCGCAGCAGCACTTTTTTCTCGGCGGCTTTGCCCAAACGGGTGTTCACACCCCGTGTCAACCGTTATGGTGGTGACGCCAACTACTACGGTAAGCACATTGACAACGCCATCCGCGCGCTGCCCAATGGTCAGAAGGTGCGCACCGATGTGTCATGCACGGTGTTTCTGAACGACCCGCACGATTACGACGGTGGTGAACTCACCATTGCCGACACCTATGGTGAACAAACGGTGAAGCTGCCCGCAGGGCACGCGGTGCTGTATCCGGGCACCAGCCTGCATCAGGTCAAACCGGTCACACGTGGCCACCGGGTGGCCTGCTTTTTGTGGATCGAGAGCATGGTGCGCAGTGATGAACAGCGTCGTCTGTTGTTTGAGCTGGACATGAACCTGCTGCGCCTGCGCCAGCAACATGGTGAAAGTGACGAAACCACCGCGCTCACCGGGGTCTACCACAACCTGCTGCGCGGCTGGGCGGACACATGAGTGAACAAACGCCTGCGCTGGCAGGGTTGCCTGCGGGTGTGGTGAGTCTGGCAGACCACGAGGCTTTGGCGCGCAGTCGACTCGATGCCAATGCTTGGGCTTATTTCAGCGGTGGTGCTGCTGACGAGTTGAGCTTGCAAGCCAATGTGGTCGCGTGGCAACAACAGCTGCTGCAACCCCGGGTTTTGCGTGATCTGAGTGGCGCACATACCCGGGTGGCCTTGCTGGGGCGCACCTTGGCACACCCGATTTTTTTGGCCCCGGTGGCCTACCAGCGTATGGCGCACCCGGACGGCGAAGTCGCTACCGCCTGTGCCGCTTCGGCCCAGCAGGCGGGTTTGGTGCTGAGTACCCAGGCCAGCATCCGGCTCGAAACCGTGGCCCAGGCGGTGGGGAGTGACCCGGAGCGTGGCCCCTTGTGGTTTCAGTTGTATCTGACGCCGGACCGGGCTTTTAACCGTGAACTGGTGCAGCGCGCCGAGCGGGCAGGGTATGAGGCGCTGGTGGTGACCGTGGATGCCCCGGTGAATGGCGCCCGTGACCGAGAGCGGCATGTCGGCTTTCGCCTGCCACCCGGCGTGTCGGCGGTGAATCTGGTCGGTTTGCCGCCCGTACCCCCCTCGACTCAAGTGCCGGGGCAAAGTGCTTTGTGTGGAGGCTTGTTACAAGTCGCCACAAGCTGGGCTGATATCGAGTGGCTGTTGTCCCAAACCAAATTACCGGTGTTGCTCAAAGGTGTGATGCACCCGGACGATGCACGCCAGGCGGTGCAACTGGGTGTGGCGGGCCTGGTGGTGTCCAACCACGGTGGGCGTACGCTGGACACGGCACCTACAACCGCTGCTGTGCTGCCGCGCATTCGCCAGGTGCTGGGCGCCGATGTGCCCCTGTTGGTGGATGGTGGCATTCGCCGTGGTACCGATGTGCTCAAAGCCGTGGCGTTGGGTGCCAACGCGGTGTTGATTGGTCGCCCCTACATCTATGGCCTGGCCAATGCCGGTGCTCTGGGTGTGGCGCACGTGCTGCGTTTGTTGCGTGATGAATTGGAAATGGCCATGGCTTTGTGTGGTTGCCCCCGTTTGGTGCCGGGCTGTGATTGCCTGTTCTCGACGGAGAGAGATGTGTCGGCTGCTTGGACAACCAAATAACAAGAAAATGCTTGATGGACGGCATGTAATGCGAATTACTCGTATTTATAATAAAGAATGTATTTACTTCGAAAGGGCTGTTTCATGAACACACTTTTCATTCTCGGGGGCAGTGCGGTCATGGTTTTTGTAGCGGCTGCCTGGGTTTTGCGCAAATGAGGTCTCTGACACAGCGACGCTCAACCTGGCTGTCGATGACGGCCACAGACCGGCGTCCTTTTGTGGTGGTGGCCTATGTTCTGGTGTTCCACGCCCTGGCGCTGTGGGCGCTGCAAAGTGGACTGTTGCGTCAGGCGGTCGAGATGGTGGTGCCGGTGCAGATGTTGAGTGAGTTCATTGAACCGCCTGCGCCCCGTGTGATGCCGCCTGCGCCGCCAGTGGTGGTCAAGCGACCAGTGACCCAGCCCAAAACCCCCGTTGTGCCACAAACACTGGCGGTACGGACCGACACCCCGGCGCCTGAGGCCTGGACAGTGCCGGTTGTACCTGTTGCACCACCGGCACCGATTGCTGCCCCGGTGGAGTCGCCGACACCCGCAGCGCCTGCGCCTGCGACCGTGGTCTTGCCTTCCAGTGATGCGGACTATCTGCAAAACCCCAAGCCGGTGTACCCCTTGGCCAGCAAACGCCGCGGCGAGCAGGGTTTGGTGATTCACAGTGTGCTGATTGGCACCGATGGTCTGCCGGTGAGTGCCCGATTGGTGAAGTCCAGTGGTTTTGATGCGCTGGATCAGGCCGCCTTGACCGCGGTGATGCGCTGGCGTTACATCCCGGGCAAACGCAACGGCGTGCCCACCACCATGTCTTTTAACGTGCCCATCAACTGGGTGCTTGAGTAGTTTTTTAATCAGGAGTGTTATCAATGGAATCGCAATTCGGCATCGTCAATGTCTGGACCCAGGGCGACTGGGTGACCAAGGGGGTGGCTGTGCTGTTGCTGCTGATGTCAATGGCCAGTTGGATCGTGATTGCACTCAAAACCTTGGACATCATCAAATACCGCAAGCAGGCCAGACAGGCGGCGGACTTCTGGCACAGCGAAGACTTTGCCGCTGCCTTGGACAAACTGGGCTCGGATCCGTCGGACCCGTTCCGCCAGATCGTTCTTGAAGGTCGGGAAGCTGCCGCACACCACCGCAACAGCAAGGTGCATCTGCATGACAGTCTGGATGTCAGCGACTGGGTAACACGTTGCCTGCGCAATGCCATGGATGAGATCACGGCACGCCTGCAGTCGGGCTTGGCGATTCTGGCGTCGGTGGGGTCAACCGCACCTTTTGTGGGTCTGTTTGGCACGGTGTGGGGCATCTACCATGCGCTCCTCAGCATTGGTATGTCGGGTCAGTCGACCATCGACAAGGTGGCGGGGCCAGTAGGTGAAGCCTTGATCATGACGGCCTTGGGCCTGGCGGTGGCGATTCCGGCGGTGCTGGGTTACAACGCCCTGGTGCGTGGCAACAAGGCAATCCTGAACAAGCTGGGCAGTTTTGCCCATGATCTGCACGCCTTCTTTGTTACGGGGGCACGGGTGAATTCGACCGGTGCCAGCAATGTTGTGGTGATGAAGAAGGGGGCCTGAGCATGGCTTTTGGAACCCAATCCGATGCCGACGATGTGATGAGCGAGATCAACATGACACCGCTGGTGGATGTCATGCTGGTGTTGCTGATTATTTTCATCATCACCATTCCGGTGATGAAGCACTCGGTCAATGTGGACTTGCCGGTGGCAGCCAACCAGCCGCAAGTGGTTTTGCCGCAGACCATTCGGCTCAGCGTGGACGCGCAGGGCCAGTACTACTGGAACGAAGCCCTGGTGAGTGAGTCTGCTTTGCCGGGTTTGTTGGAAACCGAGGCCGCGCGTGAGCCGCAACCCGAGTTGCACTTGCGGGGTGACAAGGCGGTGCGTTATGAACGTGTGGCGCAAGTGATGGCGGCCGCACAGCGGGCAGGCTTGCGGAAAATCGGTTTTGTCACGGAGCCTGGGCAGTGATGGCACAGCAGTCTGCTCACGAAACCCAGGCGGGGGTTGCCGTTCAGCCCTTGGCGGCACAGTCTGCCAACTTGCGTGGGCTGGCCTCGCCAGCGCCTGTGTCCAGCGCCGCAGTATTGCGTGGTTTCAGGTCGGTGCCGATCGAGCACGAGGGTGTGATTTACCGCCTGCAGGTCACCAAACTGGGCAAACTTATCCTGACCAAATAAGCCAGCACCAAACCCAGGCTCTCAACGGTCTGGGTTTGGTCAATCCATCTGGGTGCAGCAACTCATGCCACAGCGGTGTGCTGTAACTCCGACAGGGCGCGTTTGAGGCTGGCAGTACCTGGGTTTTCCACAAACAGGCATTGTTTGCCGGTACGTTTGCAGTGGTCTTTGACGCGCCAATAGGCGTTGTGGCTGATACAACCGGTCTGGCAGATCACCAGATCGGCCGCTGCCAGCGTGGTGTCGAGTTTGGTCAGGCTTTCTTCTTCACCACCGTCGTGGTGGGCAAATCGGGCGCCAACACTTTCAATGATGTCGCGGTACTGCGGCACACTGGCTGTGCGCCCACCCACACACAACACGGCACGGTCTTCCAGTTGGACGGGTTTGAGAGGGGCAGATGCTGCATCCGTGAGCGCTGCGTCGGTCTGCGGCGCCAGGCGTTTGAGTTCAGCAGCCTGGATGTCGATCACGCGGCTGTTGCGTTCATTGTCCTGTTGTGCCTGCTGCAAGGCACGTTCCAGGGCCTGGATCTGTTTGGCTTGTTGGGCCAGGTCCGCCGCCTGTTTCGTGCGGCATGCCAGGTCTGGCACCGAGGCCTCCAGTGCACTCAACTGTTGTTGCAAGCTGGCCAGGCGGGTGTCACGGGTGATCACCTCGGTGCGCAGCTGTAAAACCTGGTCTTGCAGCATCTTGAGGCGGTTCGCCCCTTCGCTGGCTAACTGGTTGATGCGTTGTTGCGCATTGGACAGCTCACGTGTCAGCGTGGTGTTGTGATCTGTCAGGGTTTGCAGGCGTTGCAGGTCAGCGCGTTGTGCGGCACCCACCTGGTGTTGCAGCATGTGCACTTCACCGAGGATCTGACGCTCCAGGTCGGTACTGCAGCGGGGATGTGTCAATGTGGCCCAGAGCGGACCAGCCAGGTCTTTTTGTGAAGCCTCATTCCACCAGTGGCCCAGTGCCTCGGTGGTTTTGACGCTGGCGGCCTGGCGTATGGCCAGGGCATACCGCTGCTCCAGTTCGCGCTGCATGCCTTCGGCCAAGGGAGTGCGACTGCCACATTGCCCCACGGCGCCAGAATGCAGGGCGTAGTCGGTGTCGACGTTGTGCCCGCGAAACGTCTTGTTCACCACCCGCCGCAGAACCGGAATCGGCAGGCAGACACCAATCACCGGGCAAAACGCACGGTCTTCCAGTTCCCACAGCTTGCGTCGGCGTGAGCCGGTGGTGGTCTGAATGGTCGCAGCTGTTTCGACAGCTGGATTGGCCTGCTTGGTGGCGGTATGGTCAGCGATGGCGTGGGTTTGGCACACAAGGCTCTCCTGTTTCTGGGTTCACGAAGCGGGTGGCTGGCACCTTGCACCTGAGGGCGCAGGTTGCATTGGTTTAAATGAGAGTTATTCCCATTGGCGATGGATTATGCATGATTTCCCCACAAGTGATAACTATTCGCATTCGATGTAAGATGACCGTTCTGTCAACAACTTGCTGAAGGACATCCCGACATGACATTTCCGCCACTGATGGCCGCCCTTGTTCTGGCCGCTACCGCATTGAGTGCATCCGCCGAAGACGTGGTGGTGTATTCCGCCCGCGCCGAGCAGTTGATCAAACCGCTGTTTGATGCTTACACCCGCGACACCGGCGTCCAGATCAAGTTCATCACCGGCGCCGAAGGCCCGCTGATGGAGCGCCTGAAGGCCGAGGGGCAGAACACTCCCGCTGACATGTTGCTCACGGTCGATGCTGGCAATTTGTGGCAAGCCTCGCACCAGGGACTGTTGCGCCCAGTTCAGTCCAAGGCCTTGCAAGACAACGTGCCCGCCCATCTGCGTGATCCGGGCAATGAGTGGTTTGGCCTGTCGGTGCGCGCACGCACCATCGTCTACAACACCACCATGGTGAAACCGTCCGAGTTGTCCACCTACGAGGACCTGGCTGACCCCAAGTGGAAAGGTCGTTTGTGCCTGCGCACCGCCAAGAAGGTCTACAACCAGAGTCTGGTGGCGATGATGATCACCGAGCACGGTGAACCCAAAACCGAGGCCATTGTCAAAGGCTGGGTCAACAACCTGGCCACCGCACCTTTTGCCGATGACACCAAGGCCATGGAGGCGGTCGCCAACCGCCAATGTGCGGCCACCGTGGTCAACACCTATTACTATGGCCGCTTGATGGCGACCCAACCCAAATACCCGCTGGCCATTTTCTGGCCCAACCAGAACCTGACGTCCAAAGAAGCGGGTGTCCACGTCAATGTGTCTGGCGCGGGTGTGACACGTCATGCCAAAAACCCGGCTGGCGCACAAAAGCTGATCGAATGGCTGTCGTCAGACCGGGCACAAAACCTGTTTGCCGACAACAACCTGGAGTACCCGGTGAACCCCAAGGTCAAGCCCGCGGACACCGTGGCTGCCTGGGGCAGCTTCCAGCCGAACCTGATCAATGTGAAAGAAGCGGGTAGTCTGCAGGCGCAGGCCGTCAAGCTGATGGACCGCGTCGGTTACAAGTGATCCGGGGTGTCTGTGCCTGAGGGCAGTTTCCCTTTGCCGGCCGCAGCAACTGCGGTCACTGCCCCCCAAAAGCGCTTTCGGGTCGACGGCTGGGTGCTGTTTGCGCTGCTGCTGGCCGCGCTGGTCCTGGTGCCGGTGGTGGTCAGCCTGTCGTCGTTCGCCCGTATCGACGGCTCGATCCTGTCGCACCTCAGTGAGTTTGTGTTGCCGGAGCTGCTGGTCAACACCTTCTGGCTGTTGTTGGGTGTTGGCTTCGGGGTGACGTTGCTGGGGGTGTCACTGGCCTGGTTGGTGGCCATGTGTGAGTTTCCGGGGCGTCGCCTGTTTGACTGGGCGCTGCTCTTGCCCCTGGCTTTGCCCGCTTATGTGACGGCCTTTGTGGCCATCGACTTGCTGGACTTCAGCGGCCCGCTCCTGAGTTGGCTGCGTGAAGGCTGGGGCATCACCGGCCTGCCTGAAGTGCGTTCCCGTGGTGGGGTGGTGATGGTGCTGTCGTTGGCGCTGTACCCCTATGTTTACCTGATCTCGAAAAACGCCTTTGCCACCCAGGGCGCGATGGCCTTGGAGGCGGCGCAGTCGCTGGGTTTGTCGCGCACGCAAGGTTTTGTCCGGGTGGCGCTGCCGATGGCGCGGCCATGGATCGTGGCTGGCCTCATGCTGGCGCTGATGGAGACCCTGGCCGACTTCGGCACCATGGCAATTTTCAACATCGACACCTTCACCACCGCCATCTACAAGGCCTGGTACAGCTTGTTTTCTTTGCCAGCGGCCGCCCAACTGGCCTCGGTGTTGATCCTGTTTGTGCTGGTGGTGGTGGTGCTGGAGCAGCGTTCACGCGCCCAGATGCGTTATGCGGCGGTGGGGCGCAGCGGTGTGTCGCGCCGCATTGTGTTGTCACCGGTCATGGCTGCGCTGGCCTGCCTCTACTCGGGGCTGGTGCTGTTGCTGGCGTTTGGGGTGCCGGTGGCCCAACTGGTGGTGTGGACGCTGGATGTGGCGGTGCAAGATCTGGACGCCCGTTATTGGTCTTTTGCCTGGCACTCCCTTATATTATCTGGGCTGGGTGCTCTGTTAGTTGTAGTGTTCTCGGTGCTGTTGGCGTATGCCGGTCGCCAGCGGCCCAGCGCCTTGATGCGCTGGACGCAGCGCCTGGCCACGCTGGGCTACGCCTTTCCGGGCGCGGTGCTGGCGGTGGGGCTGTTCATCCCGGTGGCGGCCCTGGACAATGCCCTGATTGACCTGGCGCGTGATTGGTTTGGTTTTCAGGGCACCGAGATTTTCAAAGGCTCCCTGCTGGTGATGTTGCTGGCGTATCTGGTGCGTTTCCTGGCGGTGGGTTTTGGCCCGATGGACAGTGGGCTGCAGCGCATCACCCGCAATGTGGATGAGGCCGCCCGCAGCCTGGGCACGCGCACCAGCCGACTGCTGGCGCGGGTGCACCTGCCGATGTTGCGCGCCAGCCTGAGCACAGCCGCTGCGCTGGCTTTTGTCGACATCATGAAAGAAATGCCGATCACCCTGATGACCCGGCCGTTTGGCTGGGACACGCTGGCGGTGCGGGTGTATGAGATGACCTCTGAGGGCCAGTGGGAGCGCGCGGCGCTGCCGTCGCTGGCGATTGTGCTGGTGGGCTTGGTCCCGATTTTGTTTTTGACCTGGCGCGCGGATAAGCTGCGCTGTTGATCTTTATGCCTGAATTGTTGCTTCAAGCGGTGTCGCAGTCTTACGGCAGCCGTCCCGTCATCACCGACCTGAGCTTTTCGTTGGAAAAGGGCGACATCGGCTGCCTGCTCGGGCCATCGGGCTGTGGCAAAACCACGGCACTGCGCTGTATTGCGGGTTTTGAGGCGATCCAGCAGGGTGAGGTGGCCATTAGCAACACCCTGGTCAGTCGACCGGGCTGGATGTTGGCCGCCGAACAGCGCGGTGTGGGCATGGTGTTCCAGGACTATGCTTTGTTCACCCATTTGACGGTGGCCAACAACGTGGCCTTTGGCCTGCATGGCCAGTCCAAGGCGGTGGCTGCCGCGCGGGTGGCAGAGCTGCTGGCGCTGGTGGGGCTGAGCGGCCAGGCTAACCAGTTTCCGCACCAGCTCTCGGGCGGGCAGCAGCAGCGTGTGGCCTTGGCGCGTGCGCTGGCGCCACGCCCGCGCCTGATCCTGATGGACGAGCCGTTTTCCAACCTGGATGTGGAATTGCGTGAGCGCTTGTCGATTGAGGTGCGTGACATCCTCAAACGGGAAGCCAGCACCGCGCTGATCGTCACCCACGACCAGCACGAGGCGTTTTCCCTGGCCGACTGGGTCGGTGTGATGCACCAGGGCCGCATCCAGCAGTGGGACACGCCCTACAACCTGTACCACCGACCGGTCAACCGTTTTGTCGCCGACTTTGTCGGGCAGGGCGCTTTTTTGCCCGGTGAGGTGTTGGGTCAGCAGCGGGTGTCTATTGAGTTAGGTGTGCTGGATGCCCGGGTGCCGGTGTCATGCCGCCCAGCGGTCAGCCCGGACGGCACCCACAGTTGTCTGGTCGACGTATTGCTGCGGCCCGATGACATCGAGCACGACGACAGCAGCCCGTTGTTGGCCAGGGTCGAGAGCAAGGCGTTTCGCGGGGCCGAGTTTTTGTACGGCTTGCTGCTGCCCAGCGGCCAACGCGTGTTGTCGCTGGTGCCCTCGCACCATAACCATGCGGTGGGTGAGCAGATTGGTATCCGCCTGGCGGCGGACCATGTGGTGGCTTTCCCTGCTGAGTGACTGGGGACGGTGTCAGGGCGCTGCCTGATACATTTGGCCCAGCTGTTGCCCACAACTTTTGCAGGATGCCCCATGAAAGCTTTTCAAGAGTATTACCCTGATAACCTGTCGCATTGTTATGGCTGTGGTGCCAACAACGAGCACGGCCACCGCATCAAGACCTATTGGGATGGGGACGAGACGGTGACCCGTTTCACCCCCGAGCCGTATCACACCGCTGTGCCAGGTTACACCTATGGCGGTTTGCTGGCCTCGCTGATCGACTGCCACGGCACCGGCACCGCAGCGGCAGCGATGTATCGGCAAGAGGGTCGGGCTATGGACAGCTTGCCCGCGTTCCGGTTTGTCACCGGCTCATTGCATGTGGACTACCTCAAGCCCACACCGATTGATGTCACGCTGGAAATCCGTGGCCGCATCAAGGAGATCAAGGGCCGCAAGGTGGTGGTAGAGGCGACGGTCTACGCCAACGGTGTGGCCACCGCCCGAGGTGAGGTGGTGGCGATCCAGATGCCCGACAACTTCGGCGCAGCGGCTTGACACGCAGCGCTCAATAACTTGGGGCCAAAGCCCCACGCGCAGTGGCATACAGGTTGGCCTGCGCTACAAAGTGGCGCAGCGCCGGCGTGTTGCTTTTGTCCCGGTGGACCACCAGGTAACACTGGCGACGCATGCTTGGCAAGGGGCTGGCGACCACCTGCAGCCGCCCGGTCGCGATGAAGTCTGCCACCACCCAATGCGACAGGCAGGCCACGCCCAGGCCCTCGGCAGCAGCCAGCTTGATGGCTTCTGAGCTGCCCAGCACCATGCTGCGCTGGTAAGCATGCAGGTAGGGCAACAGCAACTGGTCGGTGCTCTCGCGGGTGCCTGAGCCCTGTTCTCGCAGCAACCAGACCCGCTCGCGCAAGGCGTCGAGCGACACGGTGGACACCTCGGCTGTTTGGGCATTTGCATCTTGCGGGTCAATCTCGCGCGGGGTGTGTGTGGCACTCACCAACAGCAGTTCATCCTGCAGCCAGGGTGTCATGCTCAATGTTGGCAGGTGTGCGGGCCCTTCGATCAGGCCCACATCCAGCTCAAAGGCCGCCACCGCCTCACACACCACCTCGGTGTTGCCAATCAGCACATGCGACTGCCAGGTGCTGCTTGGCGCGGCTGACTGTTGCAGAAACTGGCGCAGTAAGCTCGGCAGCACATAGTTGCCAATGGTGGTGCTGGCGCCAATGCGCAAGCTGTGTGCCTGGGCCAGGCCGTCCTGGGCGCTTTGCTCGATGGTGATGGCCGCATCCAGCACGGCTTGCGCACGCGGCAGCAGGTCGCGGCCATTGTTGTTGAGCAGCAGGCGCTTGCCACTGCGGTCGAACAGGCTTTGTGACAGCAGGCGCTCCAACTCGTTGATGGCCGAACTGGTGGCCGACTGTGACAGCGCCAGTTGGGTGCTGGCCGCTGTGGTGCTGCCACAGCCCGCCACGGCCGCAAAAATCTGCAATTGGCGCAGGGTCAGATGCAAAACAGGCATGGTGTGTTTGGGTTGTGTAGCGATTGGATGGGTAATTATTAGCTGAATAAGCTGTTTTACAAATAAGTAGCAGCAACCTACAGTCGCTGAACACTTGTTTTCCCGTTCAGCAACACCATGACCCGCAGCGACTTGGCACAGCTTGCCTACCCCCAGATAGCCATGACACATACACGCGCAGTTCTGCAGCGTTATGCACCGGGTGTGTTGCTCAGCGGCGTTTTGGCCGGTGTGGCGATGGCACTGGGTCAGCTGGACTGGCTGCGCAAGCATGGTCTGAGTGCCCTCAGTCTGGCGATCTTGCTGGGGATCTTGCTCGGCAACACCGTGTATGGGCGCCTGGCTGCACCCTGTGCGCCCGGAGTGACGTTGGCCAAACAGCGGCTGCTGCGCCTGGGCATTGTCCTGTACGGCCTGCGTCTGACGCTGCACGACATCGGTCAGGTGGGCCTGGCCGGTGTGCTGATCGATGCGCTGGTGCTGGGCTCGACCTTCACGCTGGCTTACCTGCTGGGCACACGCTGGCTCAAGCTGGAGCCCAACGCGGCCATCTTGATCGGTGCTGGCAGTTCGATTTGTGGTGCGGCTGCGGTCATGGCCACCGAGCCGGTGCTGCACGCCCGCGCCGAAAATGTCACCGTGGCGGTTGCCACGGTGGTGGTGTTTGGCACGCTGGCCATGTGGTTGTATCCGTGGTTGTTTGTGCTGAACCAGCATTGGCCGGTGGTTGGCGGAGGTGTCCATGGTTTTGGCATGTACGTCGGATCGACCATTCACGAAGTGGCACAGGTGGTGGCCGCCGCCCACGCGGTGGACAGCGCAGCAGCCGACACGGCCGTCATCACCAAAATGGTGAGGGTGATGATGCTGGCCCCGTTTCTGATGGGGCTGTCAGCCTGGCTGGCGTGTCATCAGAGCCCGGCACAGCGGCCTGGCCCACATCGTGGAGCGAGGGGCGGGTGGTCAAACATCCGCATGCCGTGGTTTGCCTTCGCCTTCATCGCCATGGTGGCCTTCAACTCCCTGCAGTGGCTGCCGCACCCGGTGGTGGTGTGGGTCACCGATGTCGACACGGCCTTGCTGGCCATGGCGATGGCCGCCCTGGGTTTGACCACCAACCTGTCGGCTGTTCGCCAGGCGGGCCTCAAACCTTTGCTGCTGGCGGGTGTGCTGTTTGTCTGGCTGGTTCTGGGGGGCGCGTTGATCCATTGCGCGGTGTTGTCGCTGCTGTAGCGCCTGATCTCTCTGCTGCTTAAGGCCTTAGCGGGGGTGGCTGGTTAGAGTCTCGGCCCGAAGAGGTAAGCTCTGTACATGCCCCCACTGTTGGCCGAGTCATAGTCCTTCTTCATCATGTTTTGAGCGATGTCCATGTTGCCATTTGTTCCCACTGCCCAGCCAACGCGGCGCGCCTTCAGCGCGCTGGTGATCACCAGCCTGCTCGCCGCCGCAGCTGGCCTGCCCACGGTGGCAAGCGCACAAACCGCATCCACCGTGCAGGTGGGCCAACGTGTGCCTGCGCTGGCACTCAAAGACCAGCACGACAAGCCATGGCAGATGGACACCGACACCCGTCTGCTGATGTTTGCGGCCAGCCGCCAGGCCTCCAACCTGGTGCAGGAGGTGTTGCACAAGCTGCCGCCAGACCAGTTGACCCGCAATAACGCGCTGTATCTGGCCGACATGGGCAAGATGCCTGGGATCATCACCCGAACCTTTGCGCTGCCAGCGCTGAAGAAGTTGCCTTACCCGATCGGTGTGTCGACCGATGAGGCCACACTCGCGGCCTGGCCGCGCCAAGGTGATGCGGTGACGCTGATCGAGCTGGACCAACACCTGGTCAAACGCATCAGCTATGTCAGCACCGAAGCGGATCTGCGCGCAGCGCTGGACCGTTGAGCCAACCTCTTGCCGAGAGCCCTTCAATCATGAACTTCTGGGACCAAAGGTTTGCCGAGCCCGGTTTTAAATACGGTACCGAACCCAATGTCTTTTTGCGCGACCAAGCAGCGCGGCTGGCACCGGCAAGCCGTGTGTTGGTGCCGGGTGATGGTGAAGGGCGCAATGGGGTGTGGCTGGCCGCGCAGGGCCACAGGGTGAGTTCGGTCGACAGTTCGGTGGTGGGCCTGCAAAAAGCCAGTGCCCTGGCGCACCAGCATGGTCTGGTGCTCAACACGCAAGTGGCCGATCTGGCCGACTGGGTGCCCGAGCCGCAGAGTGTGGACGCCGTGGTGCTGATCTACACCCACTTGCCCGACAGTTTTCGTCGGCTGGCCCATCAGCGTCTGGCCCAGGCGCTGTGCCCCGGTGGCTGCTTGCTACTGGAGGCCTTCCATCCCACTCAGTTGCAGCACAACAGTGGTGGCCCCAAAGACGCGGACATGCTCTACACGCCTGAGCTGCTGGATCAGGACTTTGCCGGTCTGTTGAGGCCGGTGGTGCGCTGGCATGGTGAGGTGAATCTCTCGGAAGGGCCGGGCCACCAGGGTGTGGCGCATGTGACGCGCTGGTTGGGTCTGAAAAATTGAAGAAATTGGGCTTTGGCCCTTATATTCATTAGGCTAATAGCTATATTGTTGATAGTAAACTCTGGAGGAGACGCCGATGAAAACCGCTCACGATCTGGTTGCCGCTGCCAAATCCCACGTGCATGAGCTCAGCTTGGCCGAGGCCGAGCAAGCCATCGCCCAGGCCGATGTGCTGGTCGATGTGCGTGAGGCTGACGAGTTTGCCGCCGGTCACCTGGCTGGTGCGGTGCATATCTCACGTGGTTTGCTGGAATTCAAGTTCAGTGCCGACCCCGCACTGCAAGCGCGTGACCTGAAACTTGTGTTGTATTGCAAGACCAGCGGCCGTGCCGCGTTGGCAGCCTGCGCCTTGCAGGAGATGGGCTACCAGCACGTGCAGTCGATTGCGGGCGGTTTTGAAGCCTGGGTGGGCGCTGGCAAACCGGTTGTCAAGCCGCAAACGCCTTCTTTCGAGTAAGGGCATGGCCCAGGCCGGGCCGCCCCAGGTTCAGATCCGCCCCAGCACCAGCAGGATCACGATGATCAGCACCACCAGCCCGATGCCGCCGCTGGGCCCATAACCCCAGCTTCGGCTGTGTGGCCAGCTGGGAATCGCGCCAATCAGCATCAGGATCAAAACAATCAGAAGAATGGTGCCGATGCTCATGGGGTGTCCTTAGCTTTGGTTTGGGTGGGTGCGGGTGGCAGCCCGTGTAACAGGTCAGCCAGCTCGTCGGCGTGTTCTTCTTCGACGGCCAGAATCGACTCCAGCATGCGCCGTGTGGTCGGGTCCTGGTCAGACAGGTAAACAATGTCGCGACGGTAACTGTCGATGGCGATGCGCTCGGCAATCAGGTTCTCCGAAATCATGTCGGACAGGTTGTTCCCGTCCGTGTAGTCGGCGTGACTGCGTTCCAGTAAGGTGGCGGGCGAAAAGTCAGGTTCACCACCGAGCTGCACGATGCGCGCCGCAATCAGGTCAGCATGACCCAGCTCTTCATTGGCGTGTGCCAGAAATTCGGCCGCCACAGACTGGGAGTGGATGCCGCGCGCCAAAAAATGGTGGCGGCGATAACGCAGCACACACACCAGCTCGGTGGCCAGGGCCGCGTTGAGCCGCAGCAACACCTGGGGGCGATCAGCGGTGTAACCCGGTGTGACCGCACCTTGTTCAATGTGGATGCCCGCTTGCTGCCGCAAACTGTCGGGCGGGGTCGTTGGGGTGGGGTGGTTCATGGTGTCCTTGTGTATTGGCTAAAAACAAGCCGATGGTGGCCGGGCCGAAACGGGCTGTCTGTGTGATGTCGCACAAATGCCGCATGACAGCAGCTTGGCCGTGCTCGTTCATTTGTAAAAACGAGGCCGTTTGACATAGAACAAACCTAGGGTTTACACGCTCCCTGATAGTGGTGGTTCTGTGTTTGTCGTTGCCACAAGTTGTTTCAAGAATGAAAATAAACCTTCCTGTCACCCAGCGTGAGTTTGAGCTTGAAGACGGCGTCACGCTGGTGTCCACCACCGACACCAAAGGCATCATCACCCACTGCAACCAGGCGTTTGTGCAAGCCAGCGGTTTTGACTACACCGAACTGCTGGGCCAACCACATGACATCGTGCGCCACCCGGATGTGCCACCCGAGGCGTTCAAGGACTTGTGGGGCACCATCGGGCGTGGCAGGCCGTGGTCTGGCATTGTCAAGAACCGCCGCAAAAACGGTGACCATTACTGGGTGCAAGCCAATGTGGTGCCGGTGATGGAGGGCGGCAAACCCTGCGCCTACATGTCGGTCCGGCTCAAACCTACACGGGCGCAAATCCAGGCGGCCGAACAGGCCTATGCTCTGCTGGATGCCCAGCGCGCCAGTGGCAAGGTCCGTGTCAGGCTGCATGCGGGTGGTCTGCGCCAGGTGGGCTGGCGCGACTGGCCGGGCAAATTGCACCGCATCACGCTGAGCCAGCGCACCGGTCTGGGGCTGCTCATGATCCTGGTGCTGGCCTTGTTGCCCACCTGGGTGTTGGCCGGGCAAGATGTCCAGACCGTGTTGGCCGCCCAGGGGGCAGCGGGCTTGGTGGGCGCTGGTTTGTTCTGGGCCTGGTTTCGCCGGGCCTTGGTGCACCCGATTACCAAAGCCACTCGATTGGCCAATGACCTGGCCTGCTGCAACCTCAATGGCCAGATTGACTACAACAACACCAGCCCGCTGGGAGCGCTGATGCGCCGTTTGTGGCTGAGTAATCTCAACATGCGCGCCATCGTGGCCGATGTCCGCGCCGAGGTCAAAGGCGCCAACCTGGCGGCACAGGACATCCATCAAGGCAGTGTGGAGCTATCTACCCACACCGAGACCCAGGCCGGTGAGGTCGAAAAAACGACCTCCGCCGTGCGCGAGATTGCCAACACCGTCCAACGCACCGCCGACACCGCACATGCCTTGTCGACCCTGAGTACCAATGCCAGCGCCATGGCCAGCGAGGGTGCGCGGGCGATTGACCAGGTGTCGGCCTCGATGCATGCCATCGAGTCCTCGTCAGACCGCATCACCGAGATCATTGAGGTGATTGAGAAACTGGCCTTTCAAACCAATTTGCTGGCGCTCAATGCGGCGGTAGAGGCCGCCCATGCTGCGGAACATGGCCGTGGTTTTGCCGTGGTGGCCGCCGAGGTGCGGGCCCTGGCGCAGCGCAGCAGCACCGCAGCGCAGCAGATTCGCCAGCTGATCCATGACTCGGTCGAACAGGTGTCGCAGGGCACCCTCACGGTGGATGTGGCCGCCACCACCATCCGCACGGCGGTGGATGCGGTGTGTGAGGTGTCGGCCCGGCTCGGCGAGATCACTCAAGCCACCCAGGACGAGGCCGCCGGGGTGACGCAAATCAGTGAGGCGATGCACCTGCTGGATGTGGTTACCCAGCAAAACGCAGAGCTGGCCCAACAGGCCAGCGCCGACTGCGAGGGTTTGACGGCCCGCGCTGACACGCTGGTGCGCGCGGTCAAGGTCTTCCAGATGCGCTGAAGCCCAGAAACTTGAATAAAAATGGCCTCTAGCCCTTATTCAATAAGGGCGAATAGCTATATTCTTGGTAGTATTTCAGGGCTCAGGTCAGCGCCAGGGCTTTGAGCTTGCGGTACAGCGAGCGTTCGCTGATGCCTAAGCGCGCCGCCAACTCGGCCCGGCTGCCAACATGGGCGTTCACAAAGTCTTGCAGCATGGCGCGTTCGACCGATTTGAGAGTGCCGGCGGCGGCTGTTGGCACAGCGGTGCCCGTCAGCATCGCGCTTGGGTTGTTCAGGTTCGGCGGTGAGAAAACGGCTCGCGGGCGCCCACCTGACTGCAGGGCCTGTTCAACATGGCTTGCCTCCAGAACCTCGCCATCACACATCAGCGCCGAGCGCTCCAGCAGGTTGCGCAACTCGCGCACATTGCCGGGGTAGTCTTGTTGTTCCAGCAGGCTCAGAGCGGCCGGGCTGAGCTGGAGATTGCGTGGCCCGGCCACCCTTTGCAGCAGGGCCTGGGCCAGCAGCGTTATATCGTCGCGGCGTTCGCGCAGCGCGGGCAGATGGATCGGGAAGGTGCTCAGGCGGTAATACAAATCCTCGCGAAACTTGCCCTGGGCCACCATCTCGTCCAGGTGCCGGTGGGTGGCTGACACCACCCGGATGTCGGCGTGGCGCTGCTCGGCGCTGCCGACACGCCGGTAGGTGCCGGTTTCCAGCAGGCGCAGCAGTTTGACCTGCATGGTCAGCGGGATGTCGCCCACCTCGTCGAGGAACAGCGTGCCGCCGCTGGCGGCTTCCACCAGTCCGCCACGGGCTGTATTGGCACCGGTGAAGGCGCCGCGCTCGTGGCCAAACAGTTCGGACTCGAACAGGTTCTCGGGCAAGCTGGAGCAGTCCACCGCCACCAGCGCGCGTGCCGCACGCGGGCTGGCCTCGTGCACCGCCTGTGCCAGCAACTCCTTGCCGGTACCGGACTCTCCCAGCAAGAGCACCGTGGCCATCGACGGCGCCACCCGCGCCACCATCGTCAGCATCTGCTGGAACGGTGCCGAGCGCCCAATCAGCCCTTGGGTTCGGGACTGCCCCTGCGCCACCCGCAGTGGCTCCATCTTCTCGATGAAAAACGCTTGTTCACCGTCGGCATTGAGCAGCGGTGCCAGTTCGATGTTGACATATTCCTCCCCTTTGGCGCTGTGGTGCAGGTGCAGCACCCGTTCACGCTGGCCTGACTCGCGCGCCTTGAGCAGCGGACAGGATTCACCGGCCTGGTCACACGGCAGATGGAAGTGGTGCGACACCTCATAACAGGTGCGCCCGACCACGCTGCGCTCCGGGCTGAACTGGCGCCGGTAAGCGGCGTTGGCGGCCAGGATGCGGTACTGGGTGTCAAACAGGATGTGTGGCTCGGGCAGACCTTCCAGGAAGGACATGAGTTCTGGCAGCGGTTTCATCGGGTGGTTTCAACACAGGTGGTGGTCCTGCGGTGAGTGTATGCCAGCTGACTGTCAGTCTGTCAAATCTGGCAGTGATTCCCCTGAGGTGGAACCCGATTGTTTTGATCAACTTCTCAAGTGCTTGAAATAGAACGTTTTCTTTGGATCGCTTGACATGGCACGGATATTGATACCAAACAGGGCAGTGCCTGATTTATCGGGTGCTGCTTTCCCTTTTTGTACTTCAGGAGAATGTGATGTCTGCTTCCAACACCTTTGAAGCGCTGGCTGCCAATGCCAGTGATCATGATGCCGAGCGCCGCAGCATGGTGCTGTTGACGGCGGCGGTGGCCGGGGTGGCCACGGTGGGTGTGGCCATTCCCCTGGTCGCCAGCTTTTCTCCGAGTGAGCGGGCTCTGGCCAGTGGCGCGGCGGTGGAGGCCGACATTTCGGACCTGGCACCGGGCGCCATGAAAACCGTGGAATGGCGTGGCAAACCGGTCTGGATCGTGCGCCGGACCGAAGAAACGCTGGCTGACCTGGCCACACTGGATGAGCGACTGGTGGACCCCAGGTCCGAGGTCAAGAGCCAGCAGCCCGCTTATGCCCAAAATACCAGCCGTTCGATCAAACCCGAATATCTGGTCGCGGTGGGCATTTGTACCCACCTGGGCTGCTCACCCAGCGCGGTGGCCAAGGGCACGGCCAACCCAGGGGTGGGCCAGGACTGGAAAGGCGGCTTCTTCTGTCCCTGCCACGGGTCGACCTTTGATTCGGCCGGACGTGTGTTCAAGAACAAACCCGCTCCCACCAATCTGGAAATCCCCCCCCACAAATACCTGTCAGACAGCCGTTTGCTGATTGGTGAAGACGAGCTTGCCTGAATCTGAGCCAATGGCCCGTTTGCAGTGGCCATTTGATTGCTGACATTTTTGGCAGTCTGTTCTGACAATTAGCGCTTTGTGACAGGCGCGCTCGTCGTGCGTGGGGCGCGGGTGTTGGCTAAGTGCTTGATTCTGTTGGGCGCTGGCTGCGTGCGTCCGCTGGCACGTTTCTTGATCTATGTCTAGAAAATGACATCGGCGGCCATGATCAACAACACACCAGACAGCCACCAGCGCCAGCCGCTGCGGGGTGCATGACATGTACTTTCGCATCCTCAATGACAGTGACAGCGGCGAGTTCAGTTACTTGCTGGCGGACCACACCCAAGACGCGGTTCTGATTGACCCGCGCGCACGCGATATCCCGGTGTTATTGGCCTTGTTGGCCGAGCGTGACCTGCGCTTGCGCTGGGTGTTGCGAACCCATCAACATGATGCGTTGCACCCGCATGAGCCTGGTCTGCTGACCAAGCTGGGGGCACCCCTGGTTCAGGGCGAAGTGGCGCAGACCTCGCTGCCGTTTGGCGAGGGGATGATCCGGGTCCTGGCCACCCCTGGTCACACCCGCGACTGCCTGAGTTTTGCCTGGCGCGACCGCGTGTTCTGTGGCGGGCTGTTGGCGGTCACGACCTGTCCCCATCAGTCCTATCCGCAAGCGCCGCAGGACCTGTGGGACAGTGTCATGCAAAAAGTTTTTACACTCGCTGACGAAACCTTGCTGTTTGCCGGGCATGAACAGCATGCGCGAGCGGTGAGCACGGTGCTGGAGCAACGGCGTTGGCATCCCTATTTTTCAGGCCTGACCCGTGACGAATTTCTTGCACAGATGGATGCGCTGTCGCAGCGCAGCGTGCCGCCCCCATTTTTTGAGGAATGACGAATGAATGCCGAATTGAAGAATGAGAAGAAGGTGATACCCATCACCCCGGTGCCGACCGAGCCCGAGGCACAGCTGGTGTCTTTGTATGCCGCTCACGAAAAAATTTACCCGCGCAGTGTCAAAGGGGTGTTTTCCAATTGGCGCTGGATCATGGTGTGGGTGACGCAGATCATCTTCTACGGATTGCCCTGGGTCGAGTGGGGTCAGCGCCAGGCCGTTCTGTTTGACCTGGGGGTGCGTCGTTTTTACATCTTTGGTCTGGTCTTGTATCCGCAGGACTTCATCTACCTCACCGGTCTGCTGATCATTGCCGCCTTGTCGCTGTTCCTCTTCACTGCGGTGGCGGGTCGGTTGTGGTGTGGTTATGCCTGTCCGCAGACGGTCTACACCGAAATCTTTCTGTGGGTTGAAAAATTTGTGGAGGGGGACCGCTCGGCCCGCATTCGCCGGGACGAAGGCCCGATGACCGCCGAGAAACTGGCGCGCAAAACGGCCAAACACCTGATCTGGGTGGCCATTGGGGTCTGGACCGGGTTCACCTTTGTGGGGTATTTCACGCCCATGCAAGCCATGATGAGCCAATTGGCGAACCTGGACTTTGGTCCCTGGGAAACATTCTGGGTGTTGTTTTACGGTTTTGCCACCTATGGCAACGCCGGGTTCATGCGGGAACAGGTGTGTAAACACATGTGCCCCTATGCCCGTTTCCAGAGTGCGATGTTTGACAAAGACACCCTGATCGTGACCTACGACGCCGAGCGCGGTGAGCCGCGTGGCGCAC
The DNA here is from genome assembly GCF_002017865.1 of Rhodoferax fermentans. Lineage (NCBI taxonomy): Bacteria > Pseudomonadati > Pseudomonadota > Betaproteobacteria > Burkholderiales > Comamonadaceae > Rhodoferax > Rhodoferax fermentans. The sequence continues at coordinate 3,695,599 of NZ_MTJN01000002.1, read as the reverse complement.
GCTCCAAGAAGGCCGACCCCACCAAGCTCAATCTGGGGGCCTGTGTCGACTGCAGCCTGTGTGTGCAGGTCTGTCCGACCGGCATTGATATCCGCAAAGGGCTGCAGTACGAATGTATTGGCTGTGGTGCCTGTGCCGATGTGTGTGACACCGTCATGGACAAGGTGGGCTACCCGCGTGGTCTGGTCAAGTACTCGACCGAAAACGCCATGCTCAACAAGTGGACACAGAAGCAGACACTGCGCCATGTGTTCCGGCCACGTATTCTGGTGTACACCGCTATTTTGCTGACGATTGTGCTGGCGATCATGGTCAGCCTGTTCACCCGCACACCGTTTAAGGTGGACGTGGTGCGTGACCGCGGTGTGATGGCGCGCGTGGTGGAAGCGGGCAAAACCGAAAACGTGTACCGCTTGCAGGTGATGAATGCCACCGAAAGTGCTCAGCGTTATCGCTTTTCGGTGGAAGGCCTGCCGGGTCTGGTGCTGACCTCGCAGGACACGGTCAGTGTGCCGTCCACCGAGGCGCGAACGGTGCCGGTGCGTGTGCAATTGCCGTTTGAGGGGGCCAAACCGGGTTCACACGAGATCCACTTCAAGATTGAGTCACTGGACAGCCCAGGGGTGTTGCTTGAAAAGTCTACCTTCCTTGTGCCAGAGTAAGCGCCACCTTGTACGTGTATACCTTGTTGTCGGCTGACGTTGTCGGCACCCAGCTGGATGATGATGGCTGGTTGCCGCCGTTCTGGCTGATGTCTTCTTTTGCCAAATCAGCAACCCAGGGGCACGCGTGGACCAGATGATCTGGGTGGCGCTGTTGGGCACGGTGATTGGTCTGGTGTTGGCCTTCACCGGGGCAGGTGGCGGCATCCTGTCGGTGCCTTTGTTGGTGTTTGGACTGCATCTGTCGGTGCAGCAGGCCGCACCCATCGGGATGCTGGCGGTGTTCGCCGCAGCCTCGCTGGGGGCTGTCCTGGCCTGGCGTGAGGCGCTGGTGCGCTACCGTGCTGCGGCCTTGATGGGGGCGGCGGGGATGGTGATGGCACCACTCGGCGTTTTTCTGGCGCAACACATCCCCAATCGGCCTTTGATCGTGGCTTTCTCCGCCGTGCTGATGTACAGCGCCTGGCGCAGTCTGGCTGCCCCAGCCACCACCCAGGCGCGAGCGCCCTGTGTGCTGAGCACCGTGGATCAGCGCTTGATCTGGACACGCCCGTGTGCCCAGGTGTTGGCGGGCACCGGCTTGCTGTCGGGTTTGCTCAGTGGTTTGCTGGGGGTCGGCGGTGGTTTTGTGATCGTGCCAGCCCTGTCGCGTTACACCAATCTGAGCATTCGCAGTGTGCACGCCACCTCGTTGGCGGTGATGGCGCTGGTGTCCTTGAGTGGTGTGATGTCTGCCACCATACACGGCACCATGAACTGGGCCATTGCGTTGCCCTTTGCCGCTGGCGCCATCGTGGCGCTGCTGGCTGGCAGGCGGCTGGCCAACCGGGTCCACCCCACGCGTCTGCAGCAAGTGTTTGCCTGGTTTTGTGTCGGGGTGGCGGTGTTGATGCTGGCCCGGGCGGGAGGTCTGCTGTCGGTGTGAGGGCGCCACTTACAATGGTTTCAGACACAAGGTGGACGCATGAAAATTCTGATATCAAACGACGATGGCTTTCAGGCACCGGGCATCGTGGCCTTGTACGAGGCCCTCAAAGACGTGGCCGAGGTCGAGGTGGTGGCACCGGAACACAACAACAGCGCCAAGTCCAATGCGCTGACGCTGCATTCACCCTTGTACGTTCACCGGGCGGCCAACGGGTTCCGATATGTCAATGGCACACCGGCCGACTGCCTGCACATCGCGCTGACGGGGTTGCTGGACTACCGGCCGGACCTGGTGGTGTCGGGCATCAACAACGGCGCCAACATGGGTGACGACACCATTTACTCGGGCACCGTGGGAGCGGCGATGGAGGGTTACCTGTTTGGCATTCCCTCGATCGCCTTTTCCCAGGTCCAGCGTGACTGGTTGCACCTGGACGCTGCAGCGCGCAAGGCACGTGACCTGGTGTTACAGATGTCGCAGCAGAATCTGCTGGGCAGCAGCGCCTGGCTGCTCAATGTCAACATCCCCAACTTGCCCGAAGATCAGTTGGGCCATGTCAAGTTGTGCCGTCTGGGGCGGCGTCATGCGGCTGAGCCGGTCATCACCCAACTCAGTCCACGCAATGAAACCATGTACTGGATTGGTGCCGCTGGCGCGGCCAAAGACGATGCCGATGGCACCGACTTCCACGCCACCGCACAGGGCCATATCGCGATCACCCCCCTCAAGATCGACCTGACCGACCACGACAGCCTGGGCTACTGGGCGCAGACTGCCGCGCGCCTGGCTGCGGGCATGGGGCCGGGTTGATGACGAGCCATCGTCAGGCGGGCGTCAAAGCCCGCCCAGGTTTTCCGGCGCGTCTGGGGCCAATCCAGACCGCAGTACCACCGCCACCAGCTGTAAGCCGGTTGGCCAGCCACCGTCCCGCACCTGCGCCGACCGGTTTGGGCATGGATTCAAGTGCGGTGCGTTTGAGCATGGTCAACAAACTGGCGCAACAAGGCATCTCGGACAAGCGTGTGCTGGCCGCTTTGGGGCAGGTGGAGCGGCACCGCTTTGTCGACTCCGCACTGGTCAACCAGGCGTATGAAGACACCAGCCTGCCGATTGGGCTGGGCCAGACCATTTCTAAGCCGGGCGTGGTGTCGCGCATGTTGGAGCTGTTGCTGCAGGGCCAGACTTCTCGCCTGGGGCGGGTGCTGGAGATTGGTACCGGCTGCGGTTACCAGGCCGCTTTGCTAAGCCATGTGTGCAGCGAGGTGTATTCGATCGAGCGGCTGCGCGGTTTGCATGACAAAGCACGCGACAACCTGCGGCCTTTCCGTCTGGCCAATGTGCATTTGTTATTTGGTGACGGCATGCTGGGGTATGCCAAGGGCGCTCCGTACGCAGGCATCATTGCCGCCGCAGGAGGGGAAGCCTTGCCAACTTGCTGGCTGGACCAGTTGGCGGTGGGCGGGCGTTTGGTGGCGCCAGTGGCGGCCGGAGCGCAGAGCCCCGGGCGCCAGGCTTTGGTGGTGGTTGACAAGACGCCACAAGGATTACGCCAGACCGTGATGGAGGCGGTTCATTTCGTCCCTTTAAAATCGGGTATTGCATGACAGGATGTTTATGATGCGTGAGTTTCGACGAATTGGTTGGGGGATGGGTCTGGCGTTGTTGACGCTGGTGCTGGTGGGTTGTGGTTCAAAGACCCTCAACCGCGCACCAGTGGAGGACCGACCGCTCAGGCAGGGCGCACCCACTGCGCCGACTCCGACCGTGATCGCTCCGGTCAATCAGCCACCAGGTTTTGAGAATGCGGGTAAACCGGGCTACTACACCGTCAAACCCGGTGACACCTTGCTGAGAATCTCCCTGGAACATGGCCAGAGCATGCAGGAGGTGGTGCGTTGGAACCAGCTTGAGAACCCCAACCGCATCGAGGTGGGCCAGGTGCTGCGTGTGGTGCCGCCGGTCAGCAGCGAAGTGGTGGTTAAACCTGTTACCAAACCACAGGTGGTTGCTACACCCGCGTCGGCACCCCAGGCTGCGGCCTCTGAATCCGCAACTCCGGCATCGGCGCCAGCCAGTGCCGCGAGCAAGCCAGTCCTGGCAGAAGACGACATCAACTGGATCTGGCCCGCCAACGGCACGATTCTGGCCGGGTTTGACGATGTCAAGAACAAGGGTGTGGACATTGGTGGCAAGGCTGGAGAACCCGTCTTGGCTGCCGCCGATGGTCGGGTGGTGTACGTGGGCGCTGGCCTGCGTGGTTATGGCAACCTGATCATCCTCAAACACAACAACGTCTATCTGACCGCTTACGCCCACAACCAGACCTTGCTGGTCAAGGAAGACCAGTCGGTGCTCAAGGGGCAGAAGATTGCCGAGATGGGCAGCAGTGACGCCGACCGTGTCAAGCTGCACTTTGAGGTGCGCCGCCAAGGCAAGCCGGTTGACCCCACCAAATACCTGCCAGCCCGTTAAGTGGTGTCCCGGTTCGGCCGGGCTTGACGTTGCACGTCATTTTTTGCCTCGATTCCATGACAGATACAAAAGAAACAACCGCTGTGGCGGCATATCCTGACCATTGGCTGCAGGTCGAATCCCTCGACCTGGACGCCCAAGGCGTGGCCCACAAGGCCGATGGCAAGGTGGTTTTTATTGAAGGTGCCCTGCCTTTTGAGTGGGTCAGCGCCAACATCAACCGCCACAAGAACAACTGGGAGCAGGGCACGCTGACCCAGATCCATCGCGCCTCGTCCCAGCGTGTGCAGCCCGGTTGCCCGCACTTTGGTTTGCATGCGGGCGCCTGTGGTGGCTGCAAGATGCAGCATTTGCACAGCGCCGCACAGGTGGCGGTCAAACAACGTGCCCTGGAAGACAACTTGTGGCACCTGGGCAAGGTCAAGCCCGAGCAGATGCTGCGGCCGATTGAGGGGCCAACTTGGGGTTACCGTTATCGGGCACGTCTGTCGGTGCGTTTTGTCCGCAAAAAGGGCACGGTGTTGATTGGTTTTCATGAACGCAAGAGCCGCTATGTCGCCGACATGAAGGTCTGCCCGGTGTTGCCACCGCAAGTCAGTGCGATGCTGATGCCGCTGCGCGACCTGATTGGCTCACTCGACGCGGTGGAAACCTGCCCCCAGATCGAGCTGGCGTGTGGCGACAAGGTGATTGCTCTGGTGCTGCGGCATCTGGAGCCCCTCAGCCAGGCAGATTTGCAGCGCTTGCGTGTTTTTGCGGCAGCCAACCCGCCGGTCCAGTGGTGGCTGCAATCCAAGGGCCCGGAGACAGTATGTCTGCTCGACGAAGGGGGCGAGGCGCTGTCTTACGCGCTGCCTGAGTTTGGCATCACCATGCCGTTTAAACCGACGGATTTCACCCAAGTCAACCCGCAGATCAACCGGGTGCTGGTGTCACGGGCCTTGCGTTTGCTCGATGCACAAAAAGATGAGCGCGTGATTGACTGGTTTTGTGGCCTGGGCAACTTCACCTTGCCCATCGCCACCCAAGCGGCGGAGGTCTTGGGCATTGAGGGCAGCGAGGTGCTGGTGGCACGCGCGCGCCAGAATTATGAGGAAAATCGTGCTCAAGCCCTTATCAATAAAGGGCTGTGCACTACTTCTTTTGTAGCTCGTAACCTGTTTGAGATCACCCCGGAGATGCTGGTGAAGGACGGTGTGGCGGACAAGTGGCTGGTGGATCCACCGCGTGAAGGTGCGTTTGCGCTGGCGCTGGCCTTGGCCGAACTGCATCGGCAACGCCTGGGTACCTCCGAATTGCCACCGACCCCGGGTGCTCAGGGCTGGACGCCACCCAAACGCATTGTGTATGTGAGTTGTAATCCGTCGACCCTGGCGCGGGATGCGGGTCTGCTGGTGCATCAGGCGGGTTACCGCTGCACGGCTGCTGGTGTGGTCAACATGTTCCCGCACACAGCGCATGTGGAGAGCATGGCTGTTTTTGATCTGGCGGTGTAACTGAGGCGGTGTCTTCTTGAACCCGTGCTGACCGACGTTGCGGTCAGTGGGCTCCGGCTTTGGTTTTGGTCTTGGCCTTGGGTTCTTCGATGATTTCTTCAGCAGGGGGCGCAGGTGTGGCAGCCGGCGCCACAATCTCGGCGCGCTGACCTTCCAGCTTGTTTTCCCGCATATAGGCGTCCATTTCCAGCCAGCCTGCGTAAATCGCTGCTTTGTTGATGCCCTTGTTCAGGGCATAACAGTCTTCGATACTGCGCAGGCCATTGCGGCAAGCGGCACCAACGGCTTTGGCTTCTGCCTCTTTTTGGGCAATTCTGGGGTCAGGCCCCAAGCCCAGCAGGTCGCAGCCCGCCAGCAGCAAGGCCACACAAAGGATCAGCAAGCGTCTGGACATAGAGGGTAAAGCGCAAAAAGGGAATGAATCGGCAAAGGGGGATTTTGATTCAACCACGACGCCCCATCCACAAAACAAGAAAAAAGGCCCGGATGGGCCTTTTGTTCTGACGCTTGGGGCGTGCGGGGAGCAGATCAGTCGCGTTCGCCACCCATGATGCCCAGCAGGGCCAGCAGGCTCTGGAACACGTTGATGATGTCCAGGTAGAGCGCCAAGGTGGCGCTGATGTAGTTGGTTTCGCCGCCGTCGATGATGCGCTTGAGGTCGTACAGCATATAGGCGCTGAACACACCAATTGCCATCACCGAGATCGCCATCATGCCAGCGGTGGAGCCCACAAACACGTTGATGATGCCACCCACCATGATGGCCAGGGCTCCCACAAACAGCCACTTGCCCATGCCAGAGAGGTCACGTTTGATCACGCTGGAGAGGCTGGCCATGGCAAAAAACACACCGGCCGTGCCACCAAAGGCGGTCATCACCAGCTCTGGGCCGTTTTTGAAGCCTAGCACCATGGCAATCATGCGCGACAACATCAGGCCCATGAAAAAGGTGAAACCCAGCAGCACTGGCACACCAGCGGCGGAATTCTTGGTTTTCTCAATGGCGAAGATGAAGCCAAAAGCCCCGCCCAGGAACAGGATCAATCCCAGACCACCACCCAAAGATTGGGTGATGCCTGTGGCGACACCTAACCAGGCACCCAAAACGGTCGGCACCAGGCTGAGTGCCAGCAACCAATAGGTGTTGCGCAAGACGCGGTTGCGTTGTTGTGCACCAGCGTTCAAGCCGTAGCTGCGGTCAATCGATTGAATGTGATCGGTCATACCAATACTCCTTTTCTGCCGGAAAACATGAAGACGCGCAGAGTTTAAGCGTGGGCAGGCACTCTTTCCAAAAAAAGCGGATGCAAGCTCCTACTTTTCGTGAGGCTACTTGTGACCTGAACAGAGGCACAGCGCTGCTTGAACACCGTTATGCTTGATGTTTTAGCTCATGAAGAGTCCTGTTGATGAAAACCAAAATGTTTCTTGAATTGTCCGATGTCAAACAAATCGCAGCGGCTGCTGAAGCCGAGGCGCTGCGCAACCAGTGGGCGGTGTCCATTGCCATCGTGGACGATGGTGGCCACTTGTTGTGGCTGCAGCGCCTGGATGGTGCAGCTGCCCTGACCGCCCACATCGCGCCAGCCAAGGCCCATACTGCCGCCTTGGGCCGGCGTGAGAGCAAGGCCTATGAAGACATCGTGAATGGTGGACGCACCGCCTTTTTGAGTGTGCCTGCGGTAGACGGTTTGTTGGAAGGTGCGGTGCCGATCCTGAAGGATGGGTTGTGCCTGGGGGCGGTGGGCGTCAGCGGTGTCAAGTCCAGTGAAGATGCGCAAATCGCGCGCGCAGGTATTGCCGCATTGGCCCTTTGATCTACATGGTGGTGATCAGTTGGGCAGCCTGAAGCTGATCGGCACATCAAACCACATGTCCTGTGCATGCCCATCAACTTTGCCGGGCACATAACGCCAGGCCAGAACGGCTCTCAAGGCCGACTGGTCCAAGCGTTCAAATCCGCTGGATTTGACAACTTCACCCCGCAACGCTCGGCCATTCCTGCCAATCAACACCCGCACCATGACCTTGCCGCTTTCTCGTAGTCTGAGGCTCAGCGCGGGATAGGGCGGCTGCGGGTTGTTCAGGTAATCTGCCTGGCTGGATGGCAAGTGCACCTCGCTTGAAGATGTATTTCTGCCGCCAACCGTCGCTTCGGGCGTCGAGGCCGTCATGGGGGCGGCGCCGTCGGCTTTAGCCGGTGACCCATGCTCTGCATTGGCTCCGGTCGGCAAGGGGATGGGTGCGTTGCTGTCTGGCTTTGGCGTAGGTTGTACTGCCTGCACCACAGGGGTTGTCCGGTTGCTCACGGGCTTGGTGGCTGGCAGGCGCTTGTCGACAGAGGCCTGGGACATTGGTGCTGGCGGTTTCTCTGCGGGAGAGGGTACCAGGATCTGTCGGGTCTGAACAGGTGGTGGTGCCCTGTCTGGTTGCTCCGGTGAGCCCAGTTCCGACCAGCCGATCAAAACCAGGTGGCCACACAACACCCCACAGCTGAGAAAAAAGAGCTTCAATCTGATGCGAGGGTCTTGGGTGTGGCGGGCGCAAGCCCGTGGTCAGGGCAAACTGCAGTCTGGTCAGTAAGTCAATCGCTCCGGGCGCAGCTCTTGCAAAATGGTGGTGGAGATTTCTTCGATTGATTTGGTGGTGGTGGACAACCACCGAATGCCGGACCGACGCATCATGGCTTCCGCTTCCTTGACCTCATGGCGGCAGTTGGCCAGAGAGGCGTATTTGGAGTTGGGTCGGCGCTCGTTGCGGATCTCACTGAGCCGTTCGGGCTGAATGGTCAGACCAAACAACTTCTTGCGCTGGGCTTTGAGCACGGCGGGCAGGTCTTGGCGCTCAAAATCCTCCGGAATCAGAGGGTAGTTGGAGGCCTTCAGTCCATATTGCATGGCCAGGTACAGCGAGGTTGGGGTTTTTCCGCTTCGGCTGACGCCAATCAGAATCACGTCGGAGCCTTCCAGGTCGCGGTTGGATTGGCCATCATCGTGCTCCAGTGAAAAGTTGATGGCTTCGATGCGGGACTGGTACTCCTCGCTTTTGCTCGAGTCACTGAATCGACCAATACGGTGGTTGGATTTGAGGCCCAGTTCTTCTTCCAATGGGTGGACAAAGGTGCCGAACATGTCCATCAGCATGCCGCTGCAGTTGTCGGAGATGACCCGCAGCACCTCGGTGTTGGCCAGCGTCAGAAAAACGATAGGGCGCTTGTTGTCAATCATGGCCGCATGGTTGATCTGCCTGACGACCGTGTGTGCCTTGTCCACACTGTCAGTGAACGGCAACCTGACCCGGTGCAGATTCGCCTCAAATTGATTCAGGATGGCATTGCCAAAGGTTTCGGCGGTGATGCCGGTGCCATCAGAGACAAAAAAAACAGTGCGGTTTGGCATGTGCAGGCTGGCTCAGGTTGGGTGACTTGCGCAATCTGTCAATTTCAGTCTCTTCAGCGGGCTGACTCGGCGTCGCGCAAGCCTACAATTCTTATTATCGGATCGATTTGCCGCGCAGCGTCCCACCGAGAACACCACAACAGACGGAAATGGGCTGCGCGTTGACCACTGTTGCGCAAAACACGGCGGTCATGACCAGTTTTTTAACTTCTGGAGTTTTATCATGACCGCGCTTTTTGCACCGACCGATCTGGTCGTCCCCTTTGAGAACTTGAGAATGACCGACGTGGATTCGGTCGGCGGCAAAAATGCCAGCTTAGGGGAGATGATTTCCAATTTGCCCACAGGTGTCAAAGTACCCACCGGCTTTGCCACCACGGCACATGCCTTCCGGGAGTTCCTGGCCCATGGCAATCTGAGCCAAAAAATCAATGACCGTTTGGCGGGCTTGGATACCGATGATGTCAATGCCTTGGCCGTGGCTGGAGCTGAAATTCGTGCCATGGTGGAAAACCAGCCTTTCCCGGCAGATTTCGAGCGTGATATCCGTGCGGCTTTTTCGGCGTTATGTGGTGACAACCCCTCTGCATCGTTTGCGGTGCGCTCGTCGGCCACTGCCGAAGATTTGCCCGATGCCTCTTTTGCAGGCCAGCAGGAAACATTCCTCAATGTCACCGGCATTGACGAGGTACTGCACAAGATGCGCGAGGTGTTCGCCTCGCTGTACAACGACCGTGCCATCAGTTACCGGGTTCACAAAGGTTTTGCCCATGAACATGTGGCGCTCAGTGCGGGTGTTCAGCGTATGGTGCGTTCTGACTTGGGGGCTGCCGGTGTGATGTTTACCCTGGACACCGAGTCCGGGTTTGAAGATGTGGTGTTCATCACCTCAAGTTATGGTCTGGGTGAGACGGTGGTGCAGGGTGCGGTGAACCCCGACGAGTTTTATGTCCACAAACCGATGCTCAAGGCGGGAAAGCTCGCGCTGATTCGGCGCAATCTGGGTTCCAAACTGATCCAGATGCAGTTTTCAACACCCGAAGAAAAAGCCGCCACGGGCAAACTGGTGAAAACCACGGATGTCCCGACCGAGCTGCGCAACCGCTACTCACTCACCGATGCCGAGGTCCAGAAGTTGGCCAGCTACGCCTTGGTCATTGAGGCCCACTATGGCCGGCCGATGGACATTGAGTGGGGCAAGGATGGGCTTGATGGTGAGCTGTACATCTTGCAAGCGCGTCCGGAAACCGTCAAAAGCCAGGCGCTGGGTAAGGTGGAGCACCGCTACAAGCTCAAAGGCAAAGGCGCTGTGTTGGCCGAGGGGCGTGCGATTGGCCAAAAAATCGGCACTGGCCCGGTCAAGGTGGTCTACAACATCAGCGAAATGGACCGTGTGCAGCCCGGTGATGTGCTGGTGACTGACATGACCGACCCCAACTGGGAACCGGTGATGAAACGCGCCTCGGCGATTGTGACCAACCGCGGCGGGCGCACCTGCCATGCCGCCATCATCGCGCGTGAGTTGGGGATTCCCGCGGTGGTGGGCTGTGGCCATGCCGACCAGGTGCTCAAGGACGGCATGTTGGTTACCGTGAGTTGCGCCGAGGGGGACACCGGGTTCATCTATGACGGCCTGTTGGAAACCGAGGTCACAGAAGTTCAGCGTGGCGCGATGCCCGAGATCCCTGTCAAGATCATGATGAATGTGGGCAATCCACAGCTTGCATTTGATTTTTGCCAGTTGCCCAATGCCGGTGTGGGTCTGGCACGACTCGAGTTCATCATCAATAACAACATTGGTGTGCACCCGAAAGCCATTCTGGACTATCCCAATATCGACGCCGATCTCAAAAAGGCGGTGGAGTCTGTTGCGCGTGGCCATGCTTCGCCGCGGGCCTTTTACGTGGATCGGGTGGCAGAAGGTGTGGCCACCATTGCTGCAGCCTTCTGGCCCAAGCCGGTCATCGTGCGGCTCTCTGATTTCAAGAGCAACGAGTACCGCAAGCTGATTGGTGGCAGCCGCTACGAACCCGAAGAAGAAAACCCGATGCTGGGTTTCCGTGGTGCCGCGCGTTATGTCAGTGCTGACTTCGGTGAGGCCTTCGCGATGGAGTGTGAGGCACTCAAACGTGTGCGCGAAACCATGGGGCTGGTCAACGTGCAGGTGATGGTGCCGTTTGTCCGAACCCTGGGCCAAGCCAAGAAGGTGACTGAGTTGCTGGCCGAGCATGGGCTCAAACGTGGCGAGTTGGATCTCAAGCTGATCATGATGTGTGAGATTCCCAGCAATGCCATCCTGGCCAATGAGTTTTTGCAGTACTTTGATGGCTTCTCGATCGGTTCCAATGATCTAACCCAGTTGACCTTGGGTCTGGACCGAGATTCCGGCCTGGAGTTGTTGGCCAAGGATTTTGATGAACGTGATCCGGCGGTCACGGCCTTGATCAGTCAGGCGATTGCTGCTTGCCGCGCCCAGGGCAAGTACATCGGGATCTGTGGCCAGGGCCCCAGCGATCACCCTGACTTTGCCGTGTGGTTGATGCAGCAAGGTATTTCCTCGATTTCGCTGAACCCGGACACCGTGGTTGCCACCTGGCAAAGCCTGGCCAGTCAATAGCAAACACCTAGAGAACTTGGCACCACCGGGTGCCATCATCTCCAGCAGATGAGACCAGAGCTGCCCCTGCCTGAAAGCCAACCCATAGCCAGCTTCACACGCTTGCAGGCTTGGCTTTTGCTAGTTTGGTTTCTGGGTTCATTTGGCATCGTCTTTTTTGCCCACGATCTTCAATACGCGCTGGTTGGCTGGCCGATTTCGTATTGGTTTGCCGCGCAGGGCAGTTTGTTGATTTTTATCCTGATCGTGGCCGTTTATGCGCGTCTGGCCAACCGTGCAGATGGCGCTCAAGTGTTTGTTGACCCGGACTTCGGCAAGTACACCCGGCGCATCCACAAGCGGTTTTTGTTTTATGTGCTCATGTTCCTGTTTTTTGTGTTGGCCCTCGGACTGGCTGAGCGCATCGGACTCAAACGGATCTGGGTTGGCGCCATTTTTTTGTTTGCCACGGTTTTTTTGTATGCCCTGATCGGCATCTACGACCGCACCTCCAGGGCTTCTGAGTACTACGTGGCTGGGCGTCGCATCCCGGCCATGTACAACGGCATGGCAGTTGCCGCAGACTGGATGAGTGCGGCTTCCTTCATCAGCATGGCGGGTGGTTTGTATTTGCAAGGTTTTTCCGGCTCCGGTTCTCAGCCTGGTGGCTTGGTGTATGTGCTGGGCTGGACCGGCGGGTTTTGCCTGGTCGCGTTATTGGTGGCACCTCATTTGCGCAAGATGAACCTCTACACGGTGCCCGATTTTTTTGGCCGCCGGTTTGGTGGGCGCTGGCCCCGCATCATTGCGGCCTGGTCTGCTGTGTTGTGCTCGTTTACCTACGTGGTGGCGCAAATTTATGGGGTGGGCTTGATCACCTCGCGCTTGACCGGGGTGCAGTTCGAGATCGGCATTTTGCTGGGTTTAGGGGGTGTGTTGGTCTGCTCGTTCCTGGGAGGCATGCGTGCGGTGACCTGGACCCAGGTGACCCAGTATGTGGTGCTGATCCTGGCTTTTTTGATCCCGGTCTCCTGGCTGGCTTACAAACAGCTTGGCAACCCTATGGCGCCGGTTGTTTATGGTCAGCAACTGCCCAAAATTGCCGAGTTGGAGCAACGTTTGATGGCGTCCCCGGCCGAGCAGGAGGTGGTCAATGAATACGCACGACGAGCAAGAGACTTTGCCCTCAAGCTCAATAACCTGCCGCAGTCACTGGAAGCTGAAAAGAAGTGGCATCGAGACAAGATTCAAAGCCTGACTCTGGCACATGCAGACGAGGCCCAGATCGTGGCCGCCAGGCGGGCGCTGGCCGCACTGCCGCGTGATGAAACCAGCGCTCGCGACAAATGGACCCGGGCCATGTACGACAACCTGGAGCGCGCCAAGCCCTTGGCAGGCATGTCAGAGCAGACGCATCCGTTTGCCGGTGATCCCCATGGCACACCCGATGAACAAGAGCGGTTTCACAGCTCTCGGCTGAATTTTTTGGCGCTGATGTTTTGTCTGATGGTCGGCACCGCCGGCCTTCCGCATCTGCTGACACGGTTCTACACCACCCAGTCGGTGGTTGAAACCAGAAATTCGGCCACCTGGTCCTTGGTGTTTATTGCACTCTTGTACTTGGCTGCGCCAGCCTTGGCGGTGTTGGTCAAGTTTGAGATCATGGGCCATCTGGTCGGGCAACGCTTTGATGATTTGCCGTCCTGGATTTCCCAGTGGGCCAGACTGGACCCGTCGCTGATATCCGTCAGTGACATCAACGGTGATCAGATTCTGCAGTTTGCCGAACTCAGGCTGGGGCCAGACATCGTGATGTTGGCCACCCCCGAAATCGGTGGTTTGCCGTATGTCATCTCGGGTCTGGTTGCGGCGGGTGGCCTGGCCGCCGCACTTTCTACCGCAGACGGTTTGTTGCTCACCATTGGCAACGCGCTGGCCCATGACTTGTTTTACCGTGGCAACAGTGAGACTTCGGGGGCGGTCAGTCGGGTCATGTTGTCCAAGTTTTCGCTGTTGCTGATGGCTTTGTTGGCGGCCTATGTGGCGGCCCAAAAACCTGCAGACATCTTGATCCTGGTGTCGGCATCGTTCTCGCTGGCGGGTGCTGCTTTTGTGCCGGTGATGATTCTGGGTATCTTCTGGACTGGTGTCACCCGCTGGGCGGCTGTCAGCGGCATGCTCAGCGGCTTGGGGGTGACGGTGTATTACATGCTCATCAATGCGCCGGGGGTACGTGCCTACTGGGGCTGGCAGGGGTCGGGCCTCTGGTTTGGCATCGAGCCCATTTCTGCCGGTGTGTTTGGGATCACTGCGGGGGTGGTTATGACGCTGCTGGTGAGTGTGTTGACACGCTCCGTGAAATCGGCTCACTAAGCCAGGCAGCCAAGCCCAAACAAAAAGCTATAATCTTTGGCTTACCTTGCCACACCCCAATCAGACGCTGGGGGTGGCTTTTCGCCTCATTCGAGGTACTTCCACAAGGAGTCTCAATGCGTCATTATGAAATCATCCTCATGATCCACCCGGATCAGAGCGAACAAGTTCCCGCCATGCTGGAACGCTACAAGGGCATGATCACCGCTGGTGGTGGCAAAGTGCACCGTGTCGAAGACTGGGGTCGTCGCCAGTTGGTCTACATGATCAACAAGCTGGCCAAGGCGCACTACCTGTGTGTCAACATCGAAGCCGACCAGGCTGTCATGGCTGAACTCGAGCATGCGTTCAAGTTCAATGACGCCGTGTTGCGTCACCTGACCGTGTTGAAGAAAAAGGCCGAAACCGGCCCCTCTTCCATGATGAAGACGGTCGAGCGCGAAGACGCCCGCAAGACACAGCAAGCCGAATACCAGGCTTGAGGCCTTTGTTAACCAGCTTGCAGTGAGCCTTGCCAACCACCTTCACCTGACAGCCAGCGTTCTTGAAATCGAGGTTTTGAGGTACACGCCGTCCGGAATTCCTGCCATCAACTGTCGTCTTGAGCATGCATCAGAGATGGTTGAGGCGGGTCAGTTAAGGCAAGTCAAGGCAGTCATGAAGTCGGTGGCTTTTGGTGCAGTTGCAGAACAACTGGCCCGACAAGACATCGGTAGCAGCTGGAATTTCAAGGGTTTTGTGGCGACGCCGCGTGGTGCAAAACACGTTGTGTTCCACATCCAAGAATTTGCTCAAGAGTAACGCATTTCAAAATATTTAAGGAGTCCATCATGGCCGGACCAAAACGTTTCAACAACAAAGACAAGCGCCCAAAGCGCCCCGCGCAAAACCTGCTGTTCAAGCGCAAGCGCTTTTGCCGCTTCACCGTGACCGGTGTTGAAGAGATCGACTACAAAGACATCGACACACTGCGTGATTTCATTGCTGAAAACGGCAAGATCATCCCCGCACGCCTGACCGGCACCCGTGCCATTTTCCAGCGCCAGCTCAACACCGCCATCAAGCGCGCCCGCTTTCTGGCCATGTTGCCTTACAGCGATCAGCACAAGATCTAAGGACTACCTACCATGCAAATCATTCTGCTCGACAAGGTGGTGAACCTTGGCAATCTCGGTGAAATCGTTAAAGTCAAAGACGGTTACGCCCGCAACTTTCTGATTCCGTCTGGCCGCGCCCGTCGCGCCACCGAAACCGCCAAGAAAGAATTTGAAGTCCGCCGCGCTGAGCTTGAAAAAGCTGCAGCTGCCAAGCTGGCTGAGGCACAAGCTTTGGGTGAAAAGCTGGCAGGCACCACCTGCAAGCTGACCCAAAAGGCCGGTGTGGATGGCCGTTTGTTCGGTTCGGTGACCAATGCTGACATCGCTGAAGAGCTGACCAAGTCCGGTTTTGCCGTGACCAAGGCTCAGATCCGTATGCCGCTGGGTCACATCAAAGTGGTTGGCGACAACACCGTGGGTGTGGCCTTGCACACCGACGTGGTGGTTGACATCACGGTGTCGGTGTACGGCGAAACCGCCTAAGCCGCAGACGCTGCTTTCACAAGCCGCCCGGGCGCAAGCCTTGGCGGCTTTTGTATTGGTGCTGGCCACGTCCCCGCATTTGCACAGCTTGTGCACAGTTTGTACAGACATCGTCCCCAGCTTCTCACTCGACACCTGAGTCGGTACACCTTAGCATCCAAGCTCCAAAGGAATCACCCATGTCTGCTGTTGTTTCTGCTTTTCACGATGACCTGACGCCTGACCGTCAGGTGGCGCAGCTGCGTATCCCGCCACACTCCATCGAGGCAGAGTCCAGCGTGTTGGGTGGGCTGTTGCTGGATAACGCTGCTTGGGACCGGGTGAGTGATGTGCTCACCGAGCAAGATTTCTACCGCTATGAACACCGTGCGGTGTTTGCGGCCATGGCGGTGCTGATCAATGCTTCGAAACCGGCTGACGTGATCACCGTGTACGAGCAGTTGCAGAGTGCGGGCAAGGCCGAGGAGGTGGGTGGCCTGACCTACCTGAACGCGCTGGCGCAGTACGTGCCCAGCGCCGGCAACATCCGCCGTTACGCCGAGATCGTGCGTGACCGCTCGATTCTGCGCAAGCTGGTGTCCACCAGCGAGGAAATCTCTGCCAACGCCTTCAACCCCAAGGGGCGGCCGGTGGCCTCCATCCTGGATGAGGCCGAGCAGAAGATTTTCAACATTGGCGAGGAGGGCTCGCGCACCAAGCAGGGTTTTCAGAGCATGGACACGCTGGTGGTCGATTTGCTCGATCGCGTGCAGGAAATGGCCGACAACCCGAACGACGTCACCGGTGTGCCAACGGGTTTTTACGACCTAGATCGCATGACTGCGGGTTTGCAGGCGGGTGACCTGGTGGTGTTGGCGGCGCGTCCGTCGATGGGGAAGACGGCGTTTGCCATCAACATTGCCGAGCATGTGGCGATGAACGAAGGCCTGCCGGTGGCGGTTTTCTCGATGGAAATGGGTGCGGCCCAGCTGGCGGTGCGTATTGTGGGCTCCATCGGCCGCATCGACCAGGGCCACCTGCGTACCGGCAAACTCAGCGATGAGGAATGGCCGCGCCTGACCGAAGCCATTGAGAAGCTGCGCACCATTTCTCTGCACATCGATGAAACCGCTGGCCTGACATCGAGCGAGTTGCGCGCCAACGCGCGTCGACTGGCGCGCCAGTGTGGCCAGCTCGGCCTGATCGTGGTCGACTACTTGCAGCTGATGAGCGGCTCCAACGGCAGCGACGGCGAAAACCGGGCCACCGAGCTGGGTGAAATCTCGCGGGGTTTAAAGATGTTGGCCAAGGAGCTCAAATGTCCTTTGATTGCCCTGTCGCAGCTCAACCGAAGTGTGGAGCAACGCCCCGACAAACGCCCGATGATGAGTGACTTGCGCGAATCCGGGGCTATTGAACAGGATGCCGACATCATCATGTTCATCTATCGCGACGAGTACTACACCAAGGATGCCTGCAAGGAGCCGGGCGTGGCTGAGGTGATCATTGCCAAACAGCGTAACGGCCCGACCGGCACCGTCAAACTGGCTTTCCTGAACCGGATCACCAAGTTTGAGTCCTTGGCCAGCGGCGGCACTGGCGACTTCTAGGCCAGCCGAAACGGGCCCAAGCAGGCCCGTTCATCATCAGATTGATAGATGAAAATAGCCTCTAGCCCTTATGTTGCAAGGGCTAGTAGCTATTTAAATCAAAGCACTTCGCTGGCAAAGTCGGCCAGCCGCGAGCGTTCACCACGGGCCAAAGTGATGTGGCCGCCATGTGCCCAGCCTTTGAACTTGTCCACCGCATAGGTCAGACCTGAGGAGCCTTCGGTCAGGTACGGGGTGTCGATCTGAGCGATGTTGCCCATACAAATGATCTTGGTGCCTGGGCCAGCACGGGTGATCAAGGTCTTCATCTGTTTGGGCGTCAGATTCTGCGCCTCGTCGATGATCACGTATTTGTTCAGGAAGGTGCGCCCGCGCATGAAGTTCATGCTCTTGACCTTGATGCGGCTGCGGATCAGCTCGTTGGTGGCGGCGCGGCCCCATTCACCGGCGGCGGTGTCGGTTTTGCCCAACACTTCCAGGTTGTCGTCGAGCGCCCCCATCCACGGGCCCATTTTTTCCTCTTCGGTGCCGGGCAGGAAGCCGATGTCTTCGCCGACGCTGACGGTGGCACGCGTCACGATGATCTCGGTGTAGCGCCGCTCATCGAGCACCTGGGTCAGACCCGAGGCCAGCGCCATCAGCGTTTTGCCGGTGCCGGCGGTACCGGTCAGTGTGACAAAGTCGACTTCGGGGTCCATCAGCAGGTTCATCGCGAAGTTCTGCTCGCGGTTGCGGGTGGTGATGCCCCAGACCGCATTTTTCAGGTGGGTGAAATCGCGCAGGGTTTTGAACACCGCCACTTTGCCCCGAATCTCGGTCACCTTGGCGTACAGGCTGGGTTCACCGGGTGATTCAAAGTAGACAAACTGGTTGACCAGCAGCTGCGGCACCACTGGGCCACTGATCCGGTAGAAGGTGTGGGCACCCTGTTGCCAGCTCTCCACCGATTTGCCGTGGGTGGTCCAGAAGTCAGAGGGCAGGGCATAAGCGCCCGAGTACAGCAGGTCGCCGTCCTCCAGGGTTTTGTCGTTCTGGTAGTCGTCGGTGGACAGGCCCAGCGCACGGGCTTTGACGCGCATGTTGATGTCCTTGGACACCAGCACAACCTCACGCGGTGCGTGTTGTTTGCGCAGCGCTTCCACCACACCCAGAATCTGGTTGTCGGCCTTGCCCTGGGGCAGGCTCAGCGGCAGGTCGTAGTTGAGCAGCTGGGTCTGGAAGAACAGGCGGCCACGCGCTTCGGTGTGGCCGGTGGCGTCCAGCGGCAGGCCGCTGGTGATGTCGCCACCCTGGTGTTCGGCCAGTGCATCCAGCGAACGGCTGGTCTGGCGGCCGTTGCGCGCCACCTCGGTCATGCCCTTTTTGTGGGCGTCCAACTCTTCAAGCACGATCATCGGCAAAAAGATGTCGTGCTCTTCAAAACGGAACAGGCAGCTTGGATCGTGCAACAACACATTGGTGTCGAGCACAAACAGGCGGGTGGGTCCCTCAAAACGCTTGGATTTGGCGCGAGGACGTTCCGCCGGTTTGGGAGCGGCAGGGCGCACAACTTCGGGTGTGGCCATGGGGCGTTCTGCCTGGATCGGCTGCGCTGCTTTGCTGGTCCGGCTGCGGCTGCTTGGTGTGGCGGTGGTCGGTTTGCTGCTCAGGACTTCGGCCGCCTTGACCGGTTCTGGCACTTCTGCGCTGACCGTGGCTTTTTGCTTCGGGCGCGTCTTGGCGGGTGTTTCATACTCTTGTTGTGACAGCAAGGCGGCGCGTTTGGTAGGAGCAGAGGGCAAGGGCATGAAAACTCTCGAAGTGATGAGGTATGGGAGCTAAAAGCAAAACAGCCGCCATGTCACCAGGGCGGCTGTTTCAAAGCGAGTTGGCGTGACTGTCAACAACATGCAAATCATTATGCACGAGCTGTCTGACAACGACGCCGGACGGGATGTTTTGGCAGGTCCTGTCTCCAGGGTTTGGCAAAACCGGTGGTATCAGGCCGCGATGGCGGTCTTTTTGAGGTTCTTGACCGCTTCCAGCACCTCGTCCACATGGCCGGGTACTTTCAGGCCACGCCATTCTTCCTTGAGGGTGCCGTCGGCACCGATCAGGAAGGTGCTGCGTTCGATGCCCTTGACCTTCTTGCCGTACATGATCTTGTTTTTGACCACACCAAACATGTGGCACATCTTTTCTTCGGTGTCGGCGATCAGCTCAAACGGCAGCTCGAGCTTCTGCTTGAAATCGTCGTGTGACTTCATGTTGTCGCGCGAGACACCAAACACCGTGGCCCCTGCTTTGACAAAGTCTTTGTATTTGTCGCGAAACTGCATGGCCTCGGTGGTACATCCAGGGGTGTTGTCTTTGGGGTAAAAGTACAAAACGACGATGTGGCCGAGGTGGGACGTGTTGGTGACCCGGATACCGCCTGTGGCATTGGACTCGAATTCGGGGATGGGTTTATTGACAACAATCGCCATGGTTCTTCAATCTCGTGTGACAGGATGCGTCAGTCTCTCAAGTCGCGGACACTATCCTTTTTTTATAGCGCTGCTGCGCCCTCGACTGCCAACTGCGGATTTTAACGCATTAGCAGTGCAACCGCGACATATCGCCCCTCGGCGGCCAAGATGTTGTAGGTGCGACAAGCCGCCTGGGTGTCCATGGTTTCCAGGCCAATTTGCCGCTGGATCAGGGCTTGGGTCAGGCTCGGGTGGACAAAACGCAGGCGTTCACCGCTGCCAAAAATCACCAGCTCGGGCTGCCATTGCGCCATTTGCTCAAATACCTCGGTCGTGATGTCTTCAAAGCGGTTGCAGGGCCAGTCCAAACGTTTGCCGCGTGAGTCCAGGATGATGCTGTGTGTGATTTTTTCGCCGCCGACCTGTACCCAGTCAGGGCCGTAGGCGTTGATGGACTGGAAATGTGGCTTGTCGGGATGTATTTTCATGGGTCTTTCGGGGTGTCAGGCCGTCTGGGGCGCGCTGGGTTACCGGTGCTGGGGCCTGCGCCGTGGAAGCGCAAAGACTTGTGGTCAAATTATAGGTTTCGCCCACGTGCAGCCACTCCCGGAGGGACTTTGAAAACCATACGCAAATCAGCCAAACTGGCCAATGTGCTTTACGACATCCGCGGCCCGATCATGGACGCGGCGCGCCAGATGGAAGATGAAGGCCAGAAGATCATCAAGCTCAACCTGGGCAACTTGGCGGTGTTTGGTTTTGATGCGCCTGAAGAGATCCAGCAGGACATGATCCGCAACCTGCCCAATTCGGCGGGTTATTCGGACAGCAAGGGCATTTTTGCGGCACGTAAGGCGGTCATGCACGAAACCCAGAAGCAGGGCATTGTGGGTGTGACGCTCGACGACATCTACCTGGGCAATGGCGCCAGCGAACTCATCACCATGGCCACCAACGCGCTGCTGGACAACGGCGACGAGTTGTTGCTGCCGATGCCCGACTACCCGCTGTGGACCGCCTCCACCAGCCTGTCGGGTGGCACCCCGGTGCATTACCTGTGTGACGAAGCCAATGGCTGGATGCCGGACCTGGACGATATCCGCGCCAAGATCACACCGCGCACCAAAGGCATTGTGGTGATCAACCCGAACAATCCGACTGGGGTGTTGTACAGCGATGAACTGCTCCAGGGCATTGTGACCATCGCCCGTGAACACGGCTTGGTGATTCTGGCTGACGAGGTGTATGACAAGGTGCTTTACGACGGTGTCAAACACACGGCATTGGCTTCGTTGTCGACCGACGTGCTGACGCTGACCTTCAACTCGCTCTCTAAGAGTTACCGCTCCTGCGGTTACCGCGCTGGCTGGATGGTGGTCTCGGGCAACAAGAAGGCCGCCGGTGACTACATCGAGGGTTTGACCATGCTCTCGAACATGAAGCTGTGCTCCAACGTCCCCGGCCAATGGGCGATCCAGACCGCGCTGGGCGGTTACCAGAGCATCAACGACCTGGTGTGTGAGGGTGGCCGCCTGCGCCGCCAGCGCGACCTGGCCTATGAGCTGATCACCGCCATCCCCGGCGTGAGCTGTGTCAAGCCTGAGGCTGCGCTCTACATGTTCCCCAAGCTGGACCCGACGCTGTACCCGATCACCGACGACCGCCAGTTTTTCCTGGAGTTGCTGCGCGAAACCCGGGTGATGCTGGTGCAGGGCACCGGCTTCAACTGGCAGCAGCCGGACCATTTCCGCATTGTGTTTTTGCCCCATGAGGAAGACTTGCGTGTGGCGATTGGTCGCATTGCCAAGTTTCTGGAAGGCTACCGCAAGCGTCACAGCAACTGACGTACTCTGTTTTTAAGAGCTACTCGCGCTTATTAAATAAGGGCTAGAGGCCAATTTAACCTGTAACTTTTGAAAATTATGAAACCTATTCAAGTTGGTCTGCTCGGTATCGGTGTTGTGGGCTCTGGTACGTTCAATGTGCTGCGGCGCAACCAGGAGGAAATCCAGCGCCGCGCCGGTCGGGGTATCGAGATCACGATGGTGGCCGACCTGAACGTGGCGCGTGCCCAGGAGCTGGTCGGCCCCGGTGTGACCGTGGTCAGCGACGCCCGCGCGGTGATTGCCAACCCTGACATCGACATCGTCATCGAACTCATCGGTGGCTATGGCATTGCCAAAACCCTGGTTTTAGAGGCCATTGCGGCTGGCAAACATGTGGTGACCGCCAACAAGGCTTTGCTGGCAGTGCATGGCACCGAAATTTTTGCGGCTGCGTCTGCCAAAGGTGTGATGGTGGCGTTTGAGGCGGCCGTGGCCGGTGGCATCCCGATCATCAAGGCGCTGCGCGAGGGCCTCACAGCCAACCGCATCCAATGGGTGGCTGGCATCATCAACGGCACCACCAACTTCATCCTGAGCGAGATGCGCGACAAAGGCCTGGACTTTGCTGTGGCACTCAAAGAAGCCCAGGCACTGGGTTACGCCGAGGCCGACCCAACCTTTGACATCGAAGGTGTGGACGCCGCCCACAAGGCCACGCTGATGGCCTCCATTGCCTTTGGTGTGCCGGTGCAATTTGACAAGGCCTATGTGGAAGGCATCACACAACTGGGCGCTGCCGACATCAAATACGCCGAGCAACTGGGCTACCGCATCAAGCTGCTGGGCATCACCAAGCGCCGCCAGGGCGACGTGAGCAAACGCCAAGCCGATGGCATTGAGCTGCGCGTGCACCCCTGCCTGGTGCCTGCCAAACGCCTGATTGCCAATGTCGAAGGTGCCATGAACGCGGTGGTGGTCAACGGTGATGCGGTGGGCAACACGCTCTACTACGGCAAGGGCGCCGGTAGTGAGCCTACCGCCAGCGCAGTGATTGCCGACCTGGTCGACATCACCCGCCTGCACACGGCGGATGCGGCGCAACGCGTGCCCCATCTCGCGTTCCAGCCCAACGCCATGAGCGATCTGGTGGTGTTGCCCATGAGTGAGGTGGTCACCAGCTACTACCTGCGCCTGCGGGTGGCCGACGAGACTGGCGTGTTGACCAAGGTCACCGGCATCCTGGCCGAGGCCGGTATCAGCATCGACGCGGTGTTACAACGCGAAGCCGATGAAGTCTGTGGCGAGTCCCAAGTGCCGCAAACCGATGTGATCATCCTGACCCACGACTGTGTCGAGGCTTGCATGAACGCCGCCATCGCCCAGATGCAGGCCCTGCCAACCGTCTTGGGGCCCATCACCCGCATCCGCAAGGAGGAACTGGCCTGATGAACTACCTCTCCACCCGCGGCGACCACAGCCCCAAGCGTTTTTGTGACATCCTGCTCGAAGGCCTGGCGCCTGATGGTGGTCTGTACCTGCCAGAGTCTTATCCCCAGGTGGATGACGCCACCCTGAGCCGTTGGCGCACGGTTTACCACGTGCAGGGTTACGCCGAACTGGCGTTTGAGATCCTGTCGCTCTACATCGACGACATTCCGGCCGACGACCTGCGCGCCATCTGCGCCAAGACTTACACCGCCGAGGTGTTTGGCACCGGCGAGATCGTGCCGCTGCGCCATCTGGACAACGGCATCTGGCTCGAGGCCCTGTCCAACGGCCCGACGCTGGCGTTCAAGGACATGGCGATGCAGCTGCTGGGCAACCTGTTCGAGTACGAGCTGGCGCGCCGTGGTGAACAACTCAACATTCTGGGCGCCACCAGTGGCGACACCGGCAGCGCCGCTGAGTACGCGATGCGGGGCAAAAAAGGTGTGCGTGTGTTCATGACCAGCCCGGCCGGGCGCATGAGCCCGTTCCAGCAGGCGCAGATGTTCAGCCTGATGGATGAGAACATCATCAATATCGCCGTCGAAGGCGTGTTTGACGACTGCCAGGACATGGTCAAGGCGGTCAGCAATGACCTGGATTTCAAGCGCCGCTACAAGATTGGCACCGTCAACAGCATCAACTGGGCGCGGCTGTTGGCGCAAGTGGTTTACTACTTTGCCGGGTACTTCCAGGCCACCGAAACCAATGACCAGAAGGTCAGCTTCACCGTGCCCAGCGGCAACTTTGGCAACATCTGCGCTGGCCATGTGGCGCGCATGATGGGCTTGCCGATTGCCAAACTGGTGGCGGCCACCAACGAAAACGACGTGCTCGACGAGTTTTTCAAGACCGGTGTCTACCGCGTGCGCGCCAGCGCCGACACGCATGAGACCTCCAGCCCGTCGATGGACATCTCCAAAGCAAGCAACTTCGAGCGCTTCATTTTTGACCTGCTGGGTCGCGACGGCGCCCGGGTCAAGGCGCTGTTTGGTGACGCCCTGGCGCGCAGCGGCCAGTTTGACCTGAGCCAGCATCCGGCCTTCAACGACATCCGCCTGCGTTATGGTTTTGTCAGCGGCAAAAGCACCCACGCCAACCGCCTGGCCACCATCAAAGAGAGTTTTGAGCAACACGCCATGGTGATCGACCCGCATACCGCCGACGGTGTCAAGGTGGCGCGTGAGCAGTTGCAAGCCGATGTGCCGATGATTGTTCTGGAAACCGCCTTGCCGATCAAGTTTGCCGAGACCATTGTGGAGGCCACGGGCCGCGAGCCGGAGCGCCCCGCCAAGTTTGACTGCATTGAGGCTTTGCCCAAGCGGGTGATCACGATGGCTGCTGACGTGGCCGCCATCAAACAGCTGATCATCAGCCGGTGCGCCTGACGCCAGAGCCAGCGGCGGTGTTTGCCCCCCTGAAGTCGCTTGACGAGGCGCTGGCCGAGTTGCTGGGTTGTGCCCAGACCTTGGACGGTATCGAGACGGTATCGACGTTTGATGCCGATGGCCGGGTGCTGGCGCAGGACTTGGTGTCTGCGCTGCAGGTGCCGCCCCACGACAACAGCGCGATGGACGGTTACGCCGTGTGTTGTGCCGATCTGGCTGCGGGTGTGGCCCTGCCGGTGTCACAGCGCATCCCGGCGGGCAGCAGCCCAGATCCCTTGGCCGCGCAAACGGTGGCGCGACTCTTCACCGGCGCGCCGCTGCCAGCCGGTGCCGACGCGGTGGTGATGCAGGAAAACTGCGTGCTCCAAGAGAATGGCTGTGTGTTGGTCAACGGGCCAGTGACGCTGGGTCAGTGGATTCGCCGCAGTGGTGAAGACATCCAGCGGGGTGCCACCATACTCTCAAAAGGGGAGCGTCTGACCCCCGCATCACTTGGGCTGGCGGCCAGTATTGGCATGAACCAACTGCAGGTGCTGCGCCGCCCCAAAGTGGCGCTCTTGACCACCGGTGACGAGCTGGTGATGCCCGGCGAGGTGGCGCCACAAGACATGCGCCCCAGTGCCATCTACAACTCGAACCGTTTTGTGCTCAAGGCCTTGTTGACCCGACTGGGTTGTGAGGTAACTGACCTGGGCGTCGTGCCGGATCAGCGCCAGGCCACGATCGACGCGCTGGCCGCCGCCGCGCAGCAGCACGACCTGATTCTGACCAGCGGCGGTGTCTCGGTCGGTGAAGAAGACCACGTCAAACCTGCCGTGCAGGCGCTGGGCCAGCTGAACCTGTGGCAGATCGCTATCAAGCCCGGTAAACCCTTTGCCTACGGCCAGATCGCGCGCAGCGGGGTGCCCGGACAGGGCGCCCATTTCATCGGCCTGCCGGGCAACCCGGTGTCGGGTCTGGTGACCTTTTTGCTGCTGGTGCGGCCGTTTTTGCTACGGATGCAGGGTGTGACCCAGCTAGCTCCGTTATCCATAGTGGCTACCTCAGGATTTACCTGGGCTAGAGCCGATAAACGCCGTGAGTTCCTGCGGGCGCGTTTGAATGCAGCGGGCACGCTGGAACTGTTTCCCAACCAGAGTGCGGCGGTGTTGACCTCGGCGGTCTGGGGGGACGGTCTGGTGGACAACCCGCCGGGCCAGACCATCGCGCCCGGTGACGCGGTGCGTTTTATCCCGTTTGCGGCCTTGTTGTCATGAAGATCACCGTGAAGTATTTCGCCTCGATCCGCGAAGCCATTGGTACCGGCGTGGAAGTGCGTGAGACACAGGCCAACACCCTGGGCGCTTTGCGTGACGAACTGATCGCGCTGGGGGATGGCCATGCCGAGAGTTTGGCGCGTGGCCGTGCTGTGCGGCTCGCGCTTAACCAGATCATGGCGAACGAGGCAGAGGCTTTGACCGAGGGCGCCGAAGTGGCATTTTTCCCGCCGGTGACCGGGGGCTAGCTTGGCCAAGTTGGTCTCTGATGTATCGGCTGGTGCGCTATTAAAAATATATCTGTCTGCCCTTTATCCATAAGGGCTGGAGGCCATTTTGAAGCAAGACCCTGCATGGGTATCGATTCAGACCCAGGACTTTGACCTGAATGCCGAGATCGCCGCCCTGCGTGCCCAGGATGGCCGCGTCGGTGCGGTGTGTAGTTTTGTCGGCACCGTGCGCGACCGTACTGCTGGCCAGCCGGGCCAGATCAGCAGCCTAGAGCTGGAGCATTACCCGGGCATGACCGAAGCCGCGATCGAGGCCATGATCGATGCTGCCCTGCAACGCTTTGACATCTATGGCGCGCGTGTCATCCACCGCATTGGGTTGTTGCAGCCGCTGGACCAGATTGTGCTGGTGGCCGTGACCTCGGCCCACCGGGGTGAGAGTTTTGCCGCCTGCGAGTTCCTGATGGACTACCTCAAGACCCAGGCACCGTTCTGGAAAAAGGAAACCAGCCCTGAGGGTGCGTGCTGGGTCGATGCCCGCGTCAGCGACGATGCGGCGCTGGCCCGCTGGGGCATTGATACACGCAACAGCTGAGCTTGGGTCAACCAGCGCCCCCGCTCTGATCAGCGCCTGATCCGCATCACCAGCATCCGCAGCCAAGGCGCCCGCCAGGCGAGCACCTGCGTGATCAAGCTGGCGGACGCCGCCAGCAGCATGAGCCAGACCAGCACCGCCATCGACGGCCGGTCGGCGATAAAGCAGAACACCGCGGACAGCAGCAGACCCATCCAGCCGAGCAGGCGCAGCCGCTGGGTGGCTCGGGCGGTCAACACGGCCTGGTGGCCAAAAGCCTGCTGCCAATGCACCTCCAGGCTGAGTGCCAGCCAGCCCATGCCGATGAAAGACAACAGTGCCGCCAGGCACAGCGTCAGTGCCTCAGCCATGGGCCACCTCGGCAGTGAGCTGTGGCAAGTGCGCCTGGTCACGTTGCGCCAGTTTGCGTGCCACCCAGACGGCGATGCCGGCCGAGGCCAGCAGACTCAGATCCACACCGGCCACCGCCCAGTAAGGCTCGCTGACCATGGTCTTGAACAGATGGTCACCTGTGCTCAGCCAGTTCAGCGCAACAGCGGCCAGGGCCAGCACGGTTATGCCCCAGCACTGCTCTCGCCAGGCGGGGTTCAGCCGAGCCTGCGCCACCGGCGCGCTGCGCACAAAGGCGTGCAACATGGCCAACACCCAGAGGCCCCAAAAAGCCAGCTTTTCCCACTCGCCTTTGCCCACCAGATGGCTTGGCAGCACCCGGTTGACCACCAGCATGCCAACAGTGGCGATCACCATGCCGGTGACCGTTGTCACCGCCAGCGCATCAACGACGCGGCTGCCTTGGCTGCCGGACTCGGCGTGTTTTCTTTTGCGTTTTTCGACAAAGAAAATGAAGCCGGTGGCAATACAAACGCAGCCCAGCAGGCCACCCAGCACGTAGAGCCAGCGCAGCAGCCAGTGCTCGAAGTGTTGCAGATGCAGGCCGGTGAGGAACTCGTTGATACCGCCCACCGCGCTGGGCGGCGGCTCCTCGCGCAGCACCTCGCCGGTGCTGGCTTTGAAGTGGATGGCCTGGCCGACCAGTGCGACTTGGTCGCTGCCAGCGCGGTACAGGCTGACGTAGCCGTTGGCATCGCCCAGGTGTTCGATGAAGAGCAAGCCCACCTCACCCGGCATGTCGCGCGCCGCCCAGCGCCGCTTGGCCTCCAACACCATCGCATCGACCGAGGCCAGCGGCGCGGCGACACCCGCTGGCTCGTGCGGCAGGCCGGTGCGCCGGGCCTCCAACACCTCGTGCTGTTCGTGCAAGGGCTTGAGCAAGGTGTGGCCAACCGGAAAATAAACCGTGCTGGCAAAGATCACCAGCCCGGTGAGGGCGAAGAAAAAGTGGAAGGGCAGGGCGAGCACGCCGCTCAGGTTGTGCAGGTCCAGCGCACTGCGCTGGGTGCGCTTCCAGGGGCGGAAGGTGAAAAATTCGCGAAAGATCTTGCGGTGCATGATCACCCCGGTGACCAGCGCCACCAGCATGCTGAACCCGGCCAGACCCACCAGCCAGGAGCCCAGGTTCAGCCACGACCAGTTCAGCTGGTAGTGCATGGGGTAGAACCAGCCGCTGCCAATCTTGAGCTTGTCGTCGGGCAGGAACTGGCCCGAGCGCGGGTCGATGGTCGCCCAGCCATGGACATGTGCGTGTTCGTCGGCGTCGTCCTTGAGCTTGTTGGGCACATCGAACTCGCCGCCAATGGCCAGCACCGGGTCGCGGTGTGTGGTGTAGGCGTAGAGTGAGGACATGGGCATCGTCTCGGGGCTCGGCAAGCTGCCGATGACGCGCTGTTGTGTCGCCACCATGTCAGATGGATGCGGCCTGAGTTGGGCATAAACCGGCTGTAATACCTTGTCGAAACTGGGCATGGGCTGCGGCTCGAAGCGCGTTTCAGGAATCGCCCAGCGGTCGATCTCGCGATCAAACACCGACAAGGCACCAAAGAAAAATGCGGCCATCAGCACAAAACCCAGGACCAGGCCCATCCAGGTGTGCAGCCAGGTCATCGCTTGGCGGAAGTGGGGAGACATCGTTGAACCTCCGTCAGGAAAGGAGAAACTGCTGCCAACCCAAGGCAGCAGCAGTCATGCACAGTGCACCACCCCCCAGGACCGCCCAAACACGGCTGAGCTGGGTGGCTGCGAAAGCCCACAGGAACAGGCCCAGGAAAACCAGGAAGGCGAGCAGCAGCATCGCTGTCTCGGCTTCGTGGAATTCCACCCCCAGCGCCACCAGAGCGGCCACCCCCAGGGCGGTGAAGCCCCAGGTGAAGGCGTAGCTGCCGAGCAAGGCAGCGGCAAGGCGATGGAGAACGGCCAGCTGTGTACGCCCGCGTGGGGCGGCGTCTTGGGGTGTGGGCTTGGTCATCAGAGTTTGTAGTCAAGCGAAACCATCAGGTTTCTGGGAGCGCCATAGATCGCGCCGTATTGCACGGTGCGCAGGTACTTTTTGTCGAACACGTTGTTGATGTTCAGGCGCAGGGTGGTCTTGTTGTTCAGCTCGTAAGAAGCGAACGCGTCGGCGACCACATAAGCATCCTGCCGCGCGCCGCCAATCTTCGAGACGTCAGACTGCCAGCGCAGCGCAGAGCCCAGCCGCAGGCTCGGCAACATCGGCACCCGCGTGTCGGCACGCAGCTTCAATGTACGGCGTGGCACCCATTCGTAAATGTCATTGCCATCCGGTCCGGTCAGCTTGAGTGAGGTGAACCCGGCGGTAAGCTGGGTGTCCGCGTTGATCCGACCCGTGGCCTCAATCTCGAAACCACGTGAGGTCACGTCCTTGGGGGCGTAGTAGTTTTGTTGGGCCACTGTGTCGAAACCTGCAATGGTTGCCAGCCCCTTTTGGGTCGCGGAGAAAACGGCAAAGGTGGTCAGCAGCTTGCGGTTCAGCCATTCGGCTTTGACACCCACCTCGGTATTGACGCCCTTCATCGGCGCCAGGAAAGCGCCGTTGACGTTGCGCTGATCCTGGGCCTGGAAGATGTCCGAGTACGAGGCGTAGGCCAGCGTGTCCGGTGTGATGTCGTAGGTCGCTCCGACATAGGGGCTGGACTTTTCGGTTGTTTCGTTGTCCAGGTTGGTGCCGCCGCCGTAGATCGCGGTTCCGTTGCGCTGCAGCTTGATCGAGTTGAGACCAACGATGCCCTTGAGTCGGTCGGTCAGTGTCAGTCGGGTCGCTGCGTACAGGCGCGTGATGGCCTGGTCGCCGTCGGACGCGACTTTCTTGGCGCCCCAGGTGGGTTCGGGGTAGATATCTCCGGAATAAGGGAAGGGCGCTGACAGCGCAGAAGCGGCTGGTGCAGCGAAAGAGTAGGTCAGACTTGTCTGCTTCGAATGGCTCAAGCCAAACACGGCGTCATGCTGGCGCCCAAAGGCATCAAAGCGGCCACTCAGGTTCAGATCCACAATGTCGCTTTGTGATTCGTTTTCACTGCGGTAGGGCCAGCCGATCAGGCCGGTGTTGTCGTTGTTGAGGTGGCCACTCTTGGAGTAGGCGTAGAACAACTTGGTGTTGCCTTCGCCCTGGGTGTGGTTGTAGGCGATTTTTGCCTCCCAATCGGGCGACAGCGCATGGGTGTACTCGACGAAGGCGTTGAGCGATTTGTTGTTCCAGCGTGTCCAGTCCTGCGAGGTCGATGAAGAGACATCGAAGTCGGCCAGTCGACCGTCGGCATAAGGCAGCGTCAGCGAGCCCCACATGGGGGAGCGCTGCTTGGCGTCCTGATAGGTCAAACCCAGGGTCAACACCCCGTCGGTACCAATCTGTCCTTCGAGCACACCGTAGATGGAGCTGCGCTTGTTGCTCAGTGCGCGCAGGTAGGAATCCTTGTCTTCCTGCGCCACCACCAGTCGGCCAGCCCATTTGCCGTCCTCGGTCAGCACCTTGTTGTAGTCCAGAGCCACGCGTTTGAGGCCGTTCGAGCCACCGGCCAGCTGGACTTCGCCGCCGTCCTTGTTGGTGGGCCGTTTGCGCACGTAATTGATGGTGCCCGACGCGTTGCCAACACCTGTGAGCAGGCCGTTGGCGCCACGAACCAACTCGATTTTCTCGAACAGGAAAGTGTCCAGCTGACCTTCGACCAGCCCCCAGTCGTTGGTCATGCCCATGCCGTCAACCTGTGTCAGCATCACATCGAAGCCGCGTGCGCTGTAACCGGTGCGGTTGGTTTCCCACTCCTCGACATGGATGCCGGTGCCCATGCGCAACGCATCGTTGCTGTTGCTCACGCCGAAGTCGCGCAGGCTCTCTTTGTCGACCGTGCTGATGGTCTGCGGTGTGTCCTTGATCTCCATGGGCAGGTTGGTGGCGCCTTTGGACACACGGAGTTCGCGTTTGTTCTGGACGGTGACCGTCGACAACTGCACCTCAGCCCCCTGGCTGACAACGGGGACCGGGCGCAGCCCGAAACTGCCATTGGCTTGGCGAAAAGCCTCCAGCCCCGTGCCTGAGAGCAGTGCGGCAAAACCGGCCGACACCGAATACTGTCCTTTCAGACCCTGACTGGCCTTACCCTGAGTGATGTCGCCGCTGGCCGTCAGCAGCACACCTGCCTCCTCGGCGAAACGATTGAGGCTGGCTGCCAGTGAACCGGCGGGGATGTTGTAGGTCCTGGACTGGACAGCGGTCTGTGCGCCAGTGCTCTGGGCTTGGGCTGGCGGCACCCAGCCAAGCAGGGCGACGCTGCCGACGATGGCGAGATGCGCGGCAATAGCCAGCGGGCGCAGCGTGAAGTTGGTGTGTTGCCCAGCCGGTGCGGCGCGGTCTGCCTGGCGCTTGTGTTGGCCAAGCGGCTGGATGTGATGGTTTGACATGGACGAATTCCCGAATAGTGAACTGAGTGTTTAGGAAGCGTGCTGTCAAGGAAATCGCGCTGGCTGCCTGGACGTGCAGGACACATGTTTAGGCAGGGCGGTCCTGGGGGCCGCCGCCTTGTCGCTTGGGTGGCTGGTGAAACTCGATCAGCTTGCTTCTCACAAGGTAAATCGGATGAGTCGCCAAAAAGGGAACCAATGACCCAAAAAAAGTCACGGGCGTGCCTCAAGCGTCACCCACCACGACATACTCCGCTTGACGCGAATTGGCAGGGCGCTTTCCAGCATGGCCAGGGCACGTGTTATGTCGTTGGCGGGATAAACGCCCATCACGCTGAGTTTGGCGACTTCAGCCGCGACACCCAGGTGACCGTGCTGGTAGCGGGCCAGATCGTCGATCAATGCCTCCAGCGGGATGTTGTCCGCCACCACCAAACCTCGGCGCCAGGCTTCGCGGGCCCGTTCGGCGGGCAGAATGGCAGAGATGTTGTCGGCGGTGAACGCCGCTCTTTCTCCGGCCTTGACACGTTGCAGACTGCCGGCCGCGTTGCAGATTTCGACGGCGCCTTCAAAAACATCAAGGCGCGTGCGCCTGTCGTCATGCAAGACGGAAAAACGGGTGCCCAACGCCTGCAGGCGGCCGAAACGGGTCTCCACATAGAAGGGGCGGCTGTTGGTGTCGTGGGCGGTCTGCACCAGGATCTCGCCGTCAAGCAGCTTGAGCAGCCGGGCACCCGCGTGGTAATGGACGCTGATGGCACTACGGGTGTTGAGCCATACCTGACTGCCATCAACCAGGGTGATCTCACGCTGTTCTCCGGTGCTGGTCTGGTAGTCGGCGCCCCAGGCCAGCACCACTTCGGGTAGTGCGGTGTGCCGCCAGCCCATCCAGCCAGCAATGCCGAGTCCAACAACGCTGGCCAGCCCGGCCAGCGCCTGCCGCCGTCTGCTGCCTCCACGTTGGGCGGCCTGGATACCGGCCAGTGCGGCCTGGTGTCCGCCGCTGCGCAAGGGGTCGAAACGCTGGCTGACGGTCTCGATATACGACCAGGCTTTGGCATGTGCTTGTGATTGATTCAGCCAGGCTTGCCAGGCCTGGTGATCGGCTGTGCTGGCCGTGTCGCTTTGTAGGGTGGCGTACCAGTTGGCGGCTGCTTCCAGCGTGTTGTAGTCCGGCTGCGCGGACGCTGTGGTGATCGTTGACGCCATCTCAGCCCCTCTGCCCCGCTTCGATGAGCGCGCACTGCAGCATGGCCTGGGCGATGTATTTCTTGACCATCCTTTCCGAGACGGCCAATTGCGTGGCGATTTCCCGGTAGGGCAGGCCATCAACCTGGGCCATGATGAAGGCAGCGGCGGCCTTCTGCGACAGACGACTGAGCATGTTGCTGATTTCGAGCAGGGTTTCGACAATGAGGGCGCGATGTTCAGGCGAGGGTTCGACCGCTTCGGGTCGACAGGCCAGCGTCTGCAACCAGGCCTGCTCCAGCTCGCGGCGACGCCAGAGGTCGATGCACAGGCCGTTGGCCATGGTGCGCAGATAACCTCGCGTTTCGGGCATGCTGTTGAACTGCTTGGGCGCCAGGAGCAAACGCATGAAGGCATCCTGGGCCAGATCGGCCGCATCTGCCGCACAGCCCAGGCGCCGCCGCAGCCAAGTTTGGAGCCAGCCGTGGTGGTTGAGGTAAAGCGTGGTGATCGGATCGGGCGCGGCGAGAGTGTTCAACGAGAACTCCAGAGAACAGCAAGCTGGCTGGCCCGACGGGTTGGCTGGCATGAATTGTTGCGAATGGTTCGCATTATCGCAAATTGACGAACAGGCGTCAACGCGTCACAGCGTGATGAGCACTGGGTGCAAGCGCCGTCCACCATGCTGGTGGGTGTGGCCAAGGCTGCAAAAACTTCCCTCCTCGCAAGGCAGACTTCGGCCGCAGCAGTGCCTGCGTGTTGTCCTTTTGTTGGGGGAGTCAGTTCAGGCCACTTTGGTCTGAAACTCTTGCAGTGTGGCCACGATGAGTTTGAGACCAAAAGCCCCCACCAACACCCCGGCTAACTTGCCCAACAAGGCCGTGTGGCGGGCATAAGCCGCTTGCACACGCGGGTGGGAAAAAGCCAGCGCCAAAAACAGGTGCCAGACCAGTGCGTTGAGGTAAACCAGGGCAATGGCACTGGCCACCAGGGCCAGGCTCGCGTTGGCAGGCAAGGACGTGGCAAACACGCTGCCGAAGAACAAGGCGGTTTTCGGGTTCAGGATGTTGGTGATGAACCCGAGCCGAAACGCCGCCCCATGGGACAGCTGAACATTGGCTGTGCTGTTGGTCTTGCCTTGTGCGCGCCACAGTTTGTAGCCCAGGTGGCACAGGTAAACACCTCCGGCCAGCTGCAAGGCCTGGCGCCAGGCAGGATGCGCGTTAAAAATTAAACCAATCCCGAGGATGGCTAAGCTGGCCCAGGTGAAGGTGACCGTGGTGACACCCAAGGCCGCCACACACGCGGTGCTGCGTTGGCCACTGGCCGCCAGCTGCCCCACCAGCAGGAAGTTGGCGCCCGGCAAAAGCAGTACCAGCCAGTGAAGAAAACCAATGGTGAGAAGGGTGCTGAGCATGTGTTGGGTCTGCGGGTTCAGTTGAACCGGCATTATCCGAGTGAGGCTTGTCTCTTTTTGGGGCGGGTAGAGATCAAAGCGATTTCAGACTGACGCCAACGAATATCTCCATACACGCTGTTGAATTTCGTCGTAAGCTAAAACGGCGTCCCCTCAACTGAAAGGCAGTGGCTTGCAATGGCACAAACCAATCAACGACTTGATAGTCTCGTCCTTGAGGCGCGACGCAGTGCCGAAAAAAGGGAACAGGGTTACCGGGCGCAAGCGCTGAAACTTTTCCCCTGGGTCTGCGGACGCTGTGCCCGCACGTTCGATCAAGCCAATCTGCCATTGCTGGAAGTGCATCACAAGAACAATAACCACCGTGACAACCCGTCGGATTGCACCTTCAATCCTTTCGCCGATTTAAAGGCGATGCTGGCCTCGAAAAAGTAGTGGCTATGCCAGGTTCAAGCTCGTCAAGGTTATATGGCGCCAAGTCGAAATCTGTGAACGGCGTGTCCGGTGCCGGTGACTTTGCCACCCGATCCATTCTTGCCGGTTTTGCGGGCGTACGTCGCTAGAGGCACAGGGCTGCCGGATCAGCCCGCATCAGACGCTTGTTCATCTTGCCGACACTGGTCTTGACCAGCGTCTTGACGAAACGCACCTGCAGCAGCACGCCGTAACGCGAGACGCCGGCAGCCTCGATTGCGTGCGCCGCGTAGTTACGCAAGACATGTTCGCTGATCTGCCCAACGTGATCCGGCTTGAGCAGAACCAGTGCGAGCGGGCGTTCACCCCATTTGTCATCGGGGATGCCGACAACAGCGACTTCGTGTACTGCTTCATGTTTGGCAATGATGTCCTCGAGTTCCAGTGAGGATGTCCATTCGCCGCCAGTCTTGATGATGTCTTTGACGCGATCTGTGACCTTCAAATAACCAGCCGGGTTGATGTTGCCTATGTCCGCCGTGTGCAAGTAGCCTCCAGCCCACAGTTGTTCCGAGGCCACGGGGTCGGCGAGGTAGGCCTGTGTCAGCCAGGGAGAACGGACGATCACCTCGCCGCTGGCCCTGCCATCGTGAACAACATCCTGCATATGTTTGTCGACAACGCGCAGGTCGACCAGCGGCAACGGACGACCCGTCTTGGCGCGGATCACCGCTTGTTCAGCGAGCGGGCGTTCGAGATCGGCCTGCTCCAGATGCGCAATGGTCAGCACCGGACAGGTTTCGGACATGCCATAGCCGGTGAAAAGGTCGATGCCACGTTTCTGGGCCGATATTGCCATGGCCTCGGGCAATGCCGATCCGCCAATCAGAATCTTCCAGCCGCTGAAGTCTGCCGTTTGGGCCTGCGGGTGGGTCAGGATCATGTGCAGGATGGTCGGCACGCAGTGCGAGAAGCTGACCTTCTCTTGTGTCACCAGACGGCAGATCAATTCCGGCTGGTAGCGCCCGGGATAGACCTGCTTCAGGCCCATCATCGTTGCGAGGTACGGAAAGCCCCAGGCATGGACGTGGAACATCGGCGTCATAGGCATGTACACGTCTTCGCGATGTACATGTCCCTGAGCCGACGCGCCGCCGAACGCGGCGGCACAGCCCAGCGTGTGCAGCACGAGCTGGCGATGGCTGAAATAGACGCCCTTCGGGTCGCCAGTGGTTCCGGTCGTGTAGAAGGTTGTTGCCTGGGCGTTTTCGTCGAAGTCTGGGAACTCGTAATCCGGCGATGCCTGGGCGAGCAGTGTTTCGTAATCGCCGCAGGCTTCGACGGGTGCCGCCGGCATGCAGGGCTCGTCGGTGATGAACACGATGCTGCGGACGGTGGTCAGGCGGGGTGCGATCTGCGCGAGGATCGGGAAGAATTCGCTGTTGACGACGAGGACGTCTGCACCGGCGTGGTTCAGCGTGTAAAGAATCTGCTCCGGGCTCAGCCGGACGTTGACGGTCTGCAAGATGGCACCCATCATCGGGACCGCGAAAAAGGCTTCAAGGTAGCGGTGGCTGTCCCAATCCATCATTGCCACGGTTTGCCCCGCCTGGACACCGATTCCCGCCAGCGCAGAGGCCAGCCGGCCAATACGTTCACGAAGCGTCCGGTAGGTGTAGCGGACTTTGCCCTGGTAGGTGATTTCACGCTCTGGCACGGTGGCAAGCGGCGTGAGCAGCAATTGCTTGATCAGCAGAGGGTAGGAGTAAGCAGACGCGGTGGATTGGACGAGACGGACCGGCATGTGGCTATCACTCATGTTTCGTTGTTGTTATCGGGTGCCCGAGCCAAGAATTTTACGCTCGTGAGGTCGTCACCGTTCGTACCGCCTGCAGACTTACGGCCGCAAAGGACATGTCCATTTCAAGTCAATCGTCCATAGGTTCCTCAAGGTTGAAGATCAGTGGCTGTTCAATCCATACCCGGATCAGCCAAGCGCATATCCCACAATGAACGTACCGAAAACGCGCTTGCTGCTGGACTGGCGAGGTTCACTCATTTGGACTTCCAGTGAGCTTCCGTTCGCGGATGTCGGCTCCCGCTGCAATGCAGGCACTCACTCCACCGACATCTTGCCGAATGTGGAATCAAGTGCTTGCCGCTAAACGGATTCTGCAACCGCTGCTCCGCTTGAAAGCACCAACAAGGCCCCCATGTGTGAAGCAATTCACTTTGTTTGGAGTGCGCCATGCGTATCGAAAAATTCACCACCAAGTTTCAAGAGGCCCTGGCCGATGCACAGTCGCTGGCTTTGGCCAATGACCACGCGTACATCGAACCGGCCCACCTGCTGGTGGCGATGATCAAGCAGGACGACGGCCCCAAGGCGCTGTTGCAGCGCGCTGGCGTCAATGTGCCGGGCTTGCTTGCCGGGGCAGAGTTGGCGGTTAAACGGCTGCCGCAGGTCACCGGGCAGGATCAGGTGCAGGGTGGCCCCGAGCTGGGCAAGATCCTGCAGGCTACTGAGAAAGAGGCGATCAAACGCAACGACCAGTTTGTGGCCAGTGAGTTGTTCCTGCTGGCCCTCAGTGATGCCAAAAGCACTTTGGGTGATCTGGCGCGCAGCAACGGGCTGACTCGCAAGAGCCTGGAGACCGCCATCGACACGGTGCGGGGTGGTCAGAATGTGGACAGTGCCGATGCCGAAGACCAGCGCGAATCCCTCAAAAAATACTGCATCGACCTGACCGAACGCGCCAGAGCGGGCAAGCTTGACCCGGTGATTGGCCGCGACGATGAGATCCGCCGCGCGATCCAGGTGTTACAACGCCGCACCAAGAACAACCCGGTGCTGATTGGTGAGCCGGGCGTCGGCAAAACCGCGATTGTGGAAGGCCTGGCCCAGCGCATTGTGGCTGGTGAAGTGCCTGATTCACTCAAGGGCAAACGCGTGCTGAGCCTGGACATGGCGTCTTTGCTGGCCGGTGCCAAATTCCGCGGTGAGTTTGAAGAACGCCTGAAAAACGTGCTCAAAGACCTGGCCAAGGACGAAGGTCAGACCATCGTTTTTATCGACGAGCTGCACACCATGGTCGGTGCGGGCAAGGCCGAAGGCGCGATGGACGCGGGCAACATGCTCAAACCCGCCCTGGCACGGGGTGAACTGCACTGCGTGGGCGCCACCACCTTGGACGAATACCGCAAATACATCGAAAAAGACGCCGCACTGGAGCGGCGTTTCCAGAAAATCATCGTGGGTGAGCCGACGGTGGAGGCCACCATTGCCATCTTGCGTGGCCTCAAAGAGCGTTACGAAGTGCACCATGGTGTGCAGATCACCGACCCGGCCATCGTCGCCGCAGCCGAACTGAGCCACCGCTACATCACCGACCGCTTTTTGCCCGACAAGGCGATTGACCTGATCGACGAGGCCGCCTCCAAAATCAAGATTGAACTGGATTCCAAGCCCGAGGTCATGGACAAAAAAGACCGCCGCCTGATTCAGCTGCAGATTGAACGCGAGGCCGTGAAGCGCGAAAAAGACGAAGCCTCGCAAAAGCGCCTGGAGCTGATCAACGAAGAGATCACCGCGTTGCAAAAAGAAATTGCCGACCTGGACGAGCTCTGGAAAGCTGAAAAAGCCCAGGCCCAGGGTTCCAAAACCATCATGCAAGAGGTGGAAAAAGTTCGCGTCCAAATCAAGGCTCTCACCGACAAGGGCGACTTCAACAAGGCTGGTGAACTGCAGTACGGCAAGTTGCCTGATTTGGAGAAAAAACTCAAGTCCGCCCAGGACAAAGAAGCTGGCAAGGCCCAGTCGGCCAAGGACGGCGGCGGCGCGCAGCTGCTGCGCACCATGGTCGGCGCCGAGGAAATCGCCGAGGTGGTGAGCCGCGCCACCGGCATCCCGGTCAGCAAGATGATGCAGGGCGAACGCGACAAGCTGCTGCAGATGGAAACCAAGTTGCACCAGCGTGTGATCGGGCAGGACGAAGCGATTGGCGCCGTGGCCAACGCCATCCGCCGGTCGCGTTCGGGCCTGTCTGACCCGAACCGGCCGACCGGCAGTTTCCTGTTCCTCGGTCCCACGGGTGTGGGTAAAACCGAGCTGTGCAAGGCGTTGGCCGGTTTCCTGTTTGATTCCGAAGACCACCTGATCCGCGTCGACATGAGTGAGTTCATGGAGAAACACAGCGTGGCCCGCTTGATTGGCGCGCCTCCGGGTTATGTGGGTTACGAAGAAGGTGGTTACCTGACCGAGGCCGTGCGCCGCAAACCCTACAGCGTGCTGCTGCTTGACGAGGTGGAAAAAGCCCACCCGGACGTGTTCAATGTGCTGCTGCAGGTGCTCGACGATGGCCGCCTGACCGACGGCCAGGGCCGCACTGTGGACTTCAAAAACACCGTGATTGTGATGACCAGCAACATCGGCTCGCAAATGATTCAAGCCATGGTGGGGCAGCCTTACGAGGATGTGAAAGACGCGGTGACGGATGAGCTCAAAAACCACTTCCGCCCCGAGTTTTTGAACCGCATTGACGAGACCGTGGTGTTCCACAGCCTGGATGCGCAACACATTGCCGACATTGCCAAGATCCAGCTCGCGGTGCTCACGGCACGCCTGGCGCACATGGAGCTGGGCCTACAGGTCAGCGACGCGGCGGTGGCCGAGTTGGCCAAGGTCGGCTTCGACCCGGTGTTTGGTGCGCGCCCGCTCAAACGCGCGATCCAGCAGCGTATTGAGAACCCGCTGTCCAAACTGTTGCTGGAAGGCAAGTTCCTACCCAAGGCGACCATCCATGTGGACGTGGACCCGATCCGCGCGCCAGGGCAGTTCAGCTTTGCGTCGGAGGCGGCGGCCTGACGTTTCTCGGCTTATAGATGAAATTGGCCTCCAGCCCTTATTCAATAAGGGCTAGTAGCTCTTGATTTTATAGTTTGATGGCGTCACGCCGGGGTGGTGGGCGCCTTGCTGCGGCGCTTTGGGCTGGCGAGTTTGAGACGTTTGGCTTTGGCGGGCGTCGCAGGTCGTCCACGCGGTGCAGGCGCCACCTCGGTTGCCACCAACACCTGCTGCGCTTTGGCATAAAACTTTTTGCGTTCCTCCATCCCGTTGTAACCCCCGTTGATGGCCAGGCTGATGTATTCCACCGGTGACACATCGATGATGTTGCCCCGGTATTTTTTCTTCAGCACATCGCTATCAGCATGGTTGGCGATGTCGTTGAGGCCACGCGTGCGCCAGTATTCGCAGGCGCTCCACACCGCGTACTCGGGCTGCTCCAGCAGTGCCGGGTTGTTGATGAACAGGTCGCGGCGGCCTTTTTTGATGCCCAGTTGCAGGTAGTTGGCGCGCCCGGTGGTCTGGAAGATGCCGCGCCCTTTGAAGCGCACACCGTCGCCGGGCTGGGTGTTGCCCAGGTCGGCTCGGCCTTCGTAGGCGCGGCCCGAGGCGTATTCGCGCAGCGTCACAAAGTGGTCCGTCTCGTGGCAGGCCTGCGCCAGAAAGTGGCAAAACTCTTGGGGTGTGTCGATCTCGTACTGCGGGCACAACTGGTTGAGCCAGTCGGCCAGCCCAGCCATCAACGGTGTGTTGCGCCCGGCAATGGCGGCGAGGTGTTGGGCGGTGATGGTGATCGACATGGGCTCTCCTCATCGCCGCGCAGGCGGCTGTGGGTTAAGACGTCATCCTGGGTGCCAGGTGCTTTTATACATCGGTGTCGGGGGTCTTGAACATCAGGAAAAGTCCGTTGTCTTCGGCGGCCACATGTTGGGCCAGCTCGTCCAAGAAGGCTTGCCAACCGGTTCTGAGGGCGTTCAACGTGGTCTGGTGGTCGGGGGGCACCTGCAGCGCGGCCAGACGTGCGGTCATCTGCGGTGTGTGTTGGCTGTGGCGCGCGTGCTCTTGCTCCATGTCGTTGATCA
This sequence comes from Rhodoferax fermentans, assembly GCF_002017865.1. Lineage (NCBI taxonomy): Bacteria > Pseudomonadati > Pseudomonadota > Betaproteobacteria > Burkholderiales > Comamonadaceae > Rhodoferax > Rhodoferax fermentans. The sequence goes on along the minus strand of NZ_MTJN01000002.1, from coordinate 3,655,525 downwards.
GCAGGCCAATCAGGGTGTTGCCGCCTTGTTCCATCATCGGGAACAGGCGCATTTCTTCCTTGAACATGTGCGCCTCCAGGTCCAGCATCAAGGCCTGCAACTCGTCGGCAAACGACGGTGCGGCCCCCGTGGTGGGCAGCTGGCGCGCCAGGTTGATCAGGGCTGGCAGGTCACGGCGATGGCCTTCGTGGAAGGTGTTGAGGATGTGTTCTATCAGCGCGGCGCTGCTGCTGTCGGGTGGGGTGGGCATGCAAAGATCTCTCAGAAGAAAACCGTGCCAAAGCGGCAAGTGACCGAGTCTAGCCAGCGGCCAGCAGGGCCAGCGTATGGATGCCGATAACATCGCCGCATGACCTCTGCCACCCACACGCTCCCCACCCCTGTCCCCCTGCAACAAGACGCGGCCATCATCGGCCTGGTCGGGCTAGCCCATGCGGCCTCGCACTTTGGCCATCTGTTGCTGGTGCCGCTGTTTCCGGTGTTCATGAGCGAGTTTGGCCTGAGTTTTTCGCAGCTCGGGCTGCTGACGAGCACGTTTTTTGTGGTCTCCGGTGTGGGCCAGGCCTCTGCCGGGTTTGTGGTGGACAAGCTTGGTGCGCGGCCGATGTTGTTTGCGGCGCTGGGCCTGTTTGTGCTGGCCTGCCTGGTGGCCTCGCAGGCCACCGGTTACAGCAGCTTGTTGGTGGTGGCGGCGATGGCCGGGCTGGCCAATGCCACCTTTCACCCGGTGGACTTCACCATTCTGAACCAGCGTGTCTCGGCAGCCCGGCTGGGCCACGCCTTCAGTGCGCACGGCCTCACTGGCAACCTGGGCTGGGCGCTGGCGCCAGTGTTTTTTGTCACCCTCAACAGCCTATACAGCTGGCGCAGTGCCTACCTGGCGGCTGCGCTGATGTACCTGGCCATCATCACCTTGCTGCTGTTCAACCGCGACAAACTCAGCACCCAGGCGGCGGTGCATGCGGCTGACACACCTGCCGAACACAGCCTGGCTTTCATGAAGCTGCCGGTGGTGTGGTGGTGTTTTGCCTTCTTTTTGCTCTCGACCATGACGCTGGCGGTGGTGCAGAACTTTTCGGTGTCGATCCTCAAGGCGCTGCACGGCATCCCTTTTGAGACCGCCACGTTCACCCTCACCGCGTACATGTTGTGTGGTGCGCTGGGCACCTTTGTGGGCGGCTTTGTGGCCGCCAATGCGCGCCAGAGTGACCGGGTGGTGGCGCTGTCCATGTCGGCGGCGGCGGTTTTGCTCGGGCTGTGTGGCACCGGCCTGTTTGGGCCGACGCTGAGCATGGTGGTGCTGGCCAGCACCGGTTTTGCGGTGGGGGTGGGCGGCCCTTCGCGCGACATGATGATCAAAAAAGCCACACCCAAAGGCGCCACCGGCCGGGTCTATGGCCTGGTTTATTCGGGGTTGGACACCGGTTTTGCGATCTCGCCGCTGGTGTTTGGCGCGTTCATGGACCGGGGCTGGTATAGCGCCACGCTGCTGGGGGCTGCCGCTGTGTTGCTGCTCAGTGTGGTGGCTGCGCTAGGGGTGGGCCAGCGCACCCAGGCTCGGGCCTGAGTCGGGGGCAAGCCTGTCTGCGGGGCCTCGGACAGGCCAGATTTGGCAGGACAATATTGCGATGAATTCAAGCACTTCCCCCCACCTTGCCGGGCACCTGCTGGTGCGTTGTCTGATTGAACAGGGCGTGACCCATGCTTTTGGTGTGCCGGGCGAGAGTTTTCTGGCGGTGCTCGATGGTTTTTACCAGTACCGCGAGCAGATCCAGTTTGTCATCAACCGGCAGGAGGGCGGCGCGGCTTTCATGGCTGAGGCCCATGGCAAGTTAACACGCCGCCCCGGTGTCTGTTTTGTCACCCGGGGGCCGGGTGCCACCAATGCCTCCATCGGCGTGCACACCGCCTACCAGGACGGCACACCGATGGTGCTGTTTGTTGGGGATGTGGCCAGCGACACCCGTGACCGCGAGGCCTTCCAGGAAGTCAACTACCTGAGTTTTTTGGGCCCCTCAACCCGGGGTTTGGCCAAGCTGGTGGAGCGCATTGATGACGCCCGACGCATCCCCGAATACGTGGCGCGCGCTTTTGCCACCGCCATGAATGGCCGCCCCGGGCCGGTGGTGCTGGTGCTGCCGGAAGACATGTTGGCCCAGGTGATGGCGCCCGAGGCTGGGCTGCCGCAGGTGATGCCGCGTGTGGCCGCCGTTGAGGCAGAAATGGGCGCCAAGCCCTTATCGATTTTGGGTGAGATGCTCTCAAAAGCAAAGCGGCCGCTGGTCATTGCGGGAGGCAGCGGCTGGTCGCCTCAGGCGGCGCAGGATCTGCAGCAGTTTGCCGAACACTGGCAGCTGCCGGTGGGCAATGCGTTCCGCTTTCAGGACACCTTTGACAACCACCACCCGCTGTATGCGGGCGACGTGGGTCTGGGCATCAACCCCCGGCTGGCCCAACGCATCCAGGACAGCGACCTGATCCTGGCCATCGGCGCCCGTCTGGGCGAGATCACCAGCGGCGGCTACACCCTGATCCAGTCGCCCCGGCCCAAACAGACACTGGTGCACATCCACGCCAGTGCTGAAGAGCTCAACCGGGTGTTCCAGGCCGACCTGGCCATCCAGGCCAGTGTGACCAGCGCTGCCGCCGCGCTGAAAGACTTGCCCGCGCCGACCGAGCTGCCCTGGGCCAGCTGGGCGATCGACAGCCACGCCGACTACCTGGCCAACCTGCAACCCAGCCACATCGCCGACTTGCCGCAGGACAGCGCTCAGGGGTTGGTCAACATGCCGAGAATCATCGCGGTGCTGCAACAGCATCTGCCGCAGGATGCGGTGTTGACCAATGGCGCGGGCAACTTTGCCAGCTGGTTACACCGTTACTTCCGCTTCCATGGTCTGGCCAAGGGCCACAAGACCCAGCTGGCCCCCACCAACGGCGCCATGGGCTATGGCGTGCCAGCCGGTATTGCCGCAGCCATCACCACCGGGCGCACCGCCTTCACCATTGCCGGGGATGGCGACTTTCTGATGAACGGGCAGGAACTGGCCACAGCCGTGCAACACGGCGCCAAAAGCATCATTTTGCTGCTCAACAACGGCATGTTTGGCACCATCCGTATGCACCAGGAGCGCGAGTACCCGCAGCGCGTGGCTGGCACACCGCTGGCCAACCCGGACTTCTGCGCGCTGGCCCAGGCCTATGGCTACGCCAGTGTGTGTATCGACCGCACCGAAGACTTTGAGGAAGAGTTGCTGGCGGCGCTGGCCCGACCCCAGGGCACGCTGATTGAACTGCGGCTCGATCCGCAGGCCATCAGCACCCGGGGCTCGCTCAACAGCATCACCCAGAGCGCGCTGGCACGCCAGTTAGGTTGAGTCAGCTGCTCTTGCTTATGTAGCTGTTGGTCCTTGTTTTATAAGGGCCGGTGCCACTTTTGGTCCGTGATTCTGCGCGACAAGTTGCTGGTGTTTCTGACGCGATTGGGTGATGCGTTGTGAAGCGCACGGATCTGCCCGTTCAGGACCGTGCACTTTTCCGCACAAAAGAGCCCGATTGCTCTACAAGCCAGCTGTGCCAATCTGTGAAGTCTGTTTGTACTGGATTGGGGTTTTCATGTGCATACCTTACTGGGTTTCATCGCAGGGTGTTGCACTTCGCTTTTTTGAGGGGCTGACTATATTGGTATAGCAATCTTGATGAAGGATTGCGAACTGATTCATTGCTTCTTTCCAATCTTTGCTGGCACGCATCCAGTTCGTGGTGATATTTCGCAAGGCCAACCAGATCAACTTTGAAGCTGCATCATCAGACGGGAAGTACCCCTTTGTTTGATGATTTTGCGCAGCTGGGCATTCACACTCTCAATGGCATTGGTGGTGTAGATCACCCGTCGGATGTGTGCCGGGAACGCGAAGAACGGAATCACCTTGTCCCAGTTGCGCCGCCATGCCACTGCAACGGTGGGAAACTTCGTACCCCATGGCCCCGTCTCAAACGCATCCAAAGCCGCCAGCGCCGCCTCGGCACTGGCGGCGCTGTAAATCGGTTTGATGGCCGCTGCCAGCGCCTTGCGGTCTTTCCAACTGGCATAGTCCAGGCTGTTGCGCATCAGATGGACGATGCAAGTCTGCAGCGTGGTGGCAGGGAACACTGCGCCCAGAGCCTCCTGCATTCTCTTGAGTCCGTCGGTGACGGCAATCAGAATGTCATTGACGCCCCGGGTTTTGAGGTCGTTGAACACTTTCATCCAGAATTTGGCTCCTTCGGTGTTCTCAATCCACAGGCCCAGAATGTCGCGCGTGCCGTCACTCTGCACACCCAAGGCCAGGTAGACGGCCTTGTTGCGCACCACAGCATCCTCGCGGATCTTCACGCGCAGTGCATCAAAGAAGACCACTGGATACATGGGCTCCAGGGGCCGAGCCTGTCAAGCTGCCACCTCGGACATCACCGCGTCGGTGACCGAGCTGATGAACTCCGGTGAGACTTGCGTGGCGTACTGCTCGGCCAAGAAGCCTTGAATCTCGCGCATCGTCATGCCGCGTGCGTACATGGCCATGATCTTGTCGTCAAAGCCGGTGAAGCGGCGTTCGTGCTTGGGGATGAGCAGGGGCTCGAAGCTGCCAGTGCGGTCGCGCGGGACTTCGATGCGCATGGGACCGTCCTCGGTCAGTACGGTCTTGGCGGTCGCTCCATTGCGGTGGTTGCTTGCGTCCTCAGGTCTATCAGCGCCGCGCGCATAGCCCAGGTGATGGGTGAGTTCAGCACCCAGAGCTCGCTCAATCAAAGCCTTCCTAAATGCTATAGAAGCGGCATTGACCGCCTCTGCGCTCATGGGGCCATTGACAAACTGGTCAATGAGTTCTATGGGTATGGTTGGCAGCGTCTGTGCGGCTGCGGCCTTCCTTGTCTTGCTCGGGATACATGCTCCTTGGTGACATGGTATGCCTCACACACAAAATTTCTGACAGGCTCTTTGCCTCTGGCCTTGATGCCATGCAGCTTCATCAGCTTTCGCTCCCGCTCTTTGCCCACGCGAATGCCGCGTATCACCAGTTCCTTCCACATCATGGGCCAGCCGTATTGCTGCCTGACCTCGGTGTGGATGGCCCCGGATGTAGGCTGGCAGGGCTTCATCGCTGTTTCGTTTGTTGGCACCTGGTCTCGATGGCTTGTCAGCGACTTTGCACCTCATGTTCTCGAAGTAGCCGCTGGTGCTCACGCCCAACATCTCGCAAGCCAGAGATACCGGCCAATGCTTCTTGTTGCTGGCTATCCAGGCGTACTTCACTTTGATACTCGCGCGAAGTACGCCGTAGCTTTCCCCAGAATGTCACGCTCCATCCTCAGTTGTGCAGTCTCCGCACGTAGCCTAGCGAGTTCCATTTGCTCTGGGCTCACCAGCTTGTCGCCAGCACCCTTGAGCTGGCCTTTGCCATGAAAGCGAATTCAGTTCTCCAGAGCCTGCTTGGGGATGTCTGGTATCTTGGCTTTGACTTGCGCCACTTGGCTGCCCTTGACCAACCTGACGGCCTCCAGCTTGTACTCCAGCGTGTACCGTGCCCGTCGTTTCGATTCGCTCATTTCTCTCTCCCAAAAACTGACTTCTATCTATCAGCTATGGAGTACGCTTTTTCAGGGGCAAGGCCAATGCGATATCCACACCGATGACCTGGCTCCGCCCATTGCCCTGAAACATACCAAGCGCACAATCCCATCAATGCACCGACCCAGTTCACGGGCCGTTGTTAGGCAACGGAGCCGCACCATGTTCACACGCAGACACTTCACCACCTCAGCCCTCCTGGGCGGCTCACTGGCCCTCGCTGGTTGTCCATCAAAACCCGCAGAAAACAGTTACGAGTCGGTGGCCGATCAGACCTGGCGGCTGGGGGCGTTGACCGGGTTCAATGGCGCCGCACTCAGTCGTGAGCTGGTGCGTTACGCCACGCTGGCGCCGTCCAGCCACAACACGCAGTGCTGGAAGTTTGCGCTGGACCGCAGCGGCCAGGCCATCAGCATCCTGCCTGACCGGACGCGCTTGTGCCCTGTGGTGGACCCGGACTTGCACCATGTGTTTGTGTCGCTGGGGTGCGCGGCCGAGAACCTGACCCAGGCCGCACAGGCCCATGGGCTCCAGGGCGAGGGGGTGTTTGATCCCGCCACCGACGCGCTGCGCGTGTCGCTCAGCCCCACGGCGGCGCAGGCCACCGATGTGTTCAAGGCCATCCCGCTGCGCCAATGCACCCGGGGTGACTATGACGGCCAGCCGCTCAGCACTGCCGAGCTGGCGTTGCTGCAGCGTGCGGGCAGCTCAAACACTGTGCAGCTGCTGTTGCTGACCGAGCCCGCAGCGATGGCGCAGGTGCTCGATCTCATTCTGCACGGCAACACGGCCCAGCTGGCGGACCCGGCCTTTGTCACCGAGCTCAAGACCTGGCTGCGTTTTAACGGCGCGGACGCGGCGCGCACGCGCGACGGCCTGTACAGCGCGGCGTCGGGCAACCCGAGTGTGCCGGCCTGGTTGGGTGACAGGTTATTTGACTGGGTGGTCACCCCAAAAAGTGAGAACGACAAGCTGGCGCGGCAGGTGCGCAGTTCCGCGGGGATCGCTGTGTTTGTGGGGCAAGCCGCTGACAAGGCCCACTGGGTGGAGGTGGGGCGCTGTTATGAGCGTTTTGCGCTGCAGGCCACCGCGCTGGGCATCCGCAACGCGATGTTGAACCAGCCGGTGGAGGTGGCGGCATTGCGCCCGCAGTTGGCAAGTCTCCTGGGTTTGGGGGGCCAGCGCCCGGATCTGGTGGTGCGGTTCGGGCGCGGCCCAAGCCTGCCCAGGTCTTTGCGCCGCCCGGTGGAGGCGGTACTGGTCTGAGGGGTGGTGTGCTGGGTGCTGCGCTTTAGATAGCTATTAGCCCTTGTTGTATAAGGGCTAACGGTCAATTTTGCTTGTGAATCTGCCGCCCCGGCCCAATCGGTCGCTTGCCCGCGCCGGGCCACAGTCAGTCACTGAACTGGCGTCACCCGCTCAGTGAATCCGCATGCCCGGCTGTGCACCGGGGAAAGGCTCTAGCACATAGATGCCGGGTTGGGCTTTTTCGTCGGCGTGGCTCGCGGCCAGCACCATGCCTTCACTGACCCCAAACTTCATCTTGCGCGGTGCCAGGTTGGCCACCAGCACGGTGAGTTTGCCCGTCAGGTCTTCGGGCTTGTAGCAGCTGGCAATGCCTGAAAAGACGTTGCGGGTTTTGGGCTGACCGGCTTCGTCGACCTCACCCACATCTAGCGTGAGCTGCAGCAGCTTGGTGGAGCCAGCCACCGCGCTGCAGTTGATGATCTTGGCGATACGCAAGTCGATCTTGGCAAAGTCGTCGATGCTGATGGTGGGTGCAATGGATTCACCACCGGGTAGCTGGTTTGCTGCTTTTTCCATAGCGATAGGCTCTTTATTAACCTGGGCTGGAGGCTCAAACAAGGCATCAAGCTGGTCGGTGGTGACACGTTGCATCAGGTGCTGGTAGCTGCCAATCTGGTGGCCGGTGTGCAGCGGCTCGCTCACATTGCCAAAGGTCAAGGGGGCGATGTTGAGGAAAGTTTCCACCTGTTGTGCCAACTGCGGCAGCACTGGCTTGAGGTAACAGGTGAGGATGCGGAACGCCTTGATACACACCGAACACACACCTTGCAGGCGCTCGTCCTGCCCCGGCTGTTTGGCCAGGTCCCAGGGTTTGTTGGCGTCCACATAGGCGTTGACACGGTCCGCCAGCAGCATGGTTTCACGCAGGGCCTTGGCGTATTCACGCTCTTCATACAGGCGTTCAATGCTGACGCGCTCAATGCGCAACTGGTGCAGCAGGGCGGCGCCGTCTTCGGACACTTCGCCCAGTTTGCCCTCAAAACGTTTGCTCAAGAAGCCGGCAGCGCGGCTGGCAATGTTGACAAACTTGCCAATCAGGTCGCTGTTGACGCGGGCCATGAAGTCGTCGGCGTTGAAGTCGATGTCTTCGTTGCGGGCGGACAGTTTGGCAGCCAGGTAATAACGCAGCCACTCGGGGTTCATGCCCAAGCTCAGGTACTTGAGCGGGTCCAGCCCGGTGCCGCGGCTCTTGCTCATTTTTTCGCCGTTGTTGACCGTCAAAAAGCCGTGCACAAACACGTTGTCCGGCGTCTTGCGGCCACTGAATTTGAGCGTGGCGGGCCAGAACAGGGTGTGGAAGGTGACGATGTCTTTGCCGATGAAGTGGTACTGCTCCAGCTCGGGGTTGGCCATGTAGGCATCGAAGTCCAGGCCGCGTTTGCCCAACAGATTTTTGAGCGAGGCCAGGTAACCAATCGGTGCGTCCAGCCAGACGTAGAAGTATTTGCCCGGTGCGTCCGGGATCTCGATGCCAAAGTAGGGTGCATCGCGGCTGATGTCCCAGTCACCCAGGCCTTCACTCTGTGTGCCGTCCGGGTTGGTGCGGATGGTGAACCATTCCTTGATCTTGTTGGCCACCTCGGGCTGCAACTTGCCGTCTTGGGTCCACTGCTCCAGAAAGGCCACACAACGTGGGTCGGAGAGTTTGAAGAAAAAGTGCTCCGAGCTTTTGAGCTCCGGCTTGGCACCCGACAGGGCAGAAAACGGGTTGATCAGGTCGGTCGGGGCGTAGACCGCGCCACAGACCTCACAGTTGTCGCCGTACTGGTCTTTGGCATGGCACTTGGGGCATTCGCCTTTGATGAACCGGTCCGGCAGGAACATGTTTTTCTCGGGGTCGAAAAACTGTTCGATGGTGCGGGTTTCAATCAGCGAGCCCTCGGGGTTGTCGCGCAGGTCGCGGTAGATCTGGCGCGCCAGCTCGTGGTTCTCAGGCGCGTCGGTGCTGTGCCAGTTGTCAAAACTGATGTGGAAACCGTCCAAGTAGGGCTTGCGCCCGGCGGCGATGTTGGCCACAAACTGTTGCGGGGTGAGGCCGGCTTTTTCAGCGGCGATCATGATCGGTGCGCCGTGGGTGTCATCAGCGCAGACAAAATCGATGGCGGTGCCCATCATGCGCTGGTAACGCACCCAGATGTCGGCCTGGATGTATTCCATGATGTGGCCAATGTGGAAGTTGCCATTGGCGTAGGGCAGGGCGGTGGTGACAAAAAGTTGACGGGTCATGGAGCGGGATCTTTCTGGGACAGCCCATAATTTTAGTCGGGCATGGTGCGACTGTGCCGCGCCGGGGGGCTCAGCGCAGGCGCAGCGGGTCGCGGCGGCGTTCAGGGTGATGGCGTGCAGGCAGGGCCGCCCCTGGTGCTGACGGGGATGCAGCTTCAGGATCGGTCCAGTCAAAAAACTTGCAGATCTCGGCACGCTGGCGCATCGCGTCTTTGTGGCCCAGCGCCATCAGCTCATGGGTGTAGCCGGGCTCGAACAGCAGGTAACTGGCCAGCGGGGCACCGCGTTCGTCCGAGGTTTGGGATGACACCCCCAGGCTACCCAGCACGCTGCGCACCGCCGGGGGCAGTTCGCCCACATGCCGGGCGGCAATCACGTCAAGCTGTTCGGAGGGGGAAATCAGCAGCAGCTCGATGGGGCGCAGGTTGCTGGCCGCACGCATCTCGGGCGACACCAGGCTCAGGGTCTGGTTGATGCGTCGGATGCGTTCGATGTCCACCGCCAGGGCATCCAGGAAAATATTGGCCAGTGCGTGCCCGGCAATCTGCGCCAGGCTCGGGTAGCTGCCCGCTTCAGCCGCGCTGCCCTGCCGTTTGGGCTCGTGCACCCGCCCGGCGCCAATCACGCAGATGCGCTGCGCGCCGAGGTGGATGGCCGGTGCAATCGGTGCCGACTGGCGCATCGAGCCATCGCCGTAGTAGGCGGTTTCACCGTCCAGACGCAGCGGCATCGCCGGAAACACAAAGGGGATGGCGCTGGAGGCCAGCAGGTGTTCGTGGGTGATCTTGTCACGCAGGCCACGGCGTTGTGAGCGGGTCCAGGGCTGCAGGCGTTTGTCACCCTCAAAAAAAGTGAAGTGTTCACCGGTGGTGTAGCTTGACGCGGTGACAGACAGCGCCTGCAGGTGGCCGTCACGCACCAGCGAGGGAATACGCTCCAGCGGCACCATGCGTGTGAGCAATTCGGCCAGCGGGCTGTTGTCCAGCAAGGACTTGGGTTTGACACGGCGCCACCGGGCAATCAGCCAGCCCATGGACAGTAGCGTCATCCACTTGGCGCCCGAGCGCAGCATGCTCACCGAGTCGGCCAGGTACACATGGTCGGCATGGAAGCCACGCCAGACATTGGCAATGCGGTGCACGGTCTGGTCAAACTGGTCGGCGCCACAGGCCAGCGAGGCGGCGTTGATGGCGCCCGCCGAGGTGCCACTGATGATTGGAAACGGGTTGGGGCCGTTTTGTTCACCACAGATCTGGCGCAGCTCCGAGATGGCCTCCAGCACCCCCACCTGGTAGGCCGCACGGGCGCCGCCGCCTGAGAGCATCAGGGCTGCGGTAGTTTCTGCGGCAGGTGGTGCCGGGCTGGTGGAGGCGGGGTACAGAGGCATGCGCGAATTATGAGCAGCAGTTGGCCACGCCCCAAGCGCAAACAGCGTGTTTTACGGCGTGTTTCGGGATTACCCTGATTCAGGCCGTGTCAAAAAGGGACATGGCGTCTTGGCTAGACTCTCCGTTTTCGGAGAAACCTATGACCGTGACTGACCAAACCATTCTGGATGCCCTCAAAAACGTGATCGACCCCAACACCGGGCGTGATGTTGTGTCGAGCAAAGCGCTCAAGAACTTGGTGGTGCGTGCGGGGGAGGTGGCATTTGATGTGGAACTGGGTTACCCCGCCAAAAGCCAGGTGGAGGGTTTGCGCCAGGCCCTGATGGCTGCGGTGAAGACCGTTGCCCCCACGGTCAATGTGTCGGTGAATGTCACGACCCACATCACAGCCCATGCGGTGCAGCGTGGTGTGCAGCTCTTGCCCGGCGTCAAAAACATCCTGGCGGTCGCCTCCGGCAAGGGCGGCGTGGGCAAAAGCACCACCGCTGTCAACCTGGCGCTGGCACTGGCCGCCGAGGGTGCGCGTGTGGGCTTGCTCGACGCCGACATCTATGGCCCCAGCATCCCGATGATGATGGGCATCAGCGGCCGCCCCGAAAGCACCGACGGCCAGACCATGGAGCCGCTGGAGAACTTTGGTGTGCAGGTGATGTCCATCGGCTTTCTGATCGCCCCCGATGAGGCCATGATCTGGCGTGGCCCGATGGCCACCCAGGCGCTGGACCAGTTGTTGCGCCAGACCCGCTGGAAAGACCTGGACTATCTGATTGTCGATATGCCCCCCGGCACCGGCGACATCCAGCTGACCCTGGCGCAAAAAGTGCCACTGACCGGTGCTGTGGTGGTGACCACGCCGCAGGACATTGCCTTGCTGGACGCGCGCAAGGGCATCAAGATGTTTGAGAAGGTGGGGGTACCGATCCTGGGCATTGTGGAAAACATGGCGGTGCATGTGTGCAGCAACTGCGGCCACGTGGAGCATATTTTTGGGGCTGACGGTGGCAAGAAGATGGCCAGCGAGTACGGCATGGATTACCTGGGCGCTTTGCCACTCAAGATGCAGATCCGCCTGCAGGCCGACAGCGGCCAGCCCACCGTGGTGGCCGAGCCCGACGGGGAAGTTGCCGCTCTGTACAAGGCGGTGGCGCGCAAGGTGGCACTGGCGATTGCCGCCAAAAACAAGGATTTCTCCAGCCGCTTCCCGGCCATCAAGATCTCCAAAGACACCTGATCGACGGTGGCGGCTGGTGCCGCCGAAGCTTGTTCCGGTCTTGTTACCGGGCTGGGTGATGCATGGCAGAATCTGCGTGAAGCAGACTAAAAAAGCGAAGCAACAAAAGATCAACGCTATGCATCTCTTGACGTTGTTGGTAGTGTCGGGGGCACTGATTGCAGGCTCGGCGCCCATGGCACAAGCAGCTGTCGCTGGGACCCCCAGCGCCGCAGAGGTGCCTGGTCGTCTGCGCCGTGTTCAAACCGCCAAAACCGTTCGGGTTTGTATCTGGCCGGATTACCACGGCATCACCTACCGCAACCCCAAGACCCAGCAACTCTCAGGCATCGACATCGAGCTGGCACAGGAGCTGGGCAATGACTTGGGTGTGGCGGTGGACTTTGTTGACAGCTCTTTTGCCAAATTGGCCGATGACTTGCTGCAAGACCACTGTGATGTCGCCATGTTTGCGGTGGGCATCACGGCTGAGCGGCAAAAGCTGCTGCGTTTCACCCGGCCGCATCTGGCCAGTGACATCTATGCGGTGACCTCCAAAACCAACCGCCGTATCCGCAGTTGGGCCGACATTGACAAAGAAGGTTCGGTGGTGGCTGTGGCGCAAGGCACTTTGCATGAGCCGGTCATGAAGAGTCGGCTCCAGCATGCGCAGCTGATGGTGCTCAACACACCGTTTGCACGTGAGCAGGAGGTACAGGCCGGTCGTGCCGATGTCTTCATGACCGATTACCCCTACAGCCAACGTTTCCTGGCCAATGCCGACTGGGCGCGCCTGGTGGCGCCCGACCATGCCTACCACGTCACCTCCTATGGGTACGCCATGGCGCCAGGTGATGATGCCTGGTATGCCCGGTTGGAGCGTTTTGTCAGTGACATCCAGCGTGACGGGCGCCTGTTGGCCGCAGCCCAAAGGTATCGGCTTGAGCCGATTGTGGTACGTTGATGGCGGGTGAGGCACTTCCCCGGGGCCGGTTTTTCCTGATGCTCAGCGCCTTCATCGGCGCTGTGCTGTGTATCACCGGCTACACCTTGTGGCTGTTGCGCAGTGATGCACTGGCCAGCAGTTTCCAACAGTCTGCCCTGATGGCGCGCAGTTTTGAAAATGCCCTCACACAAAGCCTCAATGCCACCGGCCAGGCCGCCTCCCAGGCTTTGTCGGGTGCGCGAGGCAAGGCTGGTTTGCGCGAGGTGGAGGCCGACTTTGCCCAGATTCTGCGCGGGGCACCCCATTTGCGTTCGCTGTCGCTGATCAACAGCCAGGACCGCATCGTGGCCAGTTCCAACCCCGCCAATGTGGCGCAACAGGTGCCAACCAGCGACTACCTGCCCCTGATCCACGGCCCCCAGACCGTGTTGCGCCTGGGCACACCGTGGCTGGGGCGCGACTTTGCCGCCGGGCGGGCGGCCGAGGCCGGTGTGGGTGCCGGTGTAGCAACCGACGGTGTGTCGACCCTGATTCCGGCGACCCTGCCGTTGCAGGGCAGCGAGGGCTTGCGGCTGTTGGTGGCACTGAACCCTGACTACTTTGTCAACCAGATGGCGCAACAGCTCGATGGACCGGTAGGCATGGTCGAGGTGTTGCGATTGGACGGCGCTCGCCTGATGACCACCAATCCAGAGATGCCTGTTGGCCAGACGGCTTACGGCAAGGCTTTGGCACTGCGTTTTCAGGAGCGCGAGTTTGGCCAGTTTGAGGCCGAACTGGGTCAAGCAACCTTGACCGCGTATCGGGTGTCGACGCTGTACCCGTTTGTGGTGCTGACCCATTTGTACCGCGAGGTGGCGCTGGCGCGCTGGGTCACCGAAGTCACCACCGTGCTGGGTGTTTTGATACCGGTGCTGGTGGTTTTGAGCTTTCTGGCTTGGGGTTTGCATCGGCGGCAATGGCTGTTGCAACTGCAGCGTGCCGAGTCCGAGCGGCTGCAGCGTGTCAACGCCGCTTTTGTTTTCACCCATATCCGTGAAGGTATTGTGATCACCCAGGCCGATGGCAGCATCATCGATGTCAACGATGCTTTTGTGCGCATCACCGGCTACAGCCGGGCCGAAGTGCTGGGAAAAAACCCGCGATTCCTGAACTCGGGGCGCCAGGACAAGGCTTTTTACGAGGCCATGTGGTCCGAGCTGCTGGCCACCGGCCAATGGCGCGGCGAGATCTGGAACCGGCGCAAGGACGGCGAGGTGTTTGCCGAGTTGCTCACCATCAGTGCGGTGCCTGACTCGCAGGGCAAGGTGCAGCAGTTTGTGGCGGTGTTCAACAACATCACCTCGATCAAGGCCTACCAGGACGAGCTGGAGCATTCAGCACGTTATGACCCCTTGACCAACCTGCCCAACCGCGTGTTTCTGGCCGACCGCATGCGCAACGCCATGACCCAGGCCCAGCGCCGCCAGCTGTTGCTGGGGGTGGTGTTCATTGATCTGGACGGTTTTAAGGCCATCAATGACCACCATGGCCATGAAGCTGGTGACCAGATGCTCGTCACCTTGGCCGAGCGCATGCGTTTGAGTTTGCGCGAGAGTGACACGCTGGCGCGCAACGGGGGTGATGAGTTTGTGGCCCTGCTGGCTGATCTGGCCGCCCCGGCCGATGCGATACCAACTCTGGAGCGCTTGCTGGAGGCGGCGTCCCAGCCCATGGACTGGCGTGGTCAGACCTTGACGGTCACCGCCAGCATGGGTATCAGCTTCTTTCCGCAATCAAACAAGCGCACGCGAGACGAGCTCTTGCACGAGGCCGACATGGCGATGTACCAGGCCAAGATGGCAGGCAAAAACCGCTACCACCTTTCGCCGGGACCGGTCGTGCCCAGCTGCTCTGAACCCGTGCTGTAGCGCCGTGTTGTTTCCTGCCCTACACCTGAGTCCGATGGTTTTCAGCCCCAGCTGCTTGGCTTGACACCAGGCGGTTTGGGGTAAAGCGGCGCACCCGCCGGGCTGTGGCGGCGGACTGCGGTATCTTCCAGACATGCGTATTTCTTTTCTGACCCTGGGCTGGCGTTCGTTGTGGCGTGATGTACGCGCCGGTGAGCTGCGTTTGTTGATGGTGGCGGTGGCGCTGGCGGTGGCCGCACTCACCGCTGTCGGCTTTTTTGCCGACCGGCTCAAGGGCGGTCTGCAGCGTGACGCGCGCCAGTTGCTGGGGGGGGACGCGGTGGTGGTCAGTGACAACCCGATCCCCGAAGCTTTTCTGGCCCAGGTTCAATCCTTGGGTTTACAACGCAGCCAGACCTTGAGTTTTCCGACCATGGCGCGGGCTCCAGACGCCCAGGGTGGCCAGACCAAACTGGTAGCCTTGAAAGCGGTGCAGGCTGGTTACCCCTTGCGTGGCAGCTTGCGCACCAGCGCCGCAACCGGTGCCCCCGACACCTTGACACGTGAGGTGCCCAGCCCGGGTGAAGCCTGGGTCGATGTGGCGGTGCTTGACAGCCTGGGTTTGTTGCCTGGCCAGACCCTGATGCTGGGAGATACGGCGCTGCGCGTGGGCCGCCTGATCGTCAACGAACCGGACCGTGGCGCCGGTTTCATGAGTTTTTCACCACGTGTGATGATCAACCAGGCCGACCTGGAGAGCACCGGCCTGGTGCAGCCGGCCAGCCGCATCAATTACCGGCTGGCGGTGGCGGGTGACGACACCGCTGTGCAGGCGTTTGTCGATTGGGTGCAGGCGCAAATTCTGGCCAACAAGGTGCGCGGGATGCGGGTGGACACGCTGCAAGGTGGCCGCCCGGAATTCGGCACCACGCTGGAGCGCGCCGAGAAGTTTCTGAACCTGGTCGCGCTGCTGGCGGCCCTGCTCAGTGCGGTGGCGGTGGCGCTGGCGGCGCGTGGTTTTGCGGCTAGCCATCTGGACGACTGCGCCATGCTGCGGGTGCTGGGCCTGCCCCAGCGCACCATCGCCGGTGCCTACAGCCTGGAGTTTTTGCTGGTGGGGCTGCTGGCCAGTGGCCTGGGGGTGGCGCTGGGTTTTGCAGTGCACTATGGCTTTGTGACCCTGCTCGCCGGTCTGGTGACCACCAGCCTGCCAGCCCCCACTGTGTGGCCGGTGTTGTTTGGTTTGGGCATGGGCCTGACCCTGCTGCTGGCCTTTGGCTTACCACCGGTGTTGCAACTGGCCCAGGTGCCACCGCTGCGAGTAATTCGCCGTGACGTCGGTGGCCTCAAACCGACCTCGGCCGGTGTGCTGGGTGTGGGCTTGATTGGTTTTGCCGCCTTGCTGCTGGCGGCCAGCAACGACCTCAAACTGGGGCTGATTGCGGTGGGTGGTTTTGCCGGGGCCACGGTGCTGTTTGCCGCCCTGAGCTGGCTCGCGGTGAAGCTGCTGCGCTACAGCGTCAACGACAGCACCGCGCCCACCGCGCTGGTGCTGGCCACACGGCAGATTTCGGCCCGCCCTGCGTTTGCGGTGGTGCAGGTCAGCAGCCTGGCGGTGGGCCTGCTGGCGCTGGTGTTGCTGGTGCTGCTGCGCACCGATCTGATCGCCAGCTGGCGCCAGGCCTCGCCGCAGGATGCGCCCAACCGTTTTGTCATCAACATCACGCCCGAGCAGGGCCCGGCCTTCACCCAGGCGCTCAAGGATGCAGGGGTGGCCCAGTTTGACTGGTTCCCGATGATCCGAGGTCGGCTGGTGGCCATCAACGGCCGCGACGTCAGCCCCGATGACTACAGCGAAGACCGCGCCCGGCGCCTGGTGGACCGCGAGTTCAACCTCTCACACAGTGCCCAGTTGCCCGAGCAGAACCAGGTGACGGGCGGGCGCTGGCTGCCCGATGAGGCGGGCACCATCAGCATCGAGGAGGGGATTGCCGAAACCCTCAAGCTGGCGCTGGGCGATGAGCTGACCTTTGAGGTGGGCGGCACCCAGGTGGTGTCGCGCATCAGCTCGCTGCGCAAGGTGGACTGGGGCTCGATGCGCGCCAACTTCTTTGCGATGTACCCGGTGGCGCAGCTCGACGGTGTGCCCACCACCTACCTGAGTGCCTTCAAGGCACCCGCCACCCCTGGTTTTGACAACCAGTTGGTGCGCCAGTTTCCCAACATCACCAGCATCAACATGACCACCACCATCAACCAGATCCAGGGTGTGTTGGACCAGGTGATCGGCGCGGTGGAATACCTGTTTGCCTTCACCTTGGCGGCTGGGCTGGTGGTGCTGTTTGCGGCGGTGACCGCCACCCGCGAGGAGCGTGCACGCGAGTACGCCATCATGCGGGCGGTGGGTGCCAGCCAGCAGCTGCTGCGCCAGGTGCAGCGCATCGAGCTGGCCGGTGTGGGTGCGCTGGCGGGTTTTCTGGCGGCGTTGGTGGCCAGTGGCGTGGGCTGGGCGCTGGCCAAATATGTGTTTGACTTCAGTTGGTCGGTGTCTTTGTGGGTGCCGCTGCTGGGTGCCCTGGCCGGGGCGGTGCTGGCGCTGGCAGCGGGCTGGTGGGGTTTGCGCGATGTGTTGCGCCGCCCGGTGGTTCAGACGCTGCGCCAGGCGGCGACCTGAGATTACTACTTGAACCATAGCTATCAGGCCAATTGATATAAGGGCTATAAGCCAATTTCACCATGAACAACGAAACAACATCCGGTGTCAGCACCCCGTTTGAGAGCCTGCAAGGTGAGGCCAGCGTCCAGGCTCTGGTGGACCGTTTTTATGACCTGATGGAACTCGACCCCGCCTACGCCGAGTTGCGTGCGGTGCATGGCGCCAGCCTGGACGAGGCGCGCCAGAAGTTGTTCTGGTTTTTGTGTGGCTGGCTGGGCGGGCCGCAGCATTACACCGAGCGTTTTGGCCACCCGCGCCTGCGCGCGCGCCACCTGCCGTTCAAGGTCGGGCTGGTCGAGCGTGACCAATGGCTGGCCTGTATGGCCCAGGCCATGCGTGAGACTGAGGTGCCCGCGGCGCTGCAAACCCAGCTCAACCAGGCGTTTTTCCAGACCGCCGATTGGATGCGCAACCAGCCTGGCTAAACAGTCGGGTGCTGTTGGTGATTTGGTAGCATCGCCGGTGCTTGCGGGGGCGGCCCGCTGGCCAAGCACTCTCTGGAATGTCAATGAAATCTGTGACCGGTTGGGGCGAACGCGCCCGGCAAGTTCGGGCCGGCAGTGTCATCGGGCTGGTGTTTGGGCTGGTGTTTGCCGCCTTCAATCTGCTCACACCGGGGCAGTGGGTGTTGGGTTGTGTCGAACTGGCGGCTGTGCTGCTGCTGGTGGCACCGGCCACGGTGTTCGCCAGCCAAGCACACCGTGTTGGCCTGGCCGAGAACCTGCTGTTGGCCTCGGCCCTGGTGATTTTCAGCGCTCTGATTGTGCTGGGCGGGGTCGAAGGCACCGGGCTGTACTGGGTCTACACGGTGCCGTTTCTGGCTTTTTTCCTCAAAGGGCAGTTGATTGGCTGGCTGCTGAGCGCCGGGTTTTTGGGGTTGGCCACGCTGTACTTCCTGGCCGGTGGCCCGAGCCTGCCCTGGGCTTACCACTACACCCCGGTGGCCGGCCCACAGTTTTTGATGTCCTTGTTGTTCTACACCTTGATGGCGGCGGCTTTTGACCATGTGCGCAGCCGTTATGCCGCAGAACTGGCCCGGCGCAAAGACCAGGCCGAGGCCGCCAGTCTGGGCAAGTCGCGCTTTCTGGCGGCTGCCAGCCACGACCTACGCCAGCCCGCCCACGCGCTGGGCATGTTTGTCGCGCGGCTTACCCAGTTGCCCCAGCAAGACGCGGCCACCCGCGAACTTGTGGCCGGGGTGGATGCCTCGGTGCGTGCGCTGCAGGAGATGCTGGATGCCTTTTTTGACTATTCCCGGCTCGATGCACCGTCGATGGAGGTGCGGCTGGCGGCTTTTCCGGTGAACCAGTTGCTGGACCAGCTGCGCATCAGTTTTGACGCCATGGCCGCTGCCAAAGGGCTACGCCTGCACATCCGCCCGTCACCAATCTGGGTACACAGCGATCCGGTGTTGTTGCACCGGGTGTTGCTCAACCTGCTCAGCAACGCGGTGCAGCATACCCACCGGGGTTGTGTGCTGGTGAGTTGTCGCCCGGGATCTGGCCACGGCCAGGCACGTATCGAGGTGTGGGACAGCGGCATCGGCATTGCGTCGGAGTACCACGAGAAAATTTTTCAGGAATTTTTCCAGATCAGCAACCCCGAACGAGACCGCCACAAGGGCCTGGGTCTGGGTTTGAGCCTGGTGCAGCGGGCCTGCCTGCTGCTGAACCACCCGGTGACACTGCGCTCCCAGCCGGGCTGTGGCACCCGCTTTTGTGTGCAGGTGCCCATGGTGCCCGCACCCGCGGTGGTGGCACCGGTGGCGGTGCCCATGGACCCGCCCGGCAGCGAGCTGGCTGGCCTGCGGGTGTTACTGATTGAAGACGATGCCTTGGGTGGTGTGGCGCTGGCCGGTTTGCTGCGCAGCTGGGGTTGTCAGGTCACCAGCGCGGTGGACGTGCCAACTGCCTGCGCGCTGGTGAGCCGCTCACAGCCGCCGGCGTTTGTGCTCAGTGACTACCGGTTGCCAGGTGTCTACAACGGCATCGACGCGATTTGTCTGCTGCGCCAGACCCTGGGCGCCGACCTGCCCGCCTGTGTGATCAGTGGCGACACCGAGACCAGTGTGCGCCAGCAGGTGCAGTCGGCCGGGCTGGTGTTGCTGCAAAAACCGGTGCGCCCGGCCAAGCTGCGCAATCTGTTGCGCCATGCGGTGCAGGGGAGTGCCATGGTCGGTTGAATATCTTGACAGTTTTCCATACATGAGTGAAAAACTTTAACTATGCAAGATGTTAGGGCAACGCTGAACAAGTAGAGTCAAAGCAGGCCCCAGCGGTATCGAGAAACCGAAGTTGTCGAAATTGCGACCAGCTGAGCTCGCTTTTGCCCCCTTTGAGGCTGTTTCAGGGGGAATTCACCCCCTATTGCGCCCTCATGGACGCACCTGTGCCATCAGCCTTTGTCGGCAGAGATAGATGTTGGCCAGCGCCAAAGCAGTAAACGCCCGCGTGGCGTTCTTCTGCAACCCACGGTAACGCACCTTGCCAAAGCCCCACAGGCGCTTGACCACAGCAAATACATGCTCCACGCGTGAGCGGATCTTGGATTTGTTGCGGTTCTTGGCGCGAATGCCTTCATCGACCACACCAGAGCGGCGACTGCGCTGGTTGGTGAAGTCTTTGGCCTTGGGTGCTGCACTGCGGATCAGCTCCTTCTGGCTGGCGTAGGCACTGTCGCCATAGACGCGTTGCTCCTTGCCATGCAACAAACTGGGCAGTGGGTGTTTGTCATGCACGTTGGCTGCTGTGACCACCGCATGGTGGGCCAGACCACTTTGGCTGTCCACACCGATGTGCAACTTCATGCCAAAGTACCACTGTTGGCCCTTGCGGGTTTGGTGCATGTCCGGGTCGCGCGCCTTATTCGCATTCTTGGTGGAACTCGGTGCACCAATGATGGTGGCGTCCACAATGGTGCCGGTGTTGAGCTTGAAGCCCTTGCTTTGCAAGACAGCGCCTACTTGGGCAAACAGGGCTTGGCCAAGTTTGTGCTTGTTGAGGAGTTTGCGAAAGTTCAACACCGTGGTGGCGTCCGGCACAGATTCACGCCCCAGGTCAATGCCCACGAAGCGACGCAGGCTCACGCTGTCGTACAGAGCTTCTTCACAGGCCAGGTCTGCCAGGTTGAACCAGTGCTGGATGAAGTGGATGCGCAGCATACGCTCAAGCCCGATGGGGGGACGCCCATTACCGGCCTTGGGGTAAAACGGCTCGATGACTTCGCACAGAGCGGCCCAGGGAACGATGACTTCCATGGTCTTCAAGAACTCATCGCGCCGCGTGGGCTTGCGGTAGGTCTCAAAGCTTTGTTGTTCGGCCATGGCCAGAGTTTGTTGTTTCATCTGCATCTCCTGCTTGGGATGCCACGAACCATGCAAGTCATGGGCCAACTGGGGACTTGATCAGTGTTGCCTTAGAAAAGAAGTTGAGGAAATGCAGGCGCTGGGGCCTCTCCCGCCAGAAGCTATCAAGGACGTTGATCTCGTCAAAAAATTCGACATGCTGTATCGGGCAATCTCAAAACCGGTGACTGACGAGGAGGCTCGTGTCCTAATTCAGCTTTTTGGACAAGATGGTTGCTTCGGGTTGGCTTCATCCCTGATGCACTTGATAGAAACGGCTCCTGGTTGGCCGCTCATCGAATGCCTGGAAAATCAGAACAACGAGTGGATCGTCGAGATGCGCAATCGCTGTATCAGGGGCGGACTGATACCGCTGGCACCAGGCGAACAGTGGCCACGGGAATTCGGTCAATCGAGCAAAGTCACCTAGTTCAAGAACGTCAGCCTCGGGTCGCCATCAGCAGCACCACCAGCGCACCTGCGCCGCCATCGGCTGGTTTGGCCTGGACAAAGGCCAGTACCTCGTTTTTTTGCACCAGCCAGCTGTGCACCCGGCTTTTGAGCACCGGCACCTTGCCGGGTGAACCCAGGCCCTTGCCATGCACCACCCGCACACAGCGGATGCCGTGTTTGTGGGCGTCACGGATGAACTGGCCCAGGGCCTCGCGGGCGTCGTCGCGGCGCAGGCCGTGCAGGTCCAGCTGGCGTTGGATGCTCCAGTCACCCCGGCGCAGTTTGCGGGTCACATCCACCCCGATGCCGGGGCGGCGAAAACTCAGGTGTTCGTCGGTGTCGAGCAGGGTGCTCACATCAAACTCATCACTGATCGCCTCTTTGAGCACCGCTTGCTCGTCCTTCTGGTACTGCATCGCCAGCGGCACGATCAGCTCCTTTTTATGGAGCACATGGCGCTTGTCTGGTAAGGGCTGGACGGCGCCAGCGGCCCGAATGAAGAGCTCGCGGTCGGACGCCGCCTGTTTGGCAGCTTTGGCCTGTGCACTGGCTTGGGCGACGCGCTGGCGGGCCTGTTCGGCAATCGCGCGTTTGACAATTTTCAAATCGGTCAGGGCCTTGACCTTGACCGGCGCGCTTGACAAGGCCACTGGGGCCGGTGCGTGGCTGTGCAGCACACCCAGGGGCTGGGCCGCTGGTTTGGCCCGGCTCACAGCAGTCCCCGCTCGGCCATGGACAGCGCCTCGCCGGGGGCCACGATGACGTGGTCCAGCACCCGCACATCGATCAGCGCCAGCGTGGTTTTGAGGGTCTGGGTCAGCATCTCGTCGGCGCGGCTGGGTAACACCGTGCCACTGGGGTGGTTGTGCGCCAGCACCACGGCACTGGCCTGGTGGTGCAACGCGCGCAACACCACTTCGCGTGGGTAGACGCTGGTTTGGGTCAGGGTGCCTGTAAACATTTCTTCGAGCGCGATCAGACGGTTTTGCACGTCCAGGAACAACACCGCAAACACCTCGTGTTGGCGTGCCGACAGCTGCAATTGCAGGTAGTGTTTGACCGCATCGGGGTTGTCGAACACGGTGCGTTCTTGCAGCTTTTGTGCCATGGCGCGGCGGGCCAACTCCAGCACGGCCACCAGCTCGGCACGTTTAGCCGGCCCCAGGCCTTTGACCCGTTTGAGGTCGTCGGCGCTGGCGTTGAGCAGGCCAGCAATGCCGTCAAACCCGGCGCAACCATCGGCGCGGGGCTTGAGCTGCAGCAGCTCCTGCGCCAGCTGCAGCACCCCTTTGCCAACGATGCCGGTGCGCAGCAGCAGCGCCAGCAGCTCGACATCGCTGAGCGCGCCGGGGCCGCGCGCCAGCAGCTTTTCGCGCGGACGGGCATCGGGGGGCAGGTCTTTGAGCGGCATGGTCTGAAGTCGACTTGGGGTGGCGCAGGGCAGGGGGCTTTTACAATGCGGGCAGTTTATGCGCTGATGTGCCTCGGTTTTGGTTCTGGGGCTTTGTGGCCAGACCACGGGGCTCGACCATCGGTGCCGCCACACGGACAGCGTTTTCTTTTTGGTTTCCTTTTCAGGTACAGGATCAGCATGACAAGCACCGTCGCCAGCGTTTCTCCCGGCTCTTTTTTGACCCTGCATTACCGCTTGAGCGGCTCGGCCGGGGTGGTGGTCAGCACCTTTGAGGGTTCACCCGCGACCCTGACGCTGGGCACAGGTCAGCTGTCCCCCGCGCTGGAGGCGGCTCTGCTGGGGCTGCCCGAGGGCACCCACACCACCATCGAGTTGCCCGCAGGGGTCGCCTTTGGTGAGCGCAGCGCCGACATGGTGCAGTGGATGGCGCGCCAGGAGCTGGTGGAGCTGGGTGTACAGGACGAGCAATACGCGGTGGGTGAGGTGCTCAAGTTCCCTACCCCCGACGCGCAGGGCGAGTTTGCCGGAGTGATTCTGGGCTTTCGCAGCGATGCCAAGGGCGACGCGGTGCAGCTCGACTTCAACCACCCGCTGGCGGGTCAGCCGGTGTTTTTTGAAGTGCAACTGATCGGGGTGTTGTGAACATGCCTACCGCCGCTGTTCAAAACATCCTGCTGGCCGAGCCGCGTGGTTTTTGCGCCGGGGTGGACCGGGCCATCGAGATCGTCGAAAAAGCCCTGACCAAGTTTGGCGCGCCGATTTACGTGCGCCATGAGATCGTGCACAACACCTATGTGGTGGACGACCTCAAAGCCAAGGGTGCTATCTTTATTGAAGAGCTCGATGACGTCCCACCGGGGGCGACGCTGGTTTTTTCTGCCCACGGTGTGAGCCGTGCGGTGCAGCAGGAGGCTGAACGCCGGGGTTTCCAGATTTTTGACGCCACCTGCCCGCTGGTGACCAAGGTGCATGTGGAGGTGGCCAAGCTGGCCAAAGAAGGTTACGAGTTCATCATGATCGGCCACAAGGGCCACCCCGAGGTGGAAGGCACCATGGGCCAGCTCGACGGCGGCATCCACCTGGTCGAAGAGGTCGAGGATGTGGCCCGTGTCAGCCCGCGCCAGACCGAACGGCTGGCGGTGGTGACCCAGACCACACTCAGTGTGGACGACGCCGCCCACATCGCCCAGGCCATCAAGGCCCGCTTCCCGATGGTGCGCGAACCCAAACACCAGGACATCTGTTACGCCACGCAGAACCGGCAGGACGCGGTCAAGCTCATGAGTTCGCAGGTCGACATCGTGATTGTGGTGGGCAGCCCGACCAGCTCCAACAGCAACCGGCTCGCCGAGGTGGCGCGCAAGCTCGGCACACCGGGTTACATGGTCGACCGCGCTGAAGACCTGCAGCCGCACTGGTTTGAAGGCTGCAGCCGCGTCGGTTTGACCGCCGGTGCCTCGGCGCCTGAGATCCTGGTGCGCCAGGTGGTGGAGCGCATCAAGGCGCTCGGTGCGGTGTCGGTGCAAACCATGCCGGGTCAGCCCGAGACGGTGAAGTTCCCGCTGCCCAAAGGGCTGCGGCTGGACCTGGATGACGAGGCCGCTGCGCCTGTTGCCCGATCTTGATGCTATACGAATCATAGTCATCTCCCCCTATTTCATAAGGGCTAGAGCCCCATTTTTCATATAAAACCATGTTAGACATCAACCTGCTCCGCAAAGACCTGCCCAGTGCCGTGGCACGCCTGGAAACCCGCAAAACCCCGCAAACCTTCCTGAATGTGGAAGCCTTCACCGCGTTGGAAACCGAGCGCAAAACCATCCAGATGCGCACCGAAGCTCTGCAAGCCCAGCGCAACGCAGCCAGCAAACAGATCGGTATGCTCAAAGGCAAAGGCTTGCATGACGAGGCCGCTGCGGCCATGGCCCAGGTGGGCGGTATCAAGGACGAGCTCGACGCCTCGGCCACCCGGCTGGATCAGATCCAGGCCGAGCTGCAAACCCTGCTGCTGGCGGTGCCCAACCTGCCACACGAGAGTGTGCCGCTGGGTGCCGACGAACACGGCAATGTGGTGGTGCGCAGCTGGGGCACGCCCCGGACGTTTGACTTCGAGATCAAGGACCACGTGGATGTGGGCACACCGCTGGGCCTGGACTTCGAGATGGGCGTCAAGCTCACTGGTTCGCGCTTTACCGTGATGAAGGGCCAGGTCTCGCGCCTGCACCGGGTGCTGGCCCAGTTCATGCTGGACGTGCAAACCCAGGAACACGGCTACACCGAGTGCTACACGCCCTACATCGTCAACGGCGAAACCCTGCGTGGCACCGGCCAGTTGCCCAAGTTTGAAGGCGACCTGTTCGCTGCCAAAAAAGGTGGACAAGAAGGTGAAGCCCAGCCCGACAACACCGCGCTGTACCTGATCCCCACCGCCGAAGTGCCATTGACCAACTTTGTGCGTGATGTGGTGCTGGCTGAAGCGGAACTGCCGATGCTGCTCACCGGCCACACCCCGTGTTTCCGATCGGAAGCCGGCAGCGCCGGGCGCGACACGCGTGGCCTGATCCGCCAGCACCAGTTTGACAAGGTCGAGATGGTGCAGATCGTGCACCCCGAGAAAAGTTACGAAGCGCTCGAAGTGATGACCACCCACGCCGAAGCCATCCTGCAAAAACTGGGCCTGCCTTACCGCGTGATGAGCCTGTGCACCGGCGACATGGGTTTTGGCGCCGCCAAGACCTATGACCTGGAGGTCTGGCTGCCCGCACAAAACACCTACCGTGAAATCAGCTCGGTCAGCAACTGCGAGGCCTTCCAGGCGCGCCGCCTGCAGGCCCGCTTCAAAAACGCACAAGGCAAAAACGAGCTGGTCCACACCTTGAACGGCTCCGGCCTGGCGGTGGGCCGCACCCTGGTAGCGGTGCTCGAGAACTACCAAAACGCGGACGGCTCGGTCACCGTGCCTGAGGTGCTGCGGCCTTATTTGGGCGGCCTGGACACCCTGCGCCCGGCCTGATTTCTGGTCGCTGGGTGACTGGTGTGGCCGATCAGGCGCCCCGACTGATTTGCCTCATCGGTGCCGAATGCACCGGCAAAAGCACGCTGGCCCAGCAGTTGGCGGCGCAGACCGGTGGCCAGGTGGTGCCTGAACTCTTGCGTGACTGGTGTGTCCGCCATGGACGCACACCCCGGCGCGATGAACAAGCGGCCCTGATGCAGGCGCAGATTGATGCAGAAAATCAGGCTCTAGCCCTTATAAATCAAGGGCAGGGCGCTATGCTTTTCTGTGAATGCGGCCCCTTGCTGACGGCGGTCTACAGCCAGTTTTATTTTGCGGATAACAGCCTGCTGGCCGCCGCCCACTTGCACCACCAGTCTTACGCGATGACACTCTGGCTGCAGCCGGATCTGCCCTGGGTGGCCGATGGTTTGCAGCGGGACGGCTTGGCGGTGCAGGCTGCGGTGCAGCATCTGCTGGGACAGCAGTTGGCTATGCACACATCGGTGGTACGGGTCAGCGGGGTGGGGGCGGCTCGGTTGCAGGCTGCAATGTTTGCGTTAGCTCATGAAACCTGACAATTTTCTTACGCGTACGGGTTAACCCCTAGGATAATAGGGCCTGCATTTCATCATCTGGAGCCAATTTCCATGCGTACGTTTTTTCTGTCGGCCACGGAACCCAATGTGGGCTTGACCTCGGTGTCCCTGGGCCTGTTGCGCGCTTTGCAGCGCCGTGGTTTGAAGGTGGCGTTTTTCAAACCGGTCACCAAACACAGCCCGGAATCGGAACCGTCGGTGTTGTTTGCCCGCAGCATCTGTCAGGCCGTCTCCACGCCTGACCCGCTGCCGCTGCAACTGGTGACCCAGCAGGTGACCAGCGGCAAAACCGCCGAAGTGCTGGAAGACATCGTGAGCCTGGCCATGGCCAGTGCCAAAGATGCGGACGTGCTGGTGGTGGAAGGCATCCACACCGACCCGACGCGCGCCTTCATCCCTCAGCTCTCCAGCGATATTTCGCGCAGCCTGCAGGCCGATGTGATTCTGGTGGCCAGTGGTGCCGATGCCGAGGGCATTGCCCACACCCAGTACATGATTGCGCGTATCCGTAACTCGGGTCGCCATGTGGAAGGTGTCATCTTCAACCGCGTGGGCATCGACTTTGACGAAGCCGCCGTGGCCAGCCAGCTCAGTGGTGTGCCGATTTTTGGTGTGGTGCGTGAAAACCCCGAGCTCTCCGCACCGCGTACCCTGGATGTGGCGCGTTACCTGGGCGCCGAGGTGATGATCGAGGGCGATATCGCCACCCGCCGTGTGCGTGACACCGTGTTGTGCGCCCGTTCGGTGTCCGAGGTGATTCCGCGCCTCAAACCCGGTGTGCTGGTGATCAGCGCCGGTGACCGTGACGATGTGATGCTGGCCACCGCGCTGGCCGCCAGCAACGGCATCGAACTGGCGGGTCTGGTGTTGACCCACAACAGTTTCATCAGCCCCCGCATCCAGCGTTTTGGTGCCATGGCTTTCAACAGTGGCTTGCCGGTGTTGCGCACCGATGGTGACAGCTTTGGTACCGCCGCCCGTGTCAGCCGCCTGCCGCTGGCCGTGCCGCAGGACGACCACACCCGCATGAACCTGGTGATCGACAGTGTGGTGGAGCAGCTCGATGCCACCGCCATCTGCGCCGGTCTGGACAATGCGGCGTCGACCCACATGTCGCCACCAGCGTTCCGCTACCAGCTCATGCAAAAGGCGCGCGCCGCCAACAAACGCATTGTCTTGCCCGAGGGGGATGAACCCCGCACCATCCGTGCCGCCGTGATCTGTACCGAAAAAGGCCTGGCACGTTGTGTTTTGCTGGGCAAACGTCAGGTCATCGAGTCGGTGGCCAGCGCCATCGGTGTGGAGTTGCCTGCTGGCCTGGAGATTCTGGACCCGACCGAGATCGCCGGGCGTTTTGTCGAGCCGATGGTGGCCTTGCGCAAGAGCAAGGGCCTGACCGCCCCGCAAGCGCTGGCCTCTCTGGAAGACACCGTGGTGCTGGGCACCATGATGCTGGCGGTTGACGAGGTCGATGGCCTGGTCAGTGGCGCGGTGCACACCACCGCCAACACCATCCGTCCGGCCTTGCAGCTGATCAAGACGGCACCGGGCTCGAACATTGTGTCCTCGTGTTTCTTCATGCTGATGCCCGACCAGGTGCTGGTGTATGCCGATTGCGCGGTCAACCCCGACCCTAAGGCCGAAGAGCTGGCCGAAATCGCCAAACAAAGTGCCGACAGCGCCCGCGCCCTGGGCATCGACCCCAAGGTCGCCATGATCAGCTACAGCACCGGTTCCTCAGGCTCGGGCGACGATGTGGAAAAAGTGCGAGCCGCCACCGAGTTGGCCAAATCGCGCTGGCCTGAGCTGGTGATCGACGGCCCGATGCAGTACGACGCCGCCAGTGTCAAGGAAGTGGCTGCCCAAAAGGCGCCCGGCAGCGCGGTGGCTGGCCAGGCCACGGTGTTTGTGTTCCCCGACCTCAACACCGGCAACACCACCTACAAGGCGGTGCAACGCTCGGCCAATGTGGTGTCGGTGGGCCCGATGCTGCAGGGTCTGCGCAAGCCCGTCAACGACCTGTCGCGTGGTGCGCTGGTGGACGACATCGTTTTCACCATCGCGCTGACCGCCATCCAGGCCGACTCGATGACCAAGGCCTGAGCCTTACAATCCGACCCTTCACCGGGGGTGTCTGGCCTACCGCAGCAATGCAGCAGGCCAGGCTGAGAAAAACCCCATACCTGATCTGGATCATGCCAGCGTAGGGAGCGTGATGGGTTGTTGGCGGCCAGCTCTGGCCTGTCCCTGATCACCCGTGCGTTCACCGCGCGGGTGTTTTTTTATAGGGACCACCATGAACCGTCGTTTGTTTGTCCTGGCCACCATCACGCTGGCTGTTTCCGGCTTGTCCGCCCCAAGCCACGCAGCTGATGAATTGCGGGTGATGGTGCACAGCTCGTTCTCCCTGCCCAAGCCGCTGCTGGCGCAATTTGAAGCCCAAAATGGCATCAAGCTGGTCCTCATCAAAGGGGGTGATGCCGGCGAAATGCTCAACAAACTGATTCTGACCCGCGCCCAGCCGGTGGCCGATGTGGTCTACGGCATTGACAACACCTTGCAAGCCAAGGCGCTGGCCGCTGGTGTGCTGGAACCCAGCTTGCCCCAGGCCGCAGGCACGGTGGATGCCCAACTCGGCGATGCCTTGGCCGCCGTGGACCATGGTTTTGTGAACCTCAACTATGACCGCGCCGCGGTCGCCAAAAGTGGCACGCCCTTGCCCAAAACCCTGCAAGACCTGACTCTGCCCGCCTACAAGGGCTGGCTGGTGGTGCCCAACCCGGCCACCTCCAGCCCTGGCTACGCTTTCCTTCTGGCCACGATTGCCGGGCTGGGGGAAGAAAAGGCCTTTGCCTGGTGGGCGCAGATGCGAAGCAACGGCCTCAAGGTGGTCAAAGGCTGGAGCGAAGCCTATTACACCGAGTTCAGCCGCAACAAGGGCAGCTACCCGTTGGTGGTGAGTTATGCCACCAGCCCGGCTGCCGAGGTGTTCTATGCCAAGGACCAGCCCGCCGAGTCACCCACGGCCAGTCTGAACCTGGCTGGTGGGGTGTTCCGCCAGGTCGAAGGGGTGGGACTGATCAAAGGCACGGCGCAGAAAGCGGCGGCGCTCAAGTGGGTTGACTTTTTGCGCTCTGCCCCGGTGCAAGAGGCTTTGCAGACCAGCATGTGGATGTACCCCGCGGTGGCCAAGACGCCGCTGGCGCCGGTGATGCGCCACGGCGCCGCACCTGCCGCGTTTGAGAGCCTGCCGCCTCAGGTGATTGCTGACAAAGGTGCCTCATGGGTGGCGCGCTGGACGCAGGTGGTGCTGAAGTAGGCCCAGGTCACGCATTGGATGAAAGCTTGGCAGGTGGCTGTGTTGTGGTGTGAGGGGCGGCTGTGATGACGCCCAGCTGGCTGGTTCGCCTGGCCCGACCGCGTGGTGTATGGCTGGCGCTGCTGCCCGCCGCCGCCTTGTTGTTGCTGTTGCTGGCCCCGGTGGCCCGCCTGGCGTGGGAGGGGTTTGCCGGGCCACTGAGCAGCACCGACGGGCTATCGCTGTGGCAGCCCTGGCAGGACGATTACCTGCGTTGGCGCGTGATCTGGTCGCTGGCGCAGGCTGTCATCACCTGTGTGCTGGCCTTGGGGTTGGGGCTGCCGCTGGCCTGGGTGCTGGCGCGCTTTGAGTTTGCTGGTCGCGCTTTGGTGTTGCGCCTGCTGATGTTGCCCTTTGTGGTGCCTTCGCTGGTGGCGGCCTTGGGCGTGCTGGCGCTGTGGGGGCCGCGAGGGGTGCTCAGTGGTGCGCTGGGTATCCACTTGCAGGACGGCCCCTGGCTGCTGCTCTACGGCAACCTGTTTTTTAACCTGTGCCTGGTGGTGCGCGCCGGGGTGGATGCGCTGGCGAAGGTCAATGCCCGCCAGGTGGCTGCCGCGCGTTCACTCGGGGCCACACCCTGGCGTGCCTTCTGGCGGGTCGAGTGGCCAGCCATTGCGCCCTGGCTGCTGTCCAGCTTGTGCCTGGTGTTTTTGTACTGTTTTGCCGGATTTGGCCTGGCTCTGGTGCTGGGCGGACAGCGGTATGCCACGGTCGAGGTCGAGATTTACACCCTGGTGGCGTATGAGTTACAACTCGGCCAGGCCAGCGTGTTGGCGCTGTGGACGCTGGGGCTGACCGGTGGGGTGGCGCTGGCCTACGCCGCGTTGGAGAAACGCCTGGCGGCCCCACTGCGTTTGTTGCCCATACCGCGTGTGCGGCCGCAGGGTGCGCCCCAGTGGCTGGCGCTGGTACTGGCCCTGGCTCTGTTGTTTGGGATCTGCGCCTTGCCCATCCTTGCTATATTTATCAAAGCTATCAGCGCTTTATGGACGGGGGCTACAGGCCTGTTTGATGCAGAAACCCTGGCCGCTCTCTGGAACACCTTGCGGTTCTCGGCCTTGGCGCTGCTGATGGCCACACTCTTGGGTGTGTTGCATGCGTTGGCGGCGCAAGCCTCGGTGGCCTGGCGGGCGGCGGCGTTTTTGCCTTTTGTGGTGTCGCCGGTGACGGTGGCGTTTGGTTTGTTGTTGTTGTACCCGTCGTGGACCGCAAGCTTGCCGCTTCTGCTGGCGGCGTATGCGGTGCTGGCGTATCCGTTTGTCGCCAAGTCACTCTCAGCCGGGTTGGACAGTTTGCCGGTGCATCTGGGCCAGGCGGCACGCACCTTGGGCGCCAGTCCGTGGCGTTGTTTCTGGCGGGTGACATTGCCGCTGCTGCGGCCGTCGCTGCGCCGTGGCATGGCGTTTGCCGCAGCCACCGCCTTGGGTGAGTTTGCGGTCACGCTGTTTTTGTCGCGCCCCGAATGGGCCACCCTCACCACCCTGATCTACCAGCGCCTGGGTCGCCCGGGCCAGGCCAACCTGGACGCAGCCATGGTGCAGGCCTGTGTGCTGATGACGCTGGCGCTGCTGGTGTTTTTGCTGATCGAATGGCCGGTGTCCGAGCGCGGTGCCCCCCGTCTGCCGCGCCGTGTGTCAGGCCAGACCTCCCACCCATCCATCACCCAACATGCTTGAGCTTTGCCACATCCACCAGCGTTATGCCGATTTGCCCCTGCTGCAAGACCTCAGTTTGCAGGTGGCCGCAGGTGAAATTGTGGCGCTGCTGGGGCCATCGGGCAGCGGCAAAAGCACCTTGCTCAACATCGTGGCGGGCCTGCAGGCGCCCGATGCCGGCTCTGTCCGCTGGGACGGCCAGGACATCACCGCGCTGGCGCCCGAGCGGCGCCGTTTTGCGCTGATGTTCCAGGACTTTGCGCTGTTTCCGCACCTCAACGTGCTCGACAACGTGGCCTTTGGTCTGGTCGAACAAAGGGTGCCCAAAATGCAAGCGCGTGCCCGGGCCTTGCAGATGCTGGCTTTGTTTGGCCTGACCGAGTTGGCCCAGCGTCGTGTCTGGAACCTGTCGGGTGGTGAGCAGCAGCGGGTGGCGTTGGCGCGGGCGCTGATCACCGAACCGCGTGCCTTGTTACTCGACGAGCCGTTTTCAGCGCTGGACGCCGACCTGCGGGTGGTCTTGCGCCAGGAATTTCGCAGCCGGATTCAGGCCATCGGCATGGCCACCCTGCTGGTGACCCACGACGAAGCCGAGGCGCGTGAGATGGCCGACCGGTCGGTGCGTCTGGTGCAGGGGCAGCTGGTGGCTGCGGGCTGAAACGAACAGGGCAGAGATCAGGCCAGTGTGCGGATGTGGCCCGCCACCACCACGAGTTGCTGCGGCCCCATACGCACAATGAATTTGCGGCTGACCGAACTGAGCAGCCGCACCGCGCCTGACAAACCCAGGCGTGCGGACTGTTCCGCCACAAAACCCACCTCCGCCTGTTTGAGCGCACGCAAGAAGTAGTAGTCCATGCCCGCATCAATCAGGTCGTTCACCACATCGGCCAGCGCCTCACCATGGCCCGGTGCGTCCGGCTTGGCCTCGATCGCGGTCAACACCGCATGGGTGCGGGTGCGCAAGGCCTGCGAGTGGAAAAAGCGCAGAGATGGCTCCTGACCCGGGGTCGCCGCCTGCCATGCCGCAGTTGTTGCAGCAGGTTTGATGGCCGCCTGTTTGGCCACCTTGGTTGTGGTCTTAACGGCGGACTTGGTGCCGCTTGGGGTGCTGCTGCTCATGGGGAACTCCTGGTTGACCAGTCGGGCAGACCCTGGAGCACCTGTCGGCCACACCCGGCAACAGCTTGGTGTGATCCATGGCCATGGGGGCTAATGTAGTCCAGCGCTGATGCGCAGAAAAATCTGTCCGTTCTCTGTTGGCAGTTGGAGCGATCTGGCTGCCATGGCTGGCGTGCCCCCAAGTTCCAAGCACAGGGTGATGCATCCAACGGGTCAGCCAAGGCCAAGGGGGAGTGACGTCAGCATCGGGCCGCTGCCCAACCTTGCTCCGACTGGCTTGGACAGTAAAAACACCCAAGAAAAAAGCCCACTACCGTATTGATAGTGGGCTTTCCTTGATTTACTTGAGAGTGACGTTCATATCATGCCCGCAAACCCGCATGAATGCTCACTTCGTTCTGCAAATTGTGAAAATGTGCCCCCAAATGTGCCCCCATTCGTTGGTCGCTAGGGGTATTTTGAGGGGTAAGGCCGACCAAAAAATCAGCGCCTTTCAGGGTGTTGGCGGACTGACTCCCAAAAGCAACAAGATACAGCCCGGATCACGCCAGGTGCTGCGCAGTGTGTCGAGCTGGTGCAGACGCGTGTGCAAGAGCACGCCGGGCGGTCGCTGCGGTGATCCTGGAGCGTTCACGCTGCTGTCAACAAATTGAAGCACTTCGGGTCGTGTGTCAACCCATCTGTCAACATTTGGCAAACCCCACCCTCTAGCGCGATTTCGCGGCTCTGCGCACCCGTGTGAGGAAGGTGCTGGGAAGTACCTTGATGGGGGGGGCCAGCAAGTCGAGTGGCCACCCCAGTGCAGGCGTGTGCCCGGGCGTCGGCGGTTGGCCAGTTAGCCGGGGTGGTGAACCTGGTGTGCTAACCACAGCCATGGGTGATATTCAGTATGGGTTAGATACAAGCGTATTGCCCACTGACTACCCAGGTCTGACACATGCGCACACGTGTTTTGCGCGGCTCTGCGCACCCGTGTGGCGGTAGCTGGGGGAGGACCCATTGAGGGGGCATGCAAACATTCAGTGCAAGCGTGTGCCACCGCTCGCCGTGCGGTCGGTGTGGCGGGTCTGGTGGGCACATGCAGGGGGGGAGTCCCACAAAGTTAAGGGTGTTTCTGGCACTCTTTGTTGTGCACTTTCTTCAGGTTACCGCTTTTTTGACTGCGACAACTGAGGGCAGTGCGACACCGTTGATTTCATTAGGTTTTTTTGTTCTCAGTCTGCCCTCAGTTTTTTAGAAAGTGAGGGCAGTCACTTCCGCAGACGTTCGCAGACGTTCAGACAATCGGACTTACACCCAGGCACGGACTGTAAAACGGACTTTTTGCAGCGTTCGCCTCTAGCGCGATTTCGCGACTCTGCGCACCCGTGTGGAGGTAGCTGGGGAAGGACCCGTTGCGGGGGGGTGGTGGCGCAGCCGGGCAAGTCGCCACCTGATGCAAGCGTGCGCCACGGCACGCCGGGCGGCATGGGTGGTGCGCCTGATCCCCACTCGCTGGCAGCGTTGGTGCTTGGGGTCTACGGTGCTGACGCTGGTGGTCAAGTGCCCGTGTAGTCCTTGGTGCCGGGGTCGACGCCAAAGCGGGCAACACAGCGCGGAGGTGGCTCCACACCCGCCGCCCACGCGCGGCCCGGCTGACAGATCACAGCTCAAGATTGAATATCTCAGGTGTGATCCGGTAACACGTCGCAGGCCCAATGCCAGGCAGGCGGGGCCTGCAGTCAAACGGGCGGCCACTGTCAGGGGCAAGGCAGCCATGATCTATCAGGACATGGCACACGGCCCGGTAGTCAAACCCCTGACACACTTCAGTCCTGAAGGCTTCCGCTAGGATGAAGTATTCAAAGCTGACACTCTCACCCAGGGCTGCAGGCATCCGGTCGCCAAACTCCGCACCATGCTGGCTATTGGTCTTGATAGGGTTGCCATCGGCATCCAGCATGCGCCGCACACCGGCACGCTGCAGGGTCTTGGGGGCGTGGTCATCGCTGCCCCGGTGCCACATGGCAAAGCGGCCCTCACCGTGCGTTTCCAGAAAGCGCCGCACCTGTCGCAGCATGGCCACAATCTCACCGTTACCGCTGCCACCCCGGCCCGTCAGCCAGGATTCAAAGCAAGCACGGGCGGCCCGCTCGCTCTCACCCGCTGGCCAGCCGGTCAGGCCCGCACTGGTGGCCAGCTCACCGGCTGCGCCCACCAGCGCAAAGCGTGCGCCCACCCGCTCGACCTGTCCGCTGGCATGGGCTGGCATCATGGCCGCCGCCAGGGTGTTGGATGCGCTGCGAATGCTGGCCTTGAGGGTGTCGGCATGGTCCACCAGCCATTGCAGCCAAGCGCGGCCCGGGGCACCATACACGCTTTGGGCCTGCCCGGTGATGTGCTTGGCAAAGGCGGCACCGCCTGCCATGCTGTGCAGATCCTCAAACGCACCCAGGCCGGCGCCTGCATCGGCGGCAATGTCCACCATGCGCACTTCTTGCCCCACGCGGGTTCGCTTTTGGCCCTCTGCCATATGGTCAGCCAGGCCCAATTCACCAGCGGACAGGAACAACAGGCGCCAAGCCTGTCGGGCGCGGGGTGTGCCGGTGCGGGTAGCACGGGCCTTGCCGGATTCATTGGCCAGCATGTAGGCGCATTCGCCCGCCGTCTTGGGGTCGATCTGTGCCAGTTCATCCAAGATCAGCAGGCCGTCACAGTGTTGGGCGGCGATGGCCTCCAAAGCGTTGTCAGTGGCTCGCCAGCGCTGCAGGTAGTTGGCACCGCCGTACACGCTGGCGGCCAGCTTCAAAGCGGTGGTTTTGCCGCTGGAGCTGTCGCCCCGGTAGTGAAACCCGCCCGACTCCATACCCGCCGGGCGCAGCAGTGGCCCGGCAAAAGCGCAGGCCACCGCAAACACCAGCCGGGAATTGCCAGCACACAGCGCCCCCACGCGGTCGCGCCATTGCTCGGGCGTGCCCTTGGCTTTGAAGGTGTTTTCAATCGGGGCATCGGACTGAAAAACAATGCGCTCGGCATCCGTGCCGCTGGTGATGGTTTCACGGGGCAGCACAAAGGCGGCACCGTGCCAGCCGATGCGGTCGGTGCAGCTGGCGAATTCTTCAGGCTGGCGGCTTTGCAGGTACTGGGTCAGCAGGTTACGGGCGCGGGGTGTGGTGCCAATGCGCAAACCCATATTCAACAGCGTGGCGCGGTATTCGCCACCGTCAGCAGACAACATGCGGGCGGGCATGGCCCAGTGCTTCTGCACGCCCAATGGATCAGCAAACGCCAGGTAGTAGCCCCAGCCGCCGCCGTCTTGGTCGCGGGTGAAAGCCTCTACCGTCAAGGGGCTGCAGATCCATTCGGGCGGCTTGCGTTTGCCGTCCTGGTCAGCACCACAGAACCACACGCCCGTTTCATCAATGACGAAGGGGTCATAAACCCGCTCGGTATCGCCAGGGGTGGCACCGGGGCCAGCATTGGCCCCGTTGGGCTTGTCTTGGCTGCGCTGGGCACCGTTGGCAGGCTTGGGCGCGGTCGTTGACTGTACGGGCGTTTTGGCCTGCTGCTGGGGCGGCTCAAAGTAGTCAATCGCCTGGCTCACGATCAAAGCCACCGCGTCATAACCGGCGGCCTGGTGCAAGTCGTTGAAGTCGCTGGAACCATCAGGCAGCGGCTCAGGAAACACCGCCAGGCCAGCCACAGCACGGGCGGCCGCTGTGGCTTTCTCGCGGCCAGGGTTGCGCCCGGTGCGGGCTTGGGTGGCGGCATCATCATCACCACAGATCACGATCAGCGCCGCCGGGTGTGCCTGGTGCAGCGCTTTGGCCACTGCTGGCAAATTGCCCGCGTCAAACGCCACAGCGCAGGGGCGGCCCGTGCATGCGTGCAAACTGGCGGCGGTGGCATAGCCTTCAGCCACCAGCAGCGCAGCGGCCCCGGTCGGATCGCCGCACCAGTGAAACAGGCCGGACTTGCGCCCACCCTTCAAAAACAGTTTGTCAGTGCCACCGCCCGCCGGGCGGGCGGGTGCAATGCGTTGCAGGTTCCACAGCTTGCCCGCACTGTCACGCAAGGGCACCAGCAGCCAGCCCTCAGGCGCAAAGCGCAGGCCGTGGGCTTGCACACCCTTGCGGGTCAGGTAAGTGCTTTCGCCTGTCTCGCTGGCCTGTTCCCACAGTAGCGCAGCCTCACTGGCAGCGTGTTCGTGGGCGGCCTGCTGCTGGGCTTGGTCGGCTTGTTGTTTGGCAGCCCGCTCGCTGGCCAGGCGTGCCACCGTGGCGGGGTCGGGCTGGGCTGGCGCCTGGTCGGGCTTGGGCAGGGTAAAGCCGTTTTGTTTGGCCAGGTGCAGCAATGTGCCAATGGCCACACCGCCGCCGGGCTTGATGCTCTGCCAGGTGGACCGGGCGGCCTTGAGGTCAAAGCCGTCCGCTGTGGCGCTCCAGTCGGTGAACAGGTCGCGGCCTGTTTCATCTGGGAATTCGCTTTTGATGGCCATGCCCACGCGTGCCCATTCGTCGCGGGGTAGGTTCGCGGGGATGTGCTGCAGGGCGGCCCGGATCAGGTCGGGGGTTATTGTTGTTTTCATGGGGTGGGTATGGGTGCAGGCAAATGCCGCAGCTGATTCAGGTTCAAGTGGCCGTGTTGAGACTTGTCAACAAGTCAAATAGGGGGCTCTGTTGTTGAACCTGAAGCGGCTTTTGTAGGGCTCGATGCACGCCGCCATCACGCCAGCGAGCGCTACCAATTCTTGAATGTCATCAGCCTTGGCGCAGCGCTCAGCCGTCGCATATCGATCACTTTTGCTGCCGTGAATGAAGTCGTTGTAATGCGGGTCTGGCAACTGTGGCAGTAGTCCGGCGCGACTCAAGGCCTCTATGCACTGCTGCAAACAGTGCCAGGCGCCAAAGAAAGACATAAACGAGCCTATCGGGTTGAGTGGCTCGAAAATCTCGCAATAGGCGGCAAACACATCGTGGCCACCCACGATAGCGGCGATGATCTGATCACGGCCAAGGTTGTCAAAAACCTTCCTCTCGGGTGTGGCGTGCATGGCTCAGGCCCCCAACAGCATCTTCATGCCGTCTTTGTTGACCCGCACCTGGATGGACTTGAGGATCTCCCACATGAAGGCCTCCAGGTGGGGCTGCAGGCCGTCCCCATTGATCTTGATCATGGCATTGCCATTTTCAAAGGCTTTTATCTGCGCCTTCATGAGGTCAATTTGCGTAGTTGTCAGGTCCTTTTGCAACTTCATCGCTTCGTCACGACGTTGACTCTCTTTGGTTGTTTCGTCTTGCAGTTTTCGGTATGTCGCCCAATCCATTGCATTGGGGGTGATCAACAACCCAAACAAATTTGCAACGCTTTTGCTGGTGTCTTTGATGGTTTCGTTGAGGGACTCATAGGCGGCAACGGTTTTCTTGGCATCCGCTTCAATCTGCGCAGTCGCGATTTTTGTCTGACTGGCAATCTCAGCTATTTTTTCGTCAGAGTTCATTTTCATAACTGCCAAGTTCCACCTGGCTTGGGCCTCTTCAGCTTTTTTTGTTTTCTCTGCAATGGCGTCCAGGCTGGTGCTGGCCTTATCGGTCTTTTCTGTTAACTCAATCGTGCCAGCTGCAGACTTCACCAACTTCTGTTCGTACCCGGTGATAGCCCCGGTTGCCTTGTCGTAAATAGGTACGGTTGCCAGGACATATTTACTTGCATCCTTGGTAGCATCAGTTAGGCGAACGGACCCTTCAGCAGCCTTTTCACTGGCCGCAAAGTTGTCCAGCATGGCCTGGTTGGCCGCGCTAAAGTCGCCCGCCACACCGCTGGTGGCTTTGCTCATATCCTCGATCTTGGTGGCCGCCTTAGTGGTGGACGCACCCAGCGCCGTTGCGGCCTCGTCGGCGTGGGTCATGTTGTAGATCCACGTGCCCAGCGTGTTCTCGCTGCCGGTGATCTTGCTGATCAACGCGCTGATGCCCTCGTTCACTAGACCACCCAATTCATAACCAGCCATACCCGCACCCGCCAGCGCACCGGCTTTTGCCACCAGCCCCAGTCCAGAGGTCAACGCAGGCAGCAAGGCCGAGAGGTCTGTCAACTCCTTCGCCAAGCCCAGGCCGCTTTTAGCAGCCAGCACACCAATCAACACATCAAACAATGGCAGAGCAATGTTGAGCTGGGTCACCAGGCCACCCAGGCTACCCGCGATGGACAGAAAGCTCAGGTCAGCATCTTTGGCACCGCTGCCCACAGCCACCAGGGTGTCAAACAGTGGTTTGAATGATTCGACCACGCCACTCACATACAGGCTCAGCCCCAGAAAGGCCGCGCCCATGGTCTCAATCGCGCTGCGCAGGCCGTCTACACTGGTCAGGTCCAGGCCACCAAACAGCGCTTTCACAGAGGTGATCACCGCGTCAATTCCACCTTTGAACCCGCTGAAGTCTGCCGACGCCAACGCGGCGGGCAGGTTCTTAGCCACGCGCTCGACCGCTGCCTGCAACCCGGCCATTTGGCTTTCAACGTAGGTCACCAAGTCTTTAAGCCCGCCGGTTCTGGCGCTATCAGCCAGGCCGCTGAAAATCCCGGCAATGGCATTGGCCACACCACCAAATTCATCCAGCAAAGGGCTGCCGATGGACACCAGCAGTGCGGTGAACGCGTTGGCAATCTTTGCGCCAGAGACCTCCAGGCTACCGCTCACCTTCGCAAATGCCGCGTCCGTCGCACCAGCAACATCACCCATCGCCTTGAGCGTCTCAGCAAACTTTTCAGCTTGGGGCCCCGCCAGCGTGGCAGCAGCGGTAAAGCCGCCAATGTCGCCAAACAAAATTTTCATTTTGTCGGCACTGCCGCCGGTCTTGAGCGCCACCTCAGCCAGCAGGCCAGCCAGGCCCTGTGCCTTGAGGCCTGCGGCATTGAAGTTGATGCCCAGTTCTGCGGCCAAATCCGCACCCTGCTTGCTCGGGCTGATGATGTTGTTGATGGCGCCGCGAAGGTATTCGATGGATTCAGCGGGCTTGATGCCGCTGGCCGTCAGCGTGGCAATGGCTGCGCCCACTTCTTCCAGCGACACGCCGCTGATCTTGGCAATTGGCGCCACCTTGGCAAAGCTGGCGGCCAGGTCGCCCATGCTAATGTCACCCTCGTCAATGATCTTGAAAAACAGATCACTCACCTTGCCGGCGTCGGCTATCTCAAGCCCATAGCTGTTGAGCGTGCTGACCAGCACCTTGGTGGTGCTATCCAGGTCTGAGCGGGTGGCCACAGCCAGTTTTTCGGCCACGCTGATCAAGTCCAGTGACTGCGCCCAGTCCACGCCGCTGCCGATGGCGTTAGCGAGTGCATTGGTGATCTGCTCCAGCGGCTGGGTGCTGCCCTGCGCGTAATCCAAAATGGCAGCCTTGAAGCCCGCCAAATCCTCGTCGCTGGCGTCGATGATGGTGCTGATCTGCCTGAAGGCCGAGTCAAAATCACCAGCGGTTTTAACGGCAAAAACCGTCATGGCCACACCAGCGGCCAAGATACCGGCCTCCAACTTGACCGCACCCGTGGTGAAGCTGGCAATGGGCTCGGTGATATCTCTTACTGAGCCGCTGAACTTGCGGGCGTTGTCCAGGGCGGCCACGGTGGCGGCGCCGGTGCGGTCAACACCGTTGAAGATCAGATCTATGGTTGTTTGTGCGTTTGCCATGGTGAGGTCCTACAAATTTGGGGGCGTCATTCGAGTTGAGAAAACAGGTCTGGTATCGATGCTGGGCGGTGAACGAGTGCATACGTGCGCACTCTTCGCGTGCGGTTGCCGCTGTCACACGTGACATACCTCCAGCCTTTGCGCAGGCCATAGTTCAAGTGGGGCATGTCTGAAATGACCTTTGTGACACTGCCCACATCGCAGGCGGCATCTATCTCTTTTGCTGTGCTGGCGGGGTTCAGCTCCAGATAGTCAGCAACGCGGGCGGCTTGATCCGGGCGGGTGTCGCACGGTGGCCTGGTGGTGGTGATAGGTGTCATTGGTGGAACACCTTTGCATTGCCCAGGATGGTGCCAAGGGTGGCTATTGACCCTGGTGGCTTCACCAGCACTTTGCGCAAGGCCCAGTCCAAGACACAGAGTGATTCCCCGACATAGACCACGCCAAACCTAAAGCCACAATAGGAAAAGGTGCGCAGTTGCCTCTTTTGTGTCAACTGGTGCGCTGCGAACCACAGTCGGGCCAGTTCCGGGCGGTTTGGTGAGTCTGCAGGGGGCACGCGGCCCGGTTTGTGTTGTGAGTAGGTGTTTGACTCACGCCTCAAAGCAAACACCCGGCGCCGCTCTTCATGGGTTATGGTCCGTCCCGCCATGGTTGGCCTTCATTGCTGGCCAGTAACTGGCTGCAACACCACTTGGCACGGGCAGGCAGCGGCTTGGTTTTGAAGCCCTTTCATGCCTGTTCACCTACCGCTGAACGGCTTTCAATCCACGCCATGACCTCGGACAATTTCCAACCGACGCATCTACGCGATAGGGTTAGGCGCTTTGGAAATCCAGGGGTTTCATAGATAGCGAATTTGCCGAGAGAAGTGAGTTTACGGACCTCCGGCAGTCTGATTAACCTATCGGCTTGGTTAGGTTGAGCAGATGGCTGGTTAGCGGCTGGTGTGGGCTTATTTCCACTGGTATGCGGGTTGTGTTGTAGATGAGTGTTTAGCGTCATTTGCGGCCTCCAAGGGTTGCTGAGGCCCGATAATCACCGCCGTAAGATGAGCTGTCTAAGGAAACATCTACTGTGCTATTTGTCTGGAATATTCCTGATGCTTTTGGTTCTGGTTTAATCCATTTCAGAACCGCTCAAAATCGGTTCCGACCTCTTTTAAAAAGATGCGAAGTGCTCCCTCGGAATTGGCTGGAACATCGGCGGCCACAAAAACAGCATTGCACAGGCGCTCAAAGCTGCCACCGCGTCCGATCTTGATTGACGTATTTTCGACAGCACATTTAATCGCTGACAAGTGCCAGACGTAATGTTGTTGCACTGATTTCCGGCCCCCGCTCTTCCCGTGGTCACCAATCCTCAACAGTTGCGCGTTGCAGGCTTCCGCAAGTTTTTCAGCCTCTAAACCGACATAACCAACACGCCCGCCATCATGTATTGAATATGTCGGCTGGTGGTGTTTAACACCGCCAAATGAGGCTAGATAGCCAGGGCCTTTGATCGTGAAATGTGGGTCGCTGGGTACCGCTTCAGGCGCCATTTCTTCACCCAACAATAAACGATCTTGATAGCCCAACTCATTGATTGCCGCCTGCAGTTCCTTCGCAAGTTTTTCAACATTTTTGAAGGCTTTCACTCTCTCGCGGGGTGTCTGCAAAACTGGTTTTTTGTGAGATTCAAAATCCCGCAACAGGCGTGCTTCAAATTCAATGCACTCGAATGCTTCACGATTCAGACCCAAATCATTGCAAACAAGCTCCAATGCCGTTCTTTTTTCGGTATCAAGCGGCGATGCCAGGTAATCAAGATTTGCTTGTCCGCCGCTTTGGGTTTCAGTTTCATCCATCGCCACCCCTTCAGGTGCGGCCTTCAAAGGGTGCCGCCGCCAGGTCGGTGAAGGTGTCCGACTTTTCCCCCTTGCGGATCAGGCGCGGGGTAGGCGTGGCAAAATTTCAATGCACTAGGGCTATTTCCGGCTTCTCGAGTGCATCGCACTCTCGCAAGAACTCATCAAGAGAATCAATCACGACTTCGGCGGCGATCATGGCCTCCATGTTGGTCAATCGGGATGCATCTGTGCATGATTGACCGAACCACAAAGCAGCGTCAAGGGCGTCAATCAAGACCATAGGCTCTACGAAATCAAGGCAAGGTGCATGGCTTTTTTCTGTCAGTTCATAGCGAACCATCGCCAATCTGGAGCGTGCCGCCCCAAGCGCAGCACTCCAACGTGAAGATGTGCTGTCTTCGTCAAACGAAGCTGAACCATCTTCCACCGCACGTATCGCCAACACAACAGTGCGAAGAATAACCCGGGCAGCTTTTGCATTGCGCATTACCGAGACCGCACTATTTGCAGAAAAAGCGAGTGCTTGACTGGCGGCGGTGCTATCGACTGTGGACTTGTTATACATTGGTGACCTCCAATTTCTTACCCAGCATCAGTACCCGCATGTTGTTCGTGAAGGTAACGCTTGATAGTCGTTCGTTCAGCACTTGTGACAAACGCCATGATGTAACGTCGCCGTCTTCGCCTTGATCTTCTAGCCTATTCATCAAAGTAATTGAAAGTGCCAGCAGCGTTTCAAGTTCATCCTCAAGGAATCCGAACGCAAAAAGGTTGCTATCTGCTGTTGGTGTAAATTCGTTGGTAGACATTTTTGAACTCGCTTTCAAATTTATGTTGAAGGCCTCATTGGGGCGCCATCGCCACCGAGGACGGCTTGAATCTGGTCCCGAACACTTTGATTTGAAGTTCTTCAATGGTGGCAACTTCGTCGCTCATCGCGCTCATCACGACTCGGCTTAGGTCTTGAATGCGTGTGCCCAAGCCCCGCAAAATCATTGCTTGCTCGTGCTCCAGATCCCATTCATCAGAACTTGCTTTATCAAGCAGCAGGCCGATCAGGTTTTCAATCTCCCAAGCAGATTCCAGCACCAGCATCTTTCTGGCGGGTGGCAGTACAGTATCGGTAGCCATTTTTGAACTC
This sequence comes from Rhodoferax fermentans, assembly GCF_002017865.1. NCBI lineage: Bacteria > Pseudomonadati > Pseudomonadota > Betaproteobacteria > Burkholderiales > Comamonadaceae > Rhodoferax > Rhodoferax fermentans. The sequence continues at coordinate 3,612,633 of NZ_MTJN01000002.1, read as the reverse complement.
ACTTTCATTGGTGGTCAGGCGGGACAGGTGCTCGCAACACCCGCACCGCCGCTTTTTTTACCCCGGTCAAATCGCGCCGGGATTTCGCGTTATTCGTTGCTGGCGCCGCCCTTGGGTGGCGTAAGGTACTCAGCGTGCAGCCGTTTGACCTCCAACAGCAGCGCCAGGTGCTTAGGTACCCACTCGGGTATCAGCACGCCATCATTACGCCAGCGACTGGGGGTGTTGCGGTGCAAGCCCGTTGCCCGGCAAAAGTCGCTTACCTTCCAGCCAAGCACCAGCAATGCGGCGTCTAGTTCGTCAACGGTCATGATTTATTCCATTTCTTCATGAAGGGAGTGTAGCTATTAATCCCTTTAATGTGCATATTTTGTTGAATAACGCACACTATTAACATAACACTCGTCGTACTTACTGTGCGTTATGCATAACTTTACGCACATTAACGGGATTTTTCATTGATTTCAAGCACTTGAAAACCTTATCCACAATGCCTATTTTTTCAGCAGCTAGCAGAAAGCTGGCGCTGTAGAAGTTATCCACAGGGGAAAATTTGACAGATAACGGGTCGCGGTTGCCCCGCTGCCAGGCTGTTACGGTGCTGGCGCGATTGGCGTGCCAAAGGGGACAACCCCGGCGCTCATTTTTGCTAAGGTGTGCATATCGTCGGCAATGTCCGATAACAGCCGGTGAAGGTGCAGGGTTTGGGGTGAGGATGGTGATGTGAATAGAAAAAATCTTCATCATCTTTAATTTGCCCTCACTTTGTCTGCAGTTTGCCCTCACTTTGCCTTCAGTCACAAAACGCCCGCTAACCCGCATGGTTGCTTGGTTTTCCTGATTTGCCCTCACTGTCGCAGCACTTTTGCATTTCAGCAGCCTGGAAACGTGGCAAAACGTGCCGGGCGGGGGTATCAGGCGGCCCGCTGGGGCAGTGGGATCACGTCCGCACCTTTGCGCAGCTTGTCGAGGGTGTTCGCCCAGGTGGTCATCATGGCGGTCCGGTCTGCCAGGTAAAGGGCGTGGTTGTAGGCGGCGCTCACTTGGTCGCGTTCCTGGTGTGCCAGCTGCAGTTCAATCAGGTGGTGGCCAAAGCCTTGCTCATGCAACATGGTCGACGCCATGCCCCTGAACCCGTGGCCAGTCATGCGGCCCTTGTACCCCATGCGTTCCAGCGCCTTCAAAATGGTGTTGTTGCTCATAGGTTTCTGGTGATCCCGCTCACCGGGGAAAAGCAGGGCCCGACCATTTGACGTGGTTTGCAGAATTTTGAGCACCTCGACGGCTTGCGGTGCCAAGGGCACGATGTGCGGTGTTTTCATCTTCATGCGTGATGCCGGTATGTCCCAGCGGGCCGCCTCAAGGTCGAATTCATCCCAACGGGCAGCGATCAGTTCACCCGTGCGCACAAAGGTCAGTGCCAGCAGCTTCATCGCCAGGCGGGTGTGTGGCGTGCCCTGGTAGGCCTCGATCCGGCGCAACAGTTCGGGCATTTCCTTTGCGTCAAGGCGGGCGTAATTCTCTTTTTTGTGGGGCTTGAGTGCGTCTGATGGCTTCACGTCCGCTGCCGGGTTGCGCTCGATCAGGCCATGCGCCACCGCGTAACGCATGATCTGGCCACAGGTCTGCAGGCTGCGCTTGGCGATGTCAATCGCGCCGCGTGCCTCGATACCCTTTGCCATTGCCAGCAGGGCAGGGGCGGTCACACTGGCCAGCGGGCGACCACCCAGCGCCGGGAACACATCGGCCTCAAGTCTGCGAAGCACGTAATCGGTGTGGCGTGGGCTTTTGGTGCCCTTCCAGTGATCAAACCATTGGCGGGCCACTGCCTCAAAGGTGCGGGCATCGTTGACCGCCTTGGTCAGCTTGGCTTCGCGCTTGAGCTGGCCAGGGTCTTCACCGGCTGCCAGCGCATCGCGGGCCTGGTCGCGTGCCTTGCGAGCTTGGGCCAGGGAAACAGCAGGATAGACCCCCAAAGCCAGGCGCTTTTCTTTGCCAACGTGTCGATATTTCAACCGCCAGTATTTGCCACCTGCTTGGGTCACTTCCAAATACATGCCTTTTTCATCGGAAAGGCGCAGCATCGGGCGCCCTGGTGGGCAGGCGGCCCGGTCGCATTCAAGCTTGGTCAGAGGCATTTGGGGGCATCTTTCGTGGGGGCATCAAAAATATGGAATTTATGCCCCCGAATATGCCCCCGTTTGTGACCGGCTGTCAACGAACCTTAACAAACGCTAACAAACAAAAAAGCCCCGTAACCTATTGAGCTACGGGGCTTTTTGTTTCTTTAATGGACTTTAGCGAACGCTAAAAAACATATCTGTGGCGGAGAGAGTGGGATTCGAACCCACGGTACCTTGCGGTACGCCTGATTTCGAGTCAGGTACATTCGGCCACTCTGCCATCTCTCCGCGAACCGCAGATTGTAGCAGCGGCTACTTGGCTTTTGACTCGGCTTTGGCTTCGCGCAGCGCCAACAAGGCCTCATCGAGTTCCGCTTCTGTGGTGCTTGCCTGCAGTGTCACCAGGCCAGCCAGATCGGCCAGTGCGCTGGCGCCCTGGGTTTGCAGGCTGGCAATGGCTTGACCGGCCACCTTGGGTGAGGCAAAAGCGCTGCTTTGCAACAGCAGCTTGCCGTCTGCACTTTGCAGCTTGAAGTAGAACTGGCCATCGGCCTCGCGGTACTGTTTGAACACCGGCAGTGCCTGTTTGGTGGCTTTGGTGCTGGCGGCGTCTTGGGCACGCAGGTCGCGCAGGCCGACCGCATGGCGCAGTTGCGCCATGAACGGGGTTGCAATGGCGCGGGCCTTGTCGGCGCCGATTTTGAAAATGGCTTCGATCTGGCCTGGGTCATTGATCAGCGCCTGGTACTTGGCCCGCAGCGGTGCCAGTTCCTGGTCAATGCGCTCAAACACCAGCTGTTTGGCATCACCCCAGGCGATGCCGTCGGCGTAGGCCTGGCGCAGGTTGTCGGTCTCGGATGAGCTGGCAAAGGCCTGGTAAATCTGGAACAGGGCTGAGCCTTCCACCGTTTTGGGCTCACCGGGTGCCTTGCTGTCGGTGACGATGCTGCTGATGAGTTTTTGCAGCTGTTCGCGTGAGGAAAACAGCGGAATGGTGTTGTCGTAACTCTTGCTCATTTTGCGGCCATCCAGGCCGGGCAGGGTGGCGACGTTCTCTTCAATGGCGGCCTCGGGTGCGATGAAGTGCGGCCCGTAGCGGTGGTTGAAGCTGGCGGCCATGTCGCGCGCCATCTCGATGTGCTGCACCTGGTCGCGCCCCACCGGCACCTGGTGGGCGTTGAACATCAGGATGTCGGCGCCCATCAGCACCGGGTACATGAACAGGCCCACACTCACGTCGGCATCCGGGTCCAGCGCGGCGGCGGTGTTTTTGTCGACAGCCGCCTTGTAGGCGTGGGCGCGGTTGAGCACTCCTTTGCCCAGCACACAGCTCAGAAACCAGGTCAGCTCCGGGATCTCGGGCACATCCGACTGGCGGTAAAACACCACTTTGTGGGGGTCCAGCCCGCAGGCCAGCCAGCTCGCGGCAATTTCCAGCGTGGAGCGCTGGATGCGTGCCGGATCCTCGACCTTGATCAGCGCGTGGTAGTCGGCCAGGAAATAGAAACTCTGCACGTTGGTGCGCAGGCTGGCGGCAACCGACGGACGGATGGAACCCACGTAATTGCCCAGATGGGGTGTGCCGGACGGGGTGATGCCGGTCAGAAAGCGCTCAATACTCATGAAAAAACGTCAGTCACAACAATAAAAAAGAAAAGGACGATCAGCCCACCAACATGGCCAGCGGGGTCAGCAGCAGGTTGATCAGTTTAAAAGTGATGCCCATCAGCGGGCGCAGCCACAGGCTGCCGACCACACCGGCCAGCACCAGTGCCATGACGATGAAAAAGCCAAAAGGCTCCACCCGCGACACCAGCACCGCCTGCCGATACGGCAGCAGCCCAACCAGGATGCGGCCACCGTCCAGTGGTGGCAGTGGAAACAGGTTGAACGCAAACATCACGATGTTGACCAGGATGCCACCTTGCGCCATTTCGATGAAAAACGGTTCGCTGACACCAGCGGCCTGCAACAGGTAAAACACCGCGCCCCAGGCCAGTGCCTGGACAAAGTTGGCGCCCGGCCCGGCCAGCGCCACCCAGACCATGTCCTGTTTGGGGTGGTGCAGGTTGCCAAAACGCACAGGCACCGGCTTGGCGTAGCCAAACAAAAACGCCCCTGAGGTAGCGAAGTACAGCATCAGCGGCATCAGGATGGTGCCGAGCGGGTCGATGTGTTTGAACGGGTTGAGCGTGATGCGCCCGGCCAGATAGGCGGTGTTGTCACCAAAGTGGCGCGCGGCGTAACCGTGGGCGGCCTCGTGCAGGGTGATCGACAACAGTACCGGGATGGCGTAGATCGCCACGGTTTGAATCAGATTGGCAAAGTCCATGAGGGGTGTTGGGTGGGTCTAGAGCCCCAGCAGCGCCAGCGGGCCCCGGCCTTCGCGGATGACCACCGGCTCGGCGCCGCTCAGGTCCACCACGGTGGTGGGTTCACGCGGGCAGGCGCCCGAGTCGATGATGGCGGCAATGCGGCCGTGGTAACGCTCGCGGATCTCGGTGGCGTCGTTAAGCGGTTCGGTCTCGCCGGGAGCTATTAATGTAGTAGCTAGAAGCGGCGTGTTATGAAGGGCTAGAAGCTCCTGGAGCACTTTGTGGTCGGGCACCCGCAGACCAATCGTCTTGCGTGCCGGGTGGCTCAGGCGCCGGGGCACCTCTTTGGTGGCCTGCAGGATGAAGGTGTAGGCCCCTGGTGTGGCGGCCTTGAGCAGGCGGTATTGGGTGTTGTCGACCTGGGCGTAGGTGGCCAGTTCGGACAGGTCGCGGCACAGCAGGGTCAGGTGGTGTTTGTCGTCCACCCCCCGGATGCGGCGTAACTTGTCGGCAGCGGCCTTGTCGTCCAGATGGCAGACCAGGGCGTAGCTGGAGTCGGTGGGCACTGCGAGCACCTCGCCTTTGTCCAGCAGGGCCGTGGCTTGTTTGAGCAAACGGGGTTGCGGGTTGTCGGGATGGAGTTCAAAAAGCTGTGGCATGGGTCTATTGTCGCTGTTGGGCCGACTCGCGGATCGAGACCAGCGCATTGCCGACACCACTGATCGCAATCACCACAATACCAACCCAGGCCAGTCCATCAGGCATGTGGCGGAAAAACACCCAACCCGCCAGGGTGGCAAAAGCGATCTGGGTGTAGAGGTAGGGCGACAGCACCACCGCGCTGGCGCGGTTGAAGGCACTGATCAGCAACAGATGGCCAAACGAGGCAGCCACACTCACCGCCAAAAACCAGGGCCAGTGGTTCAGCAAAGCCTGGGTGTCCCAGGTCCATAACAGCAGCGGGCTGGTCGCCAGGGCGCCCACCAGCCCGGTGTAAAACTGGGTGGTGTAGGGGTTTTCGTCGTTGCTGAGTCGGCTGGTCAGCACCTGGAACCAGGCGTAGGTGGTCACCAGCAACAGAGGGAACAGCAAGGCCCAGCCAAACACCTGGCCGCCCGGGCGCACCACCAGCAGCACACCCGCCAGGCCCACGGCCATCAGCAGCCAGCGCAGATGGGCCACATGGTGTTTGAGTGTGATCGCCGCCATCGCCGTGGCCACCATCGGTGACAGCATGACCATGGCGGTGAACTCACCCACCGGCAGATGTTGCAGGCCATAAAACGAGCAGAAACTGGTGGTCAGCAGCAGCACACCGCGCAGCGCCTGGAACTTCGGGTTGGGGGTGGCAAACAGACTGGCCTTTTGTGTTGGCAAACGCATCACCAGCGTGACGATGGTTTGAAAGGCATACCTGAACCACAACAGCATCAATACCGGCACCAGCTGGGTGATGTGGCGCGCGGCGGCGTCACCCAGCGAAAAAAGCAGTGTGACGACCACAATCAACAAAATTCCGCCACCCTGGCGGCTGCGCCAAAAACTCATGTAGGCATGAGTCCTTGCGGGGCTTTTTGAATCTGGTGCTGCAACAGCGTCCAGATCGGGGTGAGTTGTTCGGGCAGGGTGGGCAGCTCACCCAGGTCGGTGCGGCTCTCAGTCGGGCTGTGAAAGTCACTGCCGCGTGAGGCCGCCAACGCGAACTCCAGCGCCACATCGGTGTAGGTCACGCTGTCGGCGGCGGAATGGCTGCCGGTGACCACCTCGACCCCTTGGCCACCAAAGCCCTTGAACTCGGTGAACAGGGCAAATTCCTCGTTGGCACTGAACTTGTAACGCGCAGGATGGGCGATCACCGCCAGCCCACCGGCATCCCGAATCCAGTAGACCGCCTCTTTGAGGGTGGCCCAACGGTGGGCCACATAACCGGGTTTGCCTTCGGTCAGGTATTTGCGAAACACCTCGTAGGTGTCTTTGCAGACACCGGTTTCCACCATAAAACGGGCAAAGTGGGTGCGTGAAATCAGGTCGTGGTTGCCGGCGTATTTCAGGGCGCCTTCAAAGCTGCTGTGGATGCCGACCCGGGCCAAGTCGTCGGCCATGGCGCGCGCGCGCTGGGCACGCCCACCACGGGTTTGTGCCAGTCCCTCGCGCAAGGCGCTGTTGTTGGCATCAAAACCCAGGCCCACAATGTGCACCGTCTGGTTCAAAAAACTCACCGAGATTTCAACGCCGGTCAGGTAGTCCAGCCCCAGCGCAGCTGCTGCTGCGGCGGCCCGGGTTTGCCCGCCGATCTCGTCGTGGTCGGTCAACGCCCACAGTTCAACCCCTTTGTCCTTGGCACGCTGGGCCAACTCCTCGGGGGTCAGGGTACCGTCGGAGATCACCGAATGGCAATGCAGGTCAGCGTTCAGGGTGGGGCTCATCGGCTCATTTTAGGCAGCTATCACCCCGTTGACCGGCCATTCATAAATCAGCCCTACTGTGGTGTTCGGGCAGGGGCTTGTCTGCAGGGCATCAAACCAAAGGTCTCAGAGCAACTCAGCCGCCTCCACCAGAAAACGCACCTTGCGTTCACCGCGCCAGCTGTCGGCATCGAGTCGGAACGCCAGCTTGACGCGGGCTGGCAGTGGTTCGGTGTGGCCAAACCAGATGCCGTCGACCGGGTCGCCACGGTGTTTGAGTTTGAGTTGCAGGTGTTTTTCACCCACCAGGCGTTGCGACACCACCTCGACCTCTTCACTGAAGGTCGGTGCGGCAAAACCCTGGCCCCAGACCTCGTGGTGCAGTGCATCGACCAGGTCCACCCGGCGGTACTCGGGTTTGAGCGGGCCGTCGGTGTCGATGCGGCGCATCAGGGTGGCGGCCGAGAGCCACTCCTGCGCCACCTGGGCCAGGCCCTGTTCGAAAATTTCAAAATGTTCCTCGGCAATGGTGCAGCCTGCCGCCATCGCGTGTCCCCCAAAACGCAGCAACACACCGGGGTGGCGTTTGGCCACCAGGTCGAGCGCGTCGCGTAGGTGAAAGCCCGGGATTGAGCGGCCTGAGCCTTTGAGTTCATGCCCATGGCCAGTCGCACCACTGGGCGCAAACACAAAGGCCGGGCGGTGCAGCTTGTCCTTGAGGCGCGAGGCCACGATGCCCACCACCCCTTCGTGGAAATCGGGGTCAAACACGCAGATGGCGGGTGGTGCCTCGGCGGCCTCTTCAAACAGCGACTCGGCCACCAGCAGCGCCTGTTCGCGCATGTTGCCCTCGATCTCGCGGCGTTCGCGGTTGATGTTGTCCAGGGTCTTGGCGAGCTCCAGCGCGCGGTTGGCGTCGTCGGTGAGCAGGCATTCAATGCCCAGCGTCATGTCCGACAGGCGCCCGGCGGCGTTGATGCGTGGCCCCAGCGCAAAGCCAAAGTCAAAAGTGGTGGCGGCTGCCGCATCGCGTGAGGCTGCTGTAAAAAGTGAAGCAAGACCGGCAGGCATGGCAAGGGCTCGCACCCGTTTTAAGCCTTGGGCCACAAGGCGGCGGTTGTTGGCGTCGAGTTTCACCACATCGGCCACGGTGCCCAGCGCCACCAGCGGCAGCAGGGTGTCCAGGCGCGGGCCGGTGCCTTCCAACAGCCCGCGTGTGCGCAGCTCGGCGCGCAAAGCCAGCAGCACATAAAACATCACACCGACTCCGGCGATGGACTTGCTCTCAAAGCCGCAGCCGGGCTGGTTCGGGTTGACGATCACATCGGCGTCGGGCAGGGTGATCTGGCCATCCACACTGGCGCACAGGTGGTGGTCGGTCACCAGCACCTGCAGGCCCAGGGCGCGTGCGGTGGCGACGCCGTCAAAACTGGCAATACCGTTGTCGACCGTGATCAGCACATCGGCGCCGCTGGCCTTGACCCGTTGGGAGATCGGTGGGGTCAGGCCGTAGCCGTCCTGCACCCGATCCGGCACGATGTAGTCCACATGTTGGGCGCCCAGCAGGCGCAGACCACGGATGGCGACGGCGCAGGCGGTGGCGCCGTCGCAGTCGTAGTCGGCAACGATGCAGAGTTTTTTGTCCTGTGCCATGGCGTCGGCCAGCAGGCGCGCGGCCTCGGCTGTGCCTTGCATCGTGGTGGGGGGCAGCAGGTGGGTCAAGGCGGCGTCCAGCTCGGACGGGTCGAGCACACCCCGTGCCGCATACAACTGCGCCAGCAGCGGGTGGATGCCCGCCTTTTCCAGCGCCCAGATCTGGCGCGGTGGTGCATCCCTGACTGTGATTTTCATAGCGTACCAATGAGTTCTGACAAGGGCTTGGGGCCTAAAAAGCTTTTGAGCTTGTGCCACACCGGCTGCGGCTGGATGTGCCAGCTGCGGCTGCTGCGTTCACCACACAGGGTCAGGCGCACTGGCTGGCGCGTGGCCGTGGCCTGCAACAGTGCCTGGATCTCGTCCGCGTCCAGCGCCTGCCAGGCTTGTAGCCAGTCAGACCAGTTGTCCGCCAGGGCCGGTTCACGCAGGGTCGGGATCAACACCGGGCGCTCATTGGCCGCAGGGGGCTGATAACCCAGTGGCAAAGCGCCGCTGCCGTGGATCCAGAATGAGTTCACCGTGGGCAGGTTCATGGTGTCGCGTGCGTCGTTGACCGGGTGGGTGTAGAGCAGCATCTGCATCTCGTTTTGCAAACGGCGCAGGGTGGCGGCCTGGGGGGTGTTGTTCATCCAGTCGGCCAGATTGCGGCCCACCACCCGGTCGGGTGAGGCGGTGGCCAGCTCGGTAAACACCTCGCCCTGCGCCAGCCATCGCCCGGGCTGGTCGGCGTACAGGCGAATGCCATCTTCTTCAAAATACGGCTGCATGGCGGCCAGCAGGGCGTCCGACTGTGTGGGCGACAGCGCAGGGGGTGGCAACGGGCTCATCGCCACATGACCGGTGTTGACCTGCCAGTGGCACAGGCTGATAAACGCCCAGGCGCTGTGGGGTGCCGCGCTGTGGCAGGTCTGCTGGGCGTGCAGGGCTGCCAGGGGGATCTTGCCGTCAACCACTGGCAGGCCCATGGCCGCTGCCAGGGCGCGTTCGTGGGGCGGGGACAGGCTGCGTTCCTCGCCGATGTCGGCAGGCAGGGGGCTCAGGCGGGCCAGCAGTTTCTGCAACATCGGCAGCTGCAACTTGGCCAGGGCGTCCGCAAAACCCTGCGAAGCACTGGCGGCAAAAGGAATGATCAGGTGCATGGCGCGCATTGTCCCGGATAATCGCGCCCTGACTTGGCGGCACCCCGCCGCAACTGCCCTGACCTGATGCCTATTCCTTTTGAACTTACCCTGGGCTGGCGCTACACCCGCGCTGGCCGCGCCACCCGGCGAAACGGGTTCATTTCCTTCATCTCCGGTGTGTCCATGTTGGGCATTGCGCTGGGTGTGGCGGCGCTGATCATTGTGCTGAGTGTGATGAACGGCTTCCAGAAAGAAGTGCGCGACCGCATGCTGGCGGTGGTGTCTCACATCGAAATTTTTGCGCCCAACGGTGAGGCCCTGCCCGATGTGGCGCGCACCCTGGCCGAGGTCCGGGCCAATCCGCAAGTCGTCGGTGCTGCACCTTTTATAGCTACCCAGGCTTTGTTGGCAAGGGGTGAAGACATGAAAGGCGCCATAGTCCGGGGCATTGACCCGGCCCGTGAACCCGATGTCACCGACCTCGCGGTGGATTTGAAAGACGCTGCCCTGGCGCGCCTGGTGCCCGGTGAGTTTGGCCTGGTGCTCGGTGGTGAACTGGCCCGCTCGCTCGGTGTGCAGCCCGGTGACAAGGTCACGCTGGTGTCGCCCAGCGGCCAGGTCACACCGGCTGGTGTGGTGCCGCGCCTGAAACAGATGACGGTGGTGGGCACCTTTGACTCGGGCCACTATGAATATGACTCGACGCTGGCGCTGATGCACATCGAAGACGCCCAGCGCGTCTTTCGCCTGGAAGGTCCGACCGGCGTGCGCGTGCGCCTGAAAGACCTGCACCAGGCCCGCAGCGTGGCCGCCGAACTGGCCGGCACGATGACCGACAACCTGCTGATCCGCGACTGGACACGCCAGAACCGCACCTGGTTTGCCGCGGTGCAGCTGGAGAAACGCATGATGTTCATCATCCTGACCCTGATCGTGGCCGTGGCGGCTTTCAACCTGGTCAGCACCCTGGTGATGACGGTCACCGACAAACGCGCCGACATCGCTATCCTGCGCACGCTGGGCGCCAGCCCGGCCAGCATCATGGGCATTTTTGTGGTGCAGGGCGCGATGGTGGGGGTGATTGGCACGCTGGGTGGCCTGGCGCTGGGCCTGGCGGTGGCGTTCAACATCGATGTGATCGTGCCCGCGATTGAGCAGCTGTTACACACCACCTTTTTGCCGCGTGACGTGTATTTGATCAGCCGCATGCCGAGTGAGCCGCAGCAGGCTGACATCTTGCCGATTGCGCTGATTTCCCTGGTGCTGGCCTTTGCCGCCACCCTCTACCCAAGCTGGCGCGCCAGCCGCGTGAATCCCGCCGAGGCGCTGCGTTATGAATAGAACCCCCACGCTCGGCACTGACGTGTCCTCCCTGCCCCCCGAGGGGGCGCGTTTCGCCTTGGGGCGGCCCGGCGGCGAAACAACTGCCCCTTCAAAACTTGTGCTCAGTGCCCGTGGCCTGACCAAACGGTTTACCGAAGGTCGGCTCGATGTGACGGTGTTGCAAGGTGTCGACCTGGATGTGTCGGCGGGTGAGACGCTGGCGATTGTGGGTGCCTCGGGCTCGGGCAAAAGCACCTTGTTGCACCTGTTGGGCGGCTTGGATGCTCCCACCAGCGGCTCGGTGGCCCTGCTCGGGCAAGACCTGGCGCAGCAAACTGCGGCGCAGCAAGGCCGTTTGCGCAACCAGCATCTGGGCTTTGTTTACCAATTCCACCACCTGCTGGCCGAGTTCAGCGCCCAGGACAATGTCGCCATGCCTTTGTGGATTCGGCGCTCAGACCGGGCGCAGGCTGCGCAGATTGCCGCGAAAATGCTGGCCGATGTGGGTTTGAGCGACCGGCTGGCACACCGCCCCAGCGAGTTGTCTGGGGGGGAGCGTCAACGGGTGGCCATCGCCCGCGCCCTGGTGACCCAGCCCGCCTGTGTGCTGGCTGATGAGCCCACCGGCAACCTGGACCGCAACACCGCGCATGGCGTGTTTGACCTGATGCTGGAGCTGGCGCGCACCCAGGGCACGGCCTTTGTGGTGGTTACCCATGACGTGGCTTTGGCCGCACGCTGCAGCCGCCAACTGACCCTGGTGCAGGGTCGCCTGGCCGAGGCTGAGCTGGCGCCTGCCGGTGTGTGACGGTGGACTTCTTTACAGTTGGAGCAGCAGGTATGAACATGGAATGGCAAGAGAAATACAAGATTGGCAACGCCGATATTGACGCCTCGCAAAAGGCGCTGTTTGAGCTGTCCAGCCAGATCGCCAGTTCGGACGACTGGATGACCCTGCGGCCGATGATCGTGAGCCTGTTCAAACACATGCAAACCCAGTTTGAACTCGAAGAGGCGCTGATGGCCCAGGTCAACTTCCCTGGCGCACAGGCCCATGCCCAGGACCACCAGAATCTGCTGGCCCGCCTGCGTGACCGCAGCATGGACGTGGGCAAGGGCCACATGAACAAAAAAGCCATTGTGGGGGTGACCACCGACTGGGCACACCGCCACGTGGTCAACCAGGACGCTGAACTGGCCCATTACCTGGCTGCCTGGGCCTGATGCCAGCCCATCACACCATGCGCTGGATCGACACCCATTGCCACCTGGATGCACATGAGTTTGGGGCTGGAGCCCAGCAACAACGGGAGCTTGCTGCTACACAAGGTGTAGTGCACTGTGTGTTGCCCTCGATCTGCGTCAACAACTTCGAGGCGGTGCGCACGCTGGCCTACCGCCATCTGGACAGCTACTGCCTGGGCATCACGCCGATGAACGTGCCTTATGCCGCAGAGGACGCGCTGGAGCGCTTGACCAGCACCTTGCAGCAGCAACATGAGGACCCGCGCCTGATGGCCATCGGCGAGATCGGGCTGGACTTCTTTGTGCCCGAGTTGTGTAAAAGCCCGATGCGCGAGCGCCAGCAGGAGTTCTTTCGGGCCCAGCTCAAGCTGGCGCGCAAGTACGATTTGCCAGTGGTGGTGCATTCGCGCCGCGCGGTGGACCCGATTCTGAAAATGATGCGTGAGGTGGCCGGCCCGGGTGGCCGCTGGCGCGGTGTGGTGCACGCTTTTAACGGCAGCTTGCAGCAGGCCCAGGCCTTGATCCAGCTCGGTTTGCGTGTGGGTTTTGGCGGCGCTGTGACCTATGAGCGGGCCAAACAGCTGCGCAGCCTGGCGGTCGATTTGCCGCTGACGGCCATCGTGCTGGAAACTGACGCCCCCGACATGCCACCGCGCTGGCTTTACAAATCCGCCGAGCAGCGTGCGGCAGGTGAACCCCAGGGCATCAACTCCCCAGCCGAGTTGCCGCGCATCGGCGCTGAACTGGCCGCCTTGCGTGGCATCAGCGTGGAGGCCCTGGCCGCAGCCACCACCCAGAATGCGTTGGACGCTTTCCCGCGCCTGGCCGCGCTGCTGTCGGCAGACCGTGCGCTGGACGCGGCCCGGCACCCGACCGAGACCACATCATCATGAGTACCCCACCGTCTGAACTGAACGAGCAGCAGGCTGTTGACCACATCCTGACGCACTGCCGCACCGTGGCCGTGGTGGGCCTGTCGCCCAAAGTGCACCGTGAGAGTTACGGCGTGGCGCAGTACATGCAAAGCCAGGGCTGGCGCATCGTGCCGGTCAATCCGGTGGCGGCTGCCAGCGGGCAGACGATCCTCGGTGAAAAGGTTTACGCCACCTTGACCGACGCTGCGGCGCATGAAGCGCTGGACCTGGTCAACGTGTTTCGCAACAGCGAGGACGTGCCGCCGGTGGTGGACGAAGCCATCACGCTGGGCCTGGGCGCCATCTGGCTACAACTGGGTATTTCCCACAACGAGGCTTTGGCCCGCGCGCGTGCCGCCGGTCTGGTGACGGTGCAAAACCGCTGCCTCAAGGTGGATCACGCGCGATCGCTGTCCCGATGAGTTCAAGCCCCGACAACGCTGCCCCGCGCAGCCCACAGCAGCCGGTGTCCAAACCGCGCACCCGCTTGGCCACACCGGACAAAGAGGCCATTGCGTTGCTGCCCGAGTTTGAGCGGCTGGGTCTGGACCGGATCACGCTGGTGAGCACCGGTGAGCAGGCGCGTGCCGCCGCTGCCGCACTGGCCAAGGCCCCGGCCTGGGGTTTTGATACCGAGTCCAAACCCACCTTCCGGGTCGGTGAAATGTCCGATGGGCCCCACATCCTGCAGCTCTCCACCCGCGAGCGCGCCTGGGTGTTCCAGTTACATGATCCGGCCTGCCGCGCTGTTGCAGCCGAGTTGTTGGCGCTGCCTGGTTTCGTCAAGGCTGGTTTTGGCCTGGGGGATGACCGCAAACGCATCATCGCCAAGCTCGGTGTGCAACCCATGGGGGTGCTGGAGCTCAACAGCGTGTTCCTGGAGCGCGGTTACCGCAAAGACATGGGTGTCAAAGGCGCGGTGGCGGTGCTGTTTAACCAGCGCTTCATCAAGTCCAAAAAAGCCGCCACCAGCAACTGGGCCAACCCGCGCCTGAGCGAAGCCCAGCTGGTCTATGCCGCCAACGACGCGTATGCGGCGATCCGGGTGTATGAGGCGCTGGCTTTGGCGTGACCGGCTGAGCACGCAAGCCAGACCTCTCTGCTCTGGCACTCTCGATTGATCGTGTTTTTGGCCTGTAGCCCTTTTGGTGAAAGGGCTGTCAGCTATTTTGTTGGTAGCATTTCTTGGCTGTTGAGGTGTTGGCAGACCATCGCCCCAGCTTCTTCTCTGTCAAGGCGGCCACCAGCGAGGGGCCATACAAAATCATGGCCAGCGCAGCGGCAATCAAGGGCAGGGCGGCAAACACCCAGCCGGTCAACACCTCATGCCCAAAACCCGCACCTACCAGCAGCGCCACCGCCGGGTTCACAAATGAATAACTGCCAGCCACTGCGGCGCTGGTGTTTTTCAACAACCACAGATAAGCGTTGAGCGCAATCAGTGTGCCAAACACCAGCAAATAGGCCCAGGCCAACCAGCCGGTGCTGGTGACCTTGGCCAAGCTGTCGTGCGGCTCCAGCCAGCTGGACAACAACAAACCCATGGCCCCACCTGCCAACCACTCCGACGAGGCGGCCATGGCGGGACTGGGCAAATCCAGCCGACGCGAGGCGTAGGAACCCATGCTCCAGCATAGAGGCGCAGCAAAAGCGGCCAGCGCCCCCAACCAGTTGGCAGAAAAGTCACCTTCGAGTGACAACAGGGCCGCACCCGCCACACCCAGCGCCAGCCCGATCCAGCTGGTGTAGGGGACTTTTTCACCACCCCAGCGGGTCCACAAGGCCAGCCACATCGGCATGGTGGTGATCACGGTGGCCATCAGCCCGGAGCCGATGCCGTTTTTTTGGGCAAACACCACCAGGTTCATCGCACCAAACACCATCAGCCCACCGACCAGCGCCGCATTGCGCCACTGCCGGGCGGTGGGCAGCTTCTCGCCGTGCCACAGCCCCCAGGCCAGCATCACCACCCCAGCCAACACAAAACGGGCCCCATTCATCCAGATGGCGGGCATGCTTTTCAACGCGATGGCCGTGGCAAAGTAGGTGGTGCCCCAAACGATGTAAACCAGCAACAAAGCCGTCAGCAGCGCCCAAAAAGGCGGTTGGCGCAAGGATGTGTGTAAGTTGGTAGGCATATCGTCGAGAGGGCCGTAAAATTTTCGGCAATTGAAACAATTTTGTAGATATTACACAAAAATAACCATCATGCAAACAAATGTTCAGATTGACGCGATTGATGCAGGAATTATTACGGCCCTTGGGGAGGATGGCCGACGTTCTTACGCTGACGTGGGGGCTGATGTTGGCTTGTCCACCGCGGCGGTGCACGAGCGGGTGAAGAAGATGCTGGAGCGAGGCGTGATCCGACGCTTCTCCATCAGTGTGGACCCAGAGAGTGTGGGTTTGAGTTTTACCGCCTTTGTGGCCATTCGCAACGACGGGGGTGTCCACTGCCGCGAAGTGGCACCACGCTTGCGCGAAATAGCGGCGGTGCAAGAGTTGCACAGTGTGGCCGGTGAGTATGACTTTTTGGCCAAAATCCGCACCAGTCAGGCCCGCGAGCTCGAAGCCGTGCTCTACCAGATCAAGGCCATCCCCGGGGTCGCCCGCACCACCAGCACCGTGGTGCTGAACACCGAGTTTGAAGACCAGCCGCTGCGACCGCCGGTGTGAGCTGAACCGTGCTTGAAGGGCCTGCGTCTGGCGTCTCAGGGACGGGCTGAGCGCTTGGTTTTGCCACGACCCGGCTGCTCTTTGGCTGCCCTTAGAATTTCTCCCAAAAGGGAGGACGCCAATTGAGCACATCACAAGCGCCGGTCTGGTCGGCCAAAGACGCAGCGAACCTGTCACACACCATCGTCCACAACGTCGAGCAAGTCTTACAAGGCAAACACCTGCAGGTGGAGCAGGCCCTGGCTGCTGTCATGGCGGGTGGTCATGTGTTGATCGAAGACGTGCCCGGCCTCGGCAAAACCATGCTGGCGCGGGCGTTGGCGGTGTCGGTTGGGCTGTCGTTCAAACGCATCCAGTTCACCGCCGACTTGATGCCCTCGGACATTGTGGGCGGCCCGGTCTACAACCCCAAAGATGGCAGTTTTGTGCTGCGCCCGGGGCCGGTGTTTGCCAACATCGTGCTCGCTGATGAAATCAACCGCGCCAACCCACGCGCCCAGTCGGCGCTGCTGGAATGTATGGAAGAGGGCCAGATCACGCTGGACGGCCAGACGGTGGCACTGCCGGCGCCGTTCACCGTGTTGGCCACCCAGAACCCGATTGACATGGCGGGCACCTACCCGCTGCCCGAGGCGCAGCTGGACCGTTTTTTGATCCGCCTGTCACTCGGTTACCCCGATGCCGAGACCGAGGCCGGGCTGATCACCAGTCAGCAGTTTTCGCACCCGATCACCCGTTTGCAGCCGGTGTGTGCTGTGGGGGACTTTGCCCGGCTGGTGGCTTGTGCGCACGATGTCACCGTTACCCCCGAAATTGCCCGTTTCATGACGGCCATTGTGGCCGCCACCCGCAGCCACCCAGCCATCCGTTTTGGTGCCAGCCCGCGTGGCACGCTGGGGCTGGCACGGATGGCGCGGGCGCTGAGCTGCCTGCGGGGGCGCTCTTATGTTGACCCGGCGGTGGTGCGTGAGGTGGCGGTGCCGGTGCTGGCGCACCGCATCATTCTGCAGAACCAGGGCAGCACCCCGAAGTCGGCAGAGGCTGTGATTCAAGACATTTTGTTGTCCCAACGCACCCCGCAGTAGGCCTGCGTCATGGAAAGCTGGCTCAGCAAGTCGCGCGTGTTGCTGGCGCTGTGTGCGGTGCTGCTGATGGCCGCCATCAACCGCCACGACCCGATGGTCTACGCCATGTTCCTGTTTCTGGTGGTGGTGACGGTGCTGGGTTTTGGCTTGCCCTGGTTGTCGCTGCGTGGCACCACGGTGCGCCTGTCCGCCAAGGCCAACACCGAGGTCACCGAGGGCGAGGTTTGTCCACTGGACCTGGTCCTGGCGCGCAGCACACCCTGGCCGGCGTTTATG
Source organism: Rhodoferax fermentans (assembly GCF_002017865.1). Lineage (NCBI taxonomy): Bacteria > Pseudomonadati > Pseudomonadota > Betaproteobacteria > Burkholderiales > Comamonadaceae > Rhodoferax > Rhodoferax fermentans. The sequence goes on along the minus strand of NZ_MTJN01000002.1, from coordinate 3,595,494 downwards.
GTGATGGTAGAGACCGAGTGGGTCTGGGCCTCACAACGTGTGGTGCTGAGCCAGACGGTGCCGGTGCTGCGCTCCGGGCATCTGCCGGACCTGGGCGGTCTGTTGCGCTTTCCCTGCCGTGGCTTGTACCAGTTGAACGCCGTGCGGCTGTCCAGCGGGTTCCCTTTGGGCCTGGTGTCTGCCCGGCACGGCCTGCAGCGGCCCGAGATCACGCGATATGTGTTGCCCCAGCCACAGCCGGTGCACTGGCCGCTGCCCTGGGACGTCACCGACGACCCGCAGGGTGAATTGAGCACCCGGCGTTTGGGCCAGTCGTTTGAGCTGGGCATGCTGCGCCCCTACCAGCAGGGTGAACCGGTGGGTCGGGTGAGCTGGCGCGCCTCGGCGCGTGTGGGTGAGCTGGTGATCCAGCACTTTCAGCAAAGTGGCTCAATCCGGCTGCGGCTGCTGGTCCAGGCGCCGCGCGCCCCGGCGCTGGGGGAACCCGATAGCGCCGGTGAACAAAGCATGCGCCTGGCGGCCGGGGTGGGTGAGGCCGCCTTGAACAACGGTGCACAGCTGTTCTTGTACCTCGACACCCAGCCAACACCGCTGCGTGACGGCCTGCGCCTGCGTCGCGCCTTGGCCGAGGCCTTGCCCACAGACACCAGCCTGAGCCAGGCCGTGGTCCGGCTGGCACAGGACACTGCACCCGGAGAACAGGTGGCTGTGGTGGTGAGTGGCAGCCAGGCCGCACCGGAACTGCTGGCCGCACTGACCGTGTTGGCCAACCAGGCTTGCCGGGTGCTGGCCTGTATCGCGGTCGGGCGCCGGGCGCCAGCGCAGGAGCTGCAGCAGGCCCGCCAGCTGGCCCACACGCTGAACCAGGCCGGTTTTGCCACGCTGCTGGAGCTGCCATGAGCCGCCTCCCAACCCGAGGCCGTGTGGTGTTGCCTGAGGCCGAGCCCCGGCTCAACAGCCGCACGGTGGTGGCGCTGACGGGCTTGAGTTACCTGTTTGTGGGGCTGGGTTTTTCGTACCTGGATCGGCGTTATGGCCACTTTGCGCTCGAAGGCACGTTGTGGCTGATCTGGGCGCTGCTGGGTTTTGGAGCGGGCACCCTCAACGCTTTGCGTTCGCCACAGGCCGGGCGCGGCTTGTGGCTGCTGATGGGTGCGGTGGGGGGTGTGTTGGCGCTGTTTCCGGGTTTTCTGATGTTCAACCTGCTGCGCTGGACCGGTCTGACACTGATGATCGTCATGGGGGCGCGGGCGGTGTTGATGCGCACCCGGCGTGATTTTTACCTGACGTTGATGGTCATTTTTGTGGTCAGCTTCCTGGTTGGCACCCATGGCAACGCCGACTGGACGCTGTGGTTTTATCTGGGGCCCGCCTGGGTGTTGGGTGGCCTGGCGTTGGCTTGGGAGCACGCGGCGGGTGTCAAGTTGTCGCGCTGGGTCAAGGGGGGGATGACGCTGGTTTTTATGGCGGTGGCGCTGCTGCTGACGGTGGGCTTGTTTTTCTTTGCACCCCGCCCGACGGTGCTGGGTTTTGGTTTTTTGCCACCGGGTACCGACACCCCGGGCCGGTTCACGCAACCGGCGGGTCCCGGGGATGGCTTATCCACCCTAGGCCAGGGTGGCAGCGGTGGTCAGGGGCCAGGGCAGGGCGGTGTTTCAGGTGGGGCTTTGGGCGATACGGGTAGTCCCTGGGACGTCCTATTGCAGGACATGCGCCGCGCCTTGTCCGACGGTTTTATCCCCGATTGGCAGCGCGGCTTGATGCAGAAGCTGCTGGATGCAGCGCAGTCCCTGCGTGATGGGTTGAGCGGGTCGTTCACGATGCAGGCTGAGATGGTGCCCTTGTTCAGCATCAACTTGTGGCACCTGCTGGCTTGGGTGCTGGCCGCCTTGTTGATCACCTACCTGCTGTGGCGATGGCGCTGGCGTGTCGGTTTGGTGGCAACACTGGGCTGCGCCTGGTTGCTGGCGCATCTGTACCCGCTGGCGTCAATGTGGCTGTCGGCACGTGCTTTGCGCTGGTGTTTACAGGCCCATGGCCACCCCAGGCAGCCGGGCCAGTCGGTGCGTGAGCATTGGCTGACCGCGCCCGGCTTGGCACCGCTGGCACGGCGCTGGCTGGGGGCCGCTGCCGACAACTACGGCGAAGTGCGTTTTGGCGGGCTGCCCGCCACCCCGCAGCGGGCACTGGCCTTGCGCGAAACTGTGCAAGGGGTGTGTGACATCCTCACCGGGGCAGCACCCGAACTGGCTCGGTAAAAATGGATGAAATTGGCCTCTAGCCCTTTTGATAAAAGGGCCAGGTGCTATCAAAATCACTGACTTTTGGGTTTGCCACGGCGCCAGAACAGGCCCAGCAGCGGTTTGACACTGATGCCGTGCAGCAGGATCGACATCGTCACCACAATCAGGGTGAACTGGATCAGTTGCAGGGCCAGGTCTTGCGGCAGGCCATGCTGGATGGCGTACATCAGGTAATACAAGGAGCCGACCCCACGCACCCCAAACCAGGCCGCGAGACCCTGAATGCGCCACGGTGTGCCGCTGCCCGCCAGGCCCACAAAGACACTGAGCGGGCGCGCCACCAGAAACAAAAACAGCGACAGGCCCACCGCCGCCCAGGTCCAGGAGTTGAGGTACAGCGTACCACCCACCAGGATCACCAGCAGCATCTCGGACAGGCGCTCCAGATGTTCCTTGAACACCAGCGAGCCTTCACTCACGGTGGGCAGTGGCGTGGTGGTGTGAGCGGCAGGCACTGAGCTGGCGAGTTTTTGTTCGGTCTGGCGCAGTGCCACCGCAGCAAAAAACACCGCCAGAAAACCCCAGGCGTCGACCATCACACACAGGCCGTAGACCACAGCAATCAGCCCCAGACCCAGAAAGTCGTCCATCAGTTGGTGCTGGTGGGGTGCTCGGCGTAATTTCCAGCCCATTCGGGCCAGGGCCACACCGGCGGCCACACCAATGGCCACCGCGCTGAGCGTGGCCCAGAGCACCTCCACCAACCACCAGCGTGTGAGGTGCTCGCCGCCCAGGTCATGCAGCCCGAGCAGGCCCAGGCCCAGCATCACAAACGGGAAAGCGCTGCCGTCGTTCATGCCGGCCTCGCTGGTCAGGGTGAAACGCAGCAGGTCGCGGTCACCCGGGTGGCGCACCTGCACATCGGTGGCCAGCACCGGGTCGGTGGGCGCCACGATGGCACCCAGCAAGACGCCGGCGCCCAGTGGCAAATCCAGCAGGTAATAACAAAAGGCCGCCACCAGCCCCACGCTGATGCCCATGGAGGCCGTGGCCAACAGGATCGGTGTGCGCCAGCGTGGCAGGTTAAAGGGCACCGGCATCTTGACACCGGCCGAGAACAGCGAAATCAGCACCGCGACTTCGGTCAAGGTCTCGAGCAAGGCTGATTCTTGGAGGGGATTGAAGTGGAACAGGTGGAGCGCACTTGGCCCCACCAGCAAACCAAAGACCAGATACAGAATGGACGAGGTCACCGGCGAGCGCTGCAGCAGCGTGGCGGTCAAACCCCGTACCAGGAGCAAGGCCCCGATCAACACAAACCAGTGCTGACTAGCCATCAGATGAGCCCAAGTACATGGGCATCAGTGTAGTCACCCCCGGGGCCTGATCCACCCCGTTGGTCCATGAAATTGGCTTATTTGACTTCGGTGACGAACTGTTCACGCGGGCGGCGCACCTTTTTCAGGTTCACCAGCCAGTCCTGGTCGGCCTGGCGGTAACCCAGCGGCACAATCGCCACGCTGCGCAGGCCACGGGCTTTGAGGTCCAGGATCTTGTCCAGCGCGTCCGGGTCGAAGCCTTCCATCGGGGTGGCGTCCACCTCTTCAAAGGCGGCGGCAATCAGCGCTGCACCCAGGGCAATGTAGGCCTGACGCGCGGCGTGTTCAAAGTTGACCTGCGCGTCACGCGGTGGGTAGGCGGCCAGCAGTTTCTGGCGATAGGCTTCCCAGCCGGGGTTGGTGCCACCACGCTGGGCGTTGGTCAGGTCAAACATGGCGTTGATGCGCTCAGGCGTGTAGTTGTCCCAGGCGGCAAACACCAGCAGGTGCGAGCCGTCGGTGATCTGGCCTTGGTTCCAGGCAATCGGTTTGATCTGCTCACGCACCGCTTGGCTGGTGACCACAATCAGCTCAAACGGCTGCAGGCCGCTGGAGGTGGGGGCCAGGCGGGCGGCTTCCACAATGCGGTCCACCTTGTCCTGGGGCACGGCCTTGGCTGGGTTCATTTTTTTGGCGGCGTAGCGCCATTCGAGCTTGTCGAGCAGTTCAGACATGGGGGGCTTTCATCAGGGGTAAACAACGATGCCGCTGGCAGCGGCATCGGATTTAACTGGGGGCGCCTTGCGTTTTCGCAAGGGCGGTGTCTCAGTGGGTGACAAAGGTGTAGGTCACCTCTTCGGTCTCGACCATGTCGAGGATGTCATTGAGCACCGCTTCGTCTTCGGTGCTGGTCCAGGTTTCTTCCGGGTCGCTGGCAAACAGGGGCTCGATGGCCAGGTCCAGAAACTGCTGGTTGGGCAGCTGGACGACGTGGCCGCCGTTGGAGGTTTCCACCAGTTCCCAGTCGTCAGGAACCGACATTTCCAACTGGATGGTGACATGGAGCTTTTTCATAAGGGCCTTTGTGGGTGAGAAACCAGCGAGCTTAGCCGAGTTGTGTGATCTCACCCGTCTGGCATACCCGATCAGCCAGGCACACGTTGCCACACCAGCAGCAGGTTGTTGGCCGGCATGGGGTGGCGCTGTTGCAGTTGCAGACCCGCTTTCGCGGCCTCTAGCGCCACGTCTTCACACCAGCGCACACCCCAGGCCGGGTTGCGCTGGCGCAGGCTGGCATCAAAGTCCAGGTTGCTCTGGGTGGTGGGCACGGCCTTTTCAAAATACGGGCCGTAGGTGATCAACCGGCCCTGCGGTGCCAGATGCCGCGCCGCGCCACGCATCAGCCCGGCGCAGGCTTCCCAGGATGCAATGTGCAGCATGTTGGCGCAAAAAATCAGGTCAAAGCAGGGCAACTCGCGGGTGGTCGGATCGACTGGCAGCCAGGTTGCAGCGCAAACATCCAGCACCAACGGCGTTTGCACATTGGACACACCCGCCTGCGTGACATGGTGCTGGATGCTGGCAAACCCCTGGGGTTGTTGATCGCTGGGCTGCCAGGTCCAGCCCGGCAGGTGCCTTGCAAACCAGGCTGCATGTTGGCCGGTGCCCGAGGCCACCTCCAGCGCCGCACCCTGTGCGGGCAACACGGCCAGCAACTTGTCCAGGATCGGGTGTTTGTTCTGCTCGGCAGACGGGCTGAAGTCGGGTGGCGGCATGGCAGGGATCCAGAGCTGAGAATCCACGAATGATATCGGGCTCCAACCCTTTTCTCGTCAGGGCTAATAGCTATCAAAAATGAAGAGTCTGACTCACTTCTTGGCCAGCGTGATGCGTTTTTGGCGCACGTATTCGTTGAACTGTGTCAGCGGCATCGCGGTCAGGCCAGCGGCGCCGTTGTCTTCGGTCCAGCTCAGGGTGGCGCTGTTGGCGGCAGACAGGTCGACCTCGACTGGACCCAGCGGAATCACCAGCGGCACCCCGTCACCGGGGCGGTAGGTCACATGGTCGTTGATGGTGGCGCGTTGGGTCATGGGTGGGCTCCTCAAAAAACGCATTACATGTCGCCAGGGCCAAGCCGTCTGTTAACCAGCGCACCGGCCAGATAATGGTGCTCTCATTTTTAAAGCGGCCCAGTTCGGGCAAGTTGTCCATGCCTTCATCTCCCTTTTATCCCATTGGCACCCCGGGCCAGCCCTGGGGCGCCGCAGAGTTGGCCCAGTGGCGCGCACGCCAGGTACGCCAGCGCAGTTATGTTGACGATGTGTTGGCCGCCATTGAGCAACTGCGCGAGTCTTTTGACGTGGCAAGTTACGGCGAGGTGGTCTATGGCGACGAGCACTTTCCGCTGATGGCCATCCGCAGCCGCCACTGGCAGCCGGGCCTGCCCGGTGTGTTGGTGACTGGCGGCGTGCATGGTTATGAGACCAGCGGTGTCCATGGCGCGCTGCGTGTTTTGCAGGACCTGGCGCCCGCTTATGCAGGCCGGGTCAACCTGCTGGTGGCGCCCTGTGTCAGCCCCTGGGCCTATGAACGTGTCCAGCGCTGGAACTTTGACGCCATCGACCCCAACCGGTCCTTCCGTGCGACCAGCCCGGCGCAGGAGTCGGCCGCGCTGATGGCTTTGGTTGCACCGCTGCGTGGCCAGTTGGTGGCCCACATCGACCTGCACGAAACCACCGACAGCGACGAGTCCGAATTCCGCCCGGCGGTGGCGGCACGTGACGGCAAAGCTTTTGAGCCCAGCACCATCCCCGACGGTTTTTACCTGGTGGACGACAGCGCCAACCCGCAACCGGCCTTCCAGCAGGCCATCATCGAAGCCGTGGAGAAAGTGACCCACATTGCCCCGGCTGATGTCCACGGCGGCATCATCGGCTCACCGCTGGTGGCACACGGTGTGATCCACTACGCGATGAAAGATCTGGGCCTGTGCGCGGGCATCAGCGGCGCCAAGTACACCAGCACCACCGAGGTATACCCCGACAGCGCCCGCGCCACCCCCGAACAATGTATCGCCGCGCAGGTGGCGGCGGTGGGTGCGGTGCTGGAATTTGTGAGTGAAATTGGCCGCTAGCCCTTTTGAATAAAGGGCTGATTGCTCCAAAAGTTAGAGCGTTCTGCGCGACAAGACGGCGCGTAGAACGGCTGTATATCTGGGGGGCATCGATCAGATTCGAGAGGCTTCGGTGTCCATCAGCGCCACATGTTGCAGCAGCAAGATCGTTTTGCCGTCCTGGATTTGGCCGCTGCGGATGGCGTCCAGGGCTTCGGCCAGCGGCATCTCGATGACCTCGATGTCTTCCCCTTCATCGGCCTTGCCACCACCAGCATGGAGACGGTCTTCGGCCCGGTAGTCGGCCACAAAAAAGTGCAGCTTTTCGGTCACTGACCCGGGGCTCATGTAGGCCTCGAACACCTTGCGCGGTGCGCGGATCTGGTAGCCGGTTTCTTCCTCGGCCTCGCGGCGGATGCAGGTTTCCGGGTCGTCGCCGTCCAGTAACCCGGCGCAGGCCTCGATCAGGTAACCATCGGCGTTGCCATTGATCAAGGTGGGCAAACGGAACTGCCGGGTCAGCACCACCGTGCTTCTGCGCGGGTCAAACAACAGCAAGGCCGCGCCGTTGCCCCGGTCATAGGCTTCGCGGCTTTGGCGCTGCCAATGCCCATCGCGGCGGCGCAACTCAAACGTGATCTTGCGCAACACATACCAATCCTTGGACAAGACTTGAGCATCCAGCAGCCGCACGTGCGCCGCGTTGATGTGGATGGGGGCGGGTTCTCTGCTTATGGACATGGTGACTCCAAAAAGTTAAACGTGCAATATCGTGCATTATTGCGTAAAATCGTGCATACACGTTTTGACCCAACACGCGGCCCACCCAGATGCTCACCACCCAACGCAAACAACTCATCCTCAGCCGCCTCACACGCGACGGCCAGTTTGTCGCCAAAACCTTCAGTGAAGAGCTGGGCATTTCAGAGGACACGGTGCGGCGCGATTTGCGTGAACTGGCTGCTGAGGGCCTGCTGCAGCGTGTGCATGGTGGCGCGCTGCCTGCCTCGGCGGCGGTGGGCGACATGCGGGTGCGCGCGCAACTCGCCCCCGATGACAAACGCCTGTTGGGTCGGGCCGGGGCTGCACTGGTTCAGGCCGGGCAGGTGGTGTTTCTGGACGGCGGCACCACGTCCTTGCAGGTGGTGCAGCATCTGCCGCTTGACTTGTCTGCCACTGTGGTCACCCACAGCCCGACCGTGGCGGTGGCGCTGAGTGAGCATCTGAATATTGAGGTGCTGTTGCTGGGTGGCCGCCTGTTTCGCCACTCGATGGTGGCCGTGGGCGCCAGCGTGATCGAAGCCATCACCCGTGTGCGCGCCGACCTGTACCTGATGGGCGTGACCGGTGTGCACGCCGAGGCGGGCTTAACCACCGGCGACTTTGAAGAGGCGGCTGTGAAACGTGCTTTGCACGAACGTGCCGCCGAAACCGTGGTGCTGGCCACCCTCGACAAACTCGGCGCCGCGTCTGCCTTTACCGTGGCACCGCTCAACGCCCTGGCGACACTGGTGGTGCCAGCAAACATTCCTGACCGTGTGTCTGACAGCCTGCAGAGCACCGGGGTGAAGCTGGTGCTGGCGCAGTGATTTGGCTTGCTTGGTGTGGTGTTTGTAAGCTAAATTGGCCTTTAGCCCTTATTCAATAAGGGCTTGTAGCTATTAAATCAGGATTTTTGTGCAGTATCGCGTCACTTAAATTGACGCAAAAGTTGTATCGCGACAAATAAAGTGTCGCGATACGACTTTTGCACGACAAATAAGCGATCTGAGAGGCCTCTGGCACGACATGAGTGTCAAGTCCGATATGAGACTAAAGTGGCCTCTAGTCCTTTTGATAAAAGAGATTGTAGCTACTGATAAAGTAGCGGTTATCGACGCAAAGCCCCCGCCATCGGCAGCCGTGACTTGCATCGGGGGTAGTGGCTGCAGCCCCAAAACTTGGCGCCACCTTTGGCTGGGGTGCGCTCCACCATTTTGACACCGCAGCTGGCGCAAGTGGGCCGCCAGTACTCACCTTCAAACGCCACGTCCAGCAGAGCTTGTTGTTGCTCGGTGCTGCGTTTGGCAATCATGGCCAGCAGGTCGCTGGCATCCAGCGCATTGATGTGGTTATCTTTTGCGAATTGCTGGGCGTCTGTGGTGTAGGTGGATGTGGTGGCATAGGTGCCGCGCTTGAGCCCTTGGGCGGTCATCACACCAAAAAACTCGCGCAGCTCCCGCACGCCCACCAGCTTGCCCTGCCAGTGTTTGCATTGCACCACGGCCACCGGGCCTTCGGCGTTGCGGCTGTAGAGCCAGATGTCCACGCCACCGTCGGCACCATGGGATTGGGAGCGGGTCTCAAACCCCGCTTGCGCAAATAACTTTTCACACACCGCCTCAAAACGGCGCCATTCGATGGCAGCGAAAACAGCTGGGCTCCACTGGGCCAATTTCCCCGGCACCTTAAAAACCTCCGGATCGGGCTCTGGCTTGGGTGCAGGTGTTTCCGCGCCGCTGGGCCGGGCGAAGGCGGGCTCAACACGGGTTTTGCTGTTGGGTTGGTGTGTGTAGGTCGGTGGCTGTTTCGGCCATTGGGTCGTGGTGGGCGGCAAGGGTTGCAGCTTGGTCAATGACGACTTCTCTGCCGCCACGGACAGCCCCCAAGCGACGGCGCCAAACACCAACAGCAGCCATCCCGGCACGAACAAGCCCGAAGCCACCACCTGGCCCATGATGGAGTTGCCCAAAAAGAAGGGAAAGATCAAAAAGCCCAAACCAAGCAGCGTGGCTCGTTGGCCCATGTTTTTGATCGTTGATGTGCTGTTGCGCTGACGTGTGTGCCGGGGTCGTGAAGCCATGGGGTCCTCCCTCAAGTTCAAGAAAGTGGTGTCTGCGCACCTTGGTGACTTGATTTTAGTGAGGAAGTTGGCTTCCAGCCCTTTTGAAACAATGGTTAACAGCTTCTAAAAATGCAGCACGCACTCGACTTATTCTTGTGCGCGTTGCACCAGCAAGGCGCGTTCTTGTTCGTTGTGGGTCAGGGCGGCGGCGTGGTGCAGCGCGGCCCGAGCCTCGTCCTGGCGCCCGAGTTTTTGCAGCAGGTCGGCGTGGACGGCGTGCAGCAGGTGGTAAGACTGCAGGGTTTTGTCCAGAAGCAGCGTGTCGAGAATGGCCAGGCCTGCGGCCGGGCCCTCGTGTATGGACACGGCCACAGCGCGGTTGAGCTGCACCACCGGTGAGGGCGCCACTTGCATGAGTTGGGTGTAGAGCGCGGCGATGCGTGCCCAGTCGGTCTCTTCGGCGGTGGGCGCACGGGCATGGCACGCGGCAATGGCTGCCTGCAGGAAATAACTGCCCGGCGCCTGGCCCAGGCGCTCGGAGCGCTCCAGCGCGGCCAGGCCACGGCGGATCAGCAGATGGTCCCAGCGGGCGCGGTTCTGCTGGTTCAGCAACACCGGCTTGCCCTGGGCGTCCGTGCGGGCCGCGCTGCGTGAGGCTTGTATTTCCATCAACGCCACCAGGCCATGCACCTCGGCCTGATCGGGGGCCAGTTCGGCCAGCATACGGCCCAGGCGCAGGGCCTCAGAGCACAGCTCCGGGCGCATCCAGTCGCTGCCGCTGGTGGCGGTGTAGCCTTCGTTGAACACCAGGTAGACCACTTCGAGCACCGAGGCCAGGCGCTCGGCCAACTGTCCGCCACGCGGCACCTCAAACGGCACTTGTGCATCGGCCAGCGCGCGTTTGGCGCGCACGATGCGCTGGGCGATGGTGGCCTCGGGCACCAGAAAGGCTCGGGCAATCTCCTGGGTGCTCAGGCCACCCAGCAGCTTGAGGGTGAGCGCCACCCGCGCGTCGCTGGAGAGCACCGGGTGGCAGGCGGTGAAGATCAGGCGCAACAGGTCGTCACCCATCTCGTCCTGCCGCGCGGCATCGAGGGTATCCACAAAGTCGGGCACCACATGGGCTTGCTGGGCCTGCAGATCGCTTGCAATGTCGTTGTGCCGCGCCTCCACCATCAGGCGGTGGCGCAGCCAGTCCAGCGCGCGGTTGATGGCGGTGGTCATGAGCCAGGCAGCGGGCTTATCTGGCAGGCCGTCTTTGGGCCAGTGCTCCAGCGCGGCCACCAGGGCGTCTTGCGCCAGTTCTTCGGCCACGCCGAGGTCGCGCACACGCCGCGCCACGGCAGCGACGATGTGTGCTGACTCGATGCGCCAGATAGCGGCAAGGGTGTGGCGGACGGCGGAAGACACGCGCCGTTTTTACATCTGCGCGGGCGCCGCTGCTTCGTCCATCCAGAGCACCTCCCACTGGTGGCCGTCCAGGTCGGCAAAACCGTGCTGGAACGTGAAGCCGTGGTCCTGCGGTGCGTTGGGTGTGGTGGCACCGGCGGCCACGGCCTTGTTGATCACGTCGTCAACCTCGGCGCGGCTGTCGACTGACAGCGCCAAGATCACTTCGGTGGTTTTCTGGGCGTCGCCAATCGGCTTTTGGGTAAAGCCCTGGAAGAAGGGCTCCACCAGCAGCATGGCGTAGAAGTTTTCACCAATCTCCAGGCAGGCGCCCTGTTCGTTGGTGAAACGCGGGTTGAAGCTCAGGCCCAGCGCCTGGAAAAAGGCTTTGGAGCGGGCCATGTCCTGGATGGGCAGGTTGACAAAAATTTGTTTGTACACCTTGGGTTCTCCTGGTGGTGGGTGAGTCGGGGCTCAGCTTGTCTGACGGGCTTCCAATTGCTTGAACTTGTCCAGCGCATCGCTGGGCGGAAATTCGTTGAGATCCATGAGTTGGCGCAGTTCGATCACCGCCTCTTTGCCACGTCCGGCGGGGTTGGGGAAACGGCGGCTCCATTCCAGAGCCTCGTCGCGCGAGCGCACCTGGATCAGCGTGTAACCGGCGATCAGTTCCTTGGCCTCGGCAAAGGGGCCGTCCACCACCCGTTGGCCGGAGGCGTCGTAGTGGATGCGCCAGCCGGTGCGGCTGGGGTGCAGGCCGCTGCCGTCCAGCAGCACCCCCGCACGCGCCAGCTCGTCGTGGTAGGCCGCCATCTCGGCCATCAGTTCTTCAGGCGCTTCTGGGCTGAGCTCGGCCTCGAACTCGGGGCAGGACTTGACGATGATCATGAATCGCATGGTGTTTCCCTGGGTGGTTCAGGCCGGGCAGTCGGGGGCTGCCATGTCGGGCTGCAGCATGCTGTTGTGGTTGCCCTCGGTGTCGCAAAACGCCACGTAATTGCCCACACCAGGAATGGCCATCGGTTCACCCAGTACCTTGCCACCTGCTTGGGTCACCCGTTGTATCGCGGCGTGGATGTCTTCCACCGCAATCACCACCGAGGGGTGATGGATGGGCCCGTCAGCCTGGAAGGGGAACAGGCCACCGTTGATAGAGCCCAACGCGGCCTCGGGTGGCACCGGTGGGCGCGCACCTGCGGGCGCGGTGCTGACCAGCATGTAGTCTCCCATCTCGGGGCCCAGGAACTGGTGGTTCCAGCCAAAGGCGGCGGCGTAGAAACGCGCTGCGCGTTCGCGGTCCTTGTACGGCATTTCAAAATGCACAACGGAACACATGGGAAAGGTCGCGGTGCTCATGGGTACTCCAAAGTATGGCCACGGGCGGCGGCGGGCTTGCCGAGCCTCATGGGAAGCCAATTCAATCGCTTCTAGAGGTACGACGAAACAGGCCGGGCGTTTTCGACACCACCCGGCTCAGTACAAACCCTGATCAGGCCTGGATGTCTTCGTAACACGGCGCCAGGGCGCGCACTTCCACCGTGGCCCACTGCGCTGCTGGGCACAAATGGGCAAGGGCCACCGCCTCGTCCAGGCTGGCGAAGTCGACCATGAAAAAGCCGCCCACCATTTCCTTGGCCTCAGAAAACGGGCCGTCCAGCACGCGGGGGCTGGTGTTGACCCCGCTCACCCGCACCGCGCTGGCCTGCGAGGCCAAGGCCGCGCCCGCCTGCAGCTTGCCCTGCCGGCGCAGACTGTCACCAAACGCCTGCATGCTGGCGTAGGCCTCACGGCCCTGCGCCTCGGTGCGGGTGGCGCGCTGGCCCGGTGGCTCGATGATCAGAAGCATGTAGCTGGACATGGCGGACCTCTCAAGGTGCAAAGATGACACCATGCTACACAGCTTTGATGTGCGTGACACCGCCCTGTGGGAATGGTGTGGGCAGATGTTTTGTGTGTTGAGCTTGGCCGGCGTGTCGGGGGCTCAAGGCCACTGCCAGTGTTGCTTTGTCCCCAACTTGGCCTGGATCATCTGCAAATAGGGCGCCTCCAGGGTTTTTGGGGAAATTGGGTTGTAGCCCTCGTATCAAAAGGGCTTATAGCTACGCATTGCATAGCAGTTTCTCCCGGCTGCCACCCTAGAATGTTTTCAACGATTTAAACAACACAGCGCCTAGGTGCATGTGAAACGGGAGGGCAAGATGACTGCAACGCGTTATCAGGGCAGGCTGCGCAAATGGAACATCGAGCGCAGTTACGGCTTCATTCTGGCCAGTGACAGTGGGCAAGATGTGTTTGTCCACATCAGTGCTTTTCCACGCGATGGCTGCGTGCCCCAAGAGGGTGATGAACTCAGCTTTGAAGTGGAGCCCGACAACCGGGGCAGAAAACAAGCGGTGCGGGTACAGCACCTGGGTGTGACGCCACCCGCCAGAGCCACCACATCCCGGCCCAGCACCAGGTCGCAGCGCCTGAGCCACAACACCGACGGCGCCTCAAGGGGCAGCAAGCTGATTGCGTGGCTTGTGCTGGCCGCATTGGCTGGGTATGGCTACAGCCAGTACGACAAACACGTCACTCAGAGCAGGGTGCAGGTTTCACCACCCGCCACCGCGCTGGCTCCAACCCAAAGCAGTACCAGCACCAGCACCTTTGGCTGTGATGGCCGCACACACTGCTCCCAAATGACCTCTTGCAGTGAAGCCAAATACTTCCTGAAACATTGCCCCGGCGTGGAAATGGATGGCAACCACGATGGTGTGCCGTGTGAGCAGCAGTGGTGCACGACAGCGGGGGCGAGGTGAACTGACCAGGCTCAGCGTCCGGCGGATTACTCAGCCAGGTAGTCCAGCAGCACAGCGTGCAACCAGTCCATCACGACACGCACGCGGGTGGAGAGGTTCCGGCGGTTGGCGTAGACCAGGGACAAGGGCATGGGCGGTGCGGGCCAGTCGGGCAGCACCTCGACCAGTTGGCCTTGCTCAATCAGCTCCCGCACGCCCACAAATGGCACCTGGATCAGCCCCAGACCCGCCAGGCAGGCGGCCTGGTAAGCCTCAGCATTGTTCACGGTAACCGGGCCGGGCATGGGCAGGCTACGGTCCTCACCCGCCTCGGAGTAGTCAAAACCGGTGGGTTTGGCACCCAGTGTGGCGGTGTAAATCACCTGGGTGTGCCGGGCCAGATCTGCCAGGCTCTGTGGCACACCCCAGCGAGCGATGTAGGCCGGGCTCACACAGTTGGCCATACGCATGGCACCCACGGGCCGGGTGATCAGCCCGGGGTCTGTCACCGGGCCGGCGCGCACCACACAGTCAAAACCTTCGCGCACCAGGTCCACCCGCCGCTCGGTGCTGCTGATTTCCAGCTGCAACTGGGGGTGTTGCTGCAACAGTTCTGGCAAACGGGGCAACACCGCTTGCCGGGCGACCACGGTAGACATGTCCAGCCGCACTCGCCCCTTCAAAGGGTTGGCACGTTGCAGCTGAAACATGGTTTGCAACTCGTCCATGTCGGCCAGGGCGTCTTTGCAGCGCTCGTAAAACGACTGGCCGTCGTTGGTCAGCACCACCTTGCGGGTGGTGCGGTGTAACAGGCGCACACCCAGCTGGTTCTCCAACTGCTGCACCGCGTTGGACACACTGGCCTTGGGCAGCCCCAGGCTGTCGGCCGCCTGGGTAAAGCTCGACAGTTCGGCCACCCGCGCAAAGATGTTCATCTGGTCTAAAAAACTCATTGTTCAATTTTAGAGAACAAACAAATCGTAATCATCCTATTTATCTGGATGAAGTTGATCAATAGACTTCGTTTCCACCACAAACCCATCACAAAGGAAACACACCATGTCGACATCACCCTCCATCGTTTTGGTCACCGGCGGCAGCCGTGGCCTGGGCAAAAGCACCGCACTGCACTTGGCTAAACAAGGCCACGGCGTCATCCTGACCTACCGCAGCAAACAGGCAGAAGCCGCCGAAGTGGTTGCGCAGATCGAGGCTTCGGGCCAGAAGGCGGTGGCGCTGCCGCTTGAAGTGTCGGACAGCAGCAGCTTTGCCACCTTTGCCACCCAGGTGCGTGAGGTGCTGCTGGCGCAGTGGGGCAGCAGCACCTTCCATGCGCTGATCAACAACGCCGGCACCGGCGCCCACGCCAGCCTGATGGACACCACCGAAGCCCAGTTTGATGACATGGTCAACATCCATCTGAAAGGCGTTTTCTTCTTGACACAAAAACTGTTGCCGCTGATGGCCGACGGCGGGCGCATCGTCAACCTGTCTTCCGGGCTGACACGTTTTGCCTTGCCGGGCTACGCGGCCTATGCCGCGATGAAAGGCGCGGTAGAGGTGCTGACCCGCTACATGGCCAAGGAACTGGGCGCGCGAGGTATTGCCGTCAACACCGTGGCGCCCGGCGCCATTGCCACCGACTTTGGCGGCGGCGCCGTGCGCGACACACCACAGCTCAATGCTTTTGTCGCATCCCAAACCGCGCTGGGCCGGGTGGGTGAGGCCGACGACATCGGCGCCATGGTCGCCTCGCTGGTGTCACCCGACAACCGCTGGGTCAATGCACAACGCATCGAGGTGTCGGGTGGGATGTTTGTTTAAGCGCTGGTAGCTGCAAAAAAACGATGTCCGGAGCAAGCCGGTTGCCAGCCTATTTTTGAATCGCTTGCGCCACCGCATCGGTCGCGGCAATCAAGTCCGCGACCAAGCGGTGATCCACGTCCAGCAAACCTTCGTACTCGCCCAGGTTGCGCGTGTTGTGGCACTTGTCAAGCACGCGCCAGACTTCTGGTCCCAGGCCCAAGGTGTGGGGCAACACCTGAAACACGATGTAGCGGTTGCTGGCGCGGTAGCCCATGCGCCGTAGCGCGGCCAGACACAGTGCATGCGCAGCGTTGTAGGCCAGGTCGAATTGGCTTTCCAGCGCCAGGGCCGGGTTGCGTGCATCTTGCAGGCGGGCCACGCCGGTGCGGATCAGTCCGGCCAACTCGTTGGCGTCCGGGGCTTCTGCCTTGAGCGATTTGCCGGGGCCACACAGGTTGTCAAGCGCTGGGTGCATGGATTTGCTCCTCGCTGCCAATCAACCAAATTTTGGGTTGCTGCAACACGCGGGTGACAAAGGCGCTGTCTTGCGCCACGCGTTTGTCCCAATCCGACGGGGAGTAGAGCGTGGGGTTGACCTTGCGCTCAAGTGACAAGCTTGCATCCTCCAGCGCGCCAAACACCTCCCCATAAGCCAGGCTGGCGCTGATGATCATCACGTCCACATCACTCTGCGCTGTGTCTTGCTGGCGCGCCACCGAGCCATAAACAAACGCAAAGTCGATCTGCGCCGCCAGCGGGCTGAGCGCATTGCGCAGCACATCAGCCAGCCCCATGGTTTTGAGCACCAGAGCGCGCAACTCGGTAAACACCGGTGTATTAGCGTTGGCCTGGTAATGCTTTTGGTTGCCTTGTTTGCTGACGGTCAGCAGCCCAGACTCCGACAGACTGGCCAACTCTCGCTGCACCGCGCCTGTGCCCGAAGCCGCCAGCGCTATCAACTCGTTGGCGTAAAAGCTGCGGTCAGGCGCACCAAACAGCACAGCCAATATCCGCTGGCGCACCTTAGGGAAAAGGGCGTCAGCAAGAGATGGTGACTCGGTTGGTGAAATGAAAATACCCATATTGGGTTTGATCATACCCGAATTGGGGTTTTTCGAGGGCTTGCATGTGCAGGCTCTCCGCGCACGATCACCATGACCAATCTGTCAAGCTGACAAAATCTCCGCGTGCTTATATGCAAAACCTGCCTCTAGCCCTTATCAGATAAGGGCATATCGCTCTGATAAATAGAGCAAATGCGGCTCAGCCCTGGCCTTGTGCGGCTTCTTTGGCGCGCATCTTGGCAACGATGTAGTCACCGTGGGTCACGTGCAGCAGACCCGCCACCTTGCTGATGAGGTGGTTTTCATTGGCGTCCAGCGCACCGTCTGCGTAGGCCACTTGCCACATGTACTCCACCACCTGGATTTTTTCGGCCTGGGTGAAGTCGTCGTTCATGGCGCTGGTGAAGTGAAAGTAGTCGTTGGCGCGCTGGGCGGTTTGCTCCGCTTGTGCCAACAACTGCGTCAGGGCCGCGTCGTCCAGCGCAAAACGCTGGCGCAAGGTGGCCAGCGTCTGATCGCGTTCGGCCACGCTGATGTTGGCATCCGCGCGCATCACCTCCACCATCAAGACCGCCGTGGCGAGTTGCAGGTGCTGCGCCCGGCTTGGGCCAGCGGCCTCGTCGGGCATGAAAAAACTGGTCAGCAGGTTTTTGAAAGGGGTGAGCATGGTGAGGGTGGTGACCGTTTGGCGATGGCTGGTAAGAGCCCAGCGCTGCAGGGTGTTCAGGCCCGCCCCAGATCGTGGATCAGGGTTTTGACTTTGGTGGTGATGATGTCCACGGCCGGATCGTTGGCGCCGTGGGGCAGGATCACGTCGGCGCGGCGTTTGGTGGGTTCGATGAACTGTTTGTGCATCGGGCGCACGGTGTCCATGTATTGGTTGATCACGCTCTCGGCGGTGCGGCCGCGCTCGGCCATGTCGCGCTGCAGGCGGCGGATAAAACGCACGTCGGGCGCGGTGTCCACAAAAATCTTGAGCGACATCATCTTGCGCAGCTCGGCGTCATACAGCGCAAACAGGCCTTCCACCACAATCACCGGCGCGGGTTGCAGGGTGATGGTTTTGCTGGCGCGGTTGTGCGCGGTGAAGTCGTAGGTGGGCATCTCGATGGCCTCACCACGGCGCAGCGCCTGCAGGTGCTGCATCATCAGCGGCCAGTCAAACGCATCGGGGTGGTCGTAATTGGTTTTGCGCCGCTCCTCGGGCGACATCTCGGTCTGGTCCAGGTAGTAGTCGTCCTGGTACAAGACGGTGGCCATGTCCGGCCCGACCGACGCCAGCACCTGGCGTGTGACCGTTGACTTGCCACTGCCGCTGCCCCCTGCAACACCGATCACGAAGGGTTTGTGGTTTGTTTTGGGCATACGTTCTCCGGGTCCAGGTGCAAAGCCTGCGAGTTTACAAGCCGCCTCAGGCCTGCCAGACACCAAACCCGGCTGATCGCAGGTCAATGCCGATCTCAATCTCGCGGTCTACCGCGTCGTCGTAACGCATCGGGTTGAAGCCCTCAAACAAATCGGGCAGCAGGCGCAGGCCGTAGCGCTGCACAAAGCGGTTGGCCTGGATGCCCGCCTTGTGTTTGTCAAAGCGCACATCGGGGTCCAGCCCGGTCATGCCCACATACACACAAGGCTTGCCGTCGATGTAGTTCGGGTTGCTTTTGCGAAAACGCGGCTCCAGCAGCACGTCTGGAGAGAGTTCAACCACATAAACGTGGTGGTGCTTGCGGCGGGGCATGGCGTGGGCGGGGTGGTTGCCGCCATGATAGTGGCACGCGGGCCGCCCCGCCGCAGGGGCTTAGAGCGTGGGGTAGTCGGTATAGCCCTTGGCGCCGGGCGTGTAGAAGGTGCTGGCGTCGGGCGCGTTCAAAGCGGCACCGGCCTGGAAACGCGCGGGCAAGTCCGGGTTGGCCAGGAAGCTGGTGCCAAAGGCCACCGCATCGAGCTTGCCGTCTGCAATGGCTTGGGTGGCCTCGTCGGCGGTGTAGCCCATGTTGCCAACCAGCACACCTTTGTACTTGTCGCGCGCCACCGTCATCACATCACCCTGCTGCACACCAAAAAAATCGGCGCGCATCAGGTGCAAATAGGCCAGTTGGTAGGCGTTGAGCTTTTCGGCCAGGTAGCTGGTCAGCCCGATCGGGTCGCTGTCGATCATGCTGTTGAAGCTGTTCAGCGGCGACAGGCGCAGGCCCACGCGGTCCGCACCAATGGCGTCGGTCACTGCGGTCAACACCTCAAACAGGAAACGTGCGCGCTTCTCCATCGAGCCGCCGTAACCGTCGGTGCGCTGGTTGGCGCCATCACGCAAAAATTGGTCGATCAGGTAACCATTGGCGCCGTGCACCTCCACACCGTCAAAACCCGCCTCAATGGCGTTTTTGGCACCCTGGGCAAAGCCCGCCACGATGGCAGGAATCTCGGCCTCGGTCAGCACACGGGCCGGTGCGTAGGGCACCTTGCCCTTGGGCGTGTGGATGTCGCCCTCAATCGGCACCGCGGTGGACGACACGCTGGCCTGGCCACCGTTGATGTCGGCATGCGCAGCGCGCCCGCTGTGCCAGATCTGCAAAAAGATGCGCCCGCCCTTGGCGTGGACGGCGGCGGTGGTCTTCTTCCAGCCTTCAATCTGCTCGGCAGAGTAAATGCCGGGCTCGGCCACAAAAGCAGAGGTGTTGGGCAGCACCATGGTGCACTCGGTGATCAGCAGGCCGCCGCTGGCGCGCTGGGCGTAGTACTCGGCCATCAGCTCGTTGGGCTGGTGCTCTGATCCAGCGCGGGTGCGGGTGAGGGGGGCAAGCAAAATGCGGTTGGGCAGCGTGAGGCGGCCAACTTGCAAGGGGGTAAACAGCATGGTGAATGTCCAGTGGGTCAAAAAGGGGTGGACCTTAGCACCGCAGCCCATTCACGGCGCCGCAGCGGGCGAATGTGGTTTGCGCTAGCCAATGGCCAGGCTTTGTATGCCAAATTGGCCTCTAGCCCTTTTGATATAAGGGCAAGCAGCTACAAAAGATGCATCTTTCTGACGGCGCTGACTTAGAACGACGACCCCGGCTCACTCAGAAAAGCCAGCTCCTCGGCGCTGGAGGTGCGGCCCAGAATGGCATTGCGGTGCGGGTAACGGCCAAAGCGGTCAATGATGGCCTGGTGTTGCAACTCGTAGCGCAGGGTCTCTTCCAGACCCGGCTGCGAAAACAGCGCCACGGCCTGGGTGTGCACCAGCGCGGACTCGCTGTGCATGTAGGGCATGTAGGCAAACCTGCGCTGTGCCAGCGGCAGGTTGCGGTCTTGCTTCAGGGCCACTAGCTCTTGCGCCAGGGTCAGCGCCAGCGCGTCCTGCGCAAAGGAGAGCGGTGTGTCGCGGTACACATTGCGCGAGAACTGGTCCAGCACAATGATCTCTGCCAGCCGCCCCGCCGCCGTGGCGCGCCAGGCCGCCAACTCACCCCGCGCAGCCGCCTCCAGCGTGGCGCCAAAACGCGTGCGAATGGCGGCGTCCAGCGCAGCGTCTTTGGCAAAGTGCTGCTGCGGACTTAACTCGTTGAACCAGAAACTGAGGATGTTGGTGGCTTGCATGGGCGCGAGGATAGCGCGCATAGCCAGCGGCTGACCTAGGGTCTACGCCAATCTGCCTTAGGCTGTCAGTTGCTTGCTGTGCCTGGACAGATCCGGTTGCCCAGCCAGTAGGCCTGCGATGGAAATATCTTCGTCCAATGCATCCCAGTGCAAACCACCTTTGCTCAGCTCGACCTGGGCAAGCTGCACAGGTGTCGCCTCCATCAAGCGAGGAAACCAAGCCAGAGGCGCTGCAATGGTGCGGCCGTCTGAGAGGCTGACCCACAAGGTGTCTTCATCAAACCGGACGGCTTTAGGCGAAGTGATCATTCCAGGTCCTTTCAATCAGATCTTTGTTTGTTATGACGGCATCTCGTAACTCGCGCAGTGTTCGAGCGTCAAAACCATCACTGTCTGCAAGATAAACAGTCGGAGTCAACCAAAACTTAGCCTCTCCCTCTGCACCACGTACATGGATATGCATAGCCTCACGCGGGTTCCCTTCATTTGAATAGAAGAAAAAGCGAAAAGATTTGTAGCGAAACACGACAGGCATAGGCTGGAGTTTAGCGGCGTCAAACGATTTGGTGCTAAATCGACCTCTGGACCTCATACAGATTGAACTAGATGCTTCTAATAGAGTAGCAAAAATCTAGTGATTAGCGCGCATACCGCTGTCCAGAACGGGTCATTCGATCAAAGGGGAAATCGAGCCTGGCCTCTTTTTGCGAATTGGTGTCTGGCCCAACTGAAATAAACGCTAGCAGCTACAAAAAGTAGCATCCTTCAGTCTGCTTCTATGACTGCTTGCCGCTTCGCCCCATCCAGCGTTTGCCCTTGCTCCGTCTTCCATTCCATCCAGCCATTGGCCGAGCGGCCCAGCACTGCAATCGCAGCCATGCTGGGGCTGGAGAAGAGGTAGTCCCGGGTGAAAACATACTGCTTGCCTTGTGGTTGCAGCACACCATCGGTGACGAGTTGCTCGCGGAATCGCTCTTGTGATGTGCCTTTGATCGATGCCACGTTGTCTATGCGGGCAGTGGAGTTTTTGTAAACCACAAAACCTTCAGCGGTGTACTCCCCCACGCCATTGGCATCGGGGCCTTTGCAGTAAAACAACTCGGGCGGTGCTGTTTGGCCATTGCCTGCTGTTGCCAGGGCAGTCAATGGCTCGAAGATCGGTTGCCCCAAGGTTGCCAACAAGGTGGCCGCTGTCTCATGTATCTCATGGCAATCGGCTTGCAGCGGCGCGGGGGTGTAGGGCTGTGAGCCGGTGTTGCCGTTCTCCAGGCTGTAGCGTCCGGCCTTGGTGGCCTCTGCGATGGCAAACCACTCCAGAAACAGTGCGTGTGTTTGCGTCAAGCTGTTGGTAAGCGAAATGATCACCAGCGCCCGGTTCCAGAAGTCCTTGTTCTGGTTGTGCTGCGCTAACCTGCTGCCCACACAGCCAGACTGACCGATGTAGACGCGTGGCAAGCCAGCATCCGACAGATCGCCCATCAAAAAGTAAACGCCCACCTGCTGCGCCTCGGGCAATTTCAGAAAGTCCGCCAACTGGCTGCGTGGCACCTCAATAACCCGAACAATGCGCGTGGTGATCTCTGCGACCCGCATACCGCGTGGGTCACCAGCTGGGAGGTAGATCTGGATGGTTTGGGGGCGGGGCATAGTGGTGTCGACCTTCGTCAGTGTCGCGGGGACATTTATAAGAAATACGGCTCTAGCCCTTTTTCAATAAGAGCTAGCAGCTGCAATTAATGTAGCTAATTGGTGCCACTACTCAGCGCAGCTGAAAGTCCTGCGGCCACAAGAAGTACGGTCCAAACCGCCCCTTGGCCACGAACTCAACACCGGCTGCCTCACCCTTGGGCGTGACAACATGTTTGTCGCCGTTCAATGCCAAGTAACCATGTTGTGTGGCGTGGCTCAACAGGTCGGCGGCTTTCATGCCCAGCTTTTGCGCCAGCTTACCGGAAGGCAGCTTGTCGTTTGTGGCGTCAGCCTCGTCACTGGAATCTGTTGGCGCTGCGGTGGCGGCGGGTTCGCTAGTGACACGTTCCAGTGAAATACGCACTTCTTCGCTGATACGAATGATGCGCTGCGCCTCTTCGTAGGCATCTTTGTAGAGCTGGCTGTCTTCACTGCGCTGGATCAGGATGCCCATCTCGTTGTTGTTCACCTGGCTGAACTCGTACAGATTCAGGCTGGTGATGATGCACAGCTCCTCATTCATGTAGCACTTGGCGTGCAGGTTTTTGCAGAAGCTGGTGCGGATGTAGGTCAGGCCGCGCAGCCATTCGATCTCTTGTGGCTGCAACTCGCTTTTGCCATAGACGATACGCACATCGATCTTCAGCCGGTTTTTGTCGGCCAGAAGTTCTTTCATGCGGTCATTGAGCTTGAGAAAGGGGCTGATCAGGATCAGGCGGTCAGACGCGCCTTTGATCAGTTCTTCTAGGTGGTAGTTGGTGCCGGTGGTGGTTAGGAACTTTGCCATCTATTTGTATCCCTGATTGAACTATTTTGATGCCGCGATAGGCCGCGCAACTTCCGTCCCGCAGTAACTCGTGCTGGCCCCTTTTATTCAAGGGGAAATCGATTGATTGCCCAATTCAAGGCCGCTGAGAATAATATCCTCGTCGTCATTCAGTCTGTCATCAAGCAGCGATTGCTGTTTATCAGCAGTAATGCCTATTCTTAAGGATTCAATTTCAGCCTCAAAGCCATTTAAGGCCGCACTTCTGTATTGCACTTCTGGCCTCAGTGCTTGCCAAATGGTTGATGTACTGATTTGCTCCAAGGGAGGCACTATTCCATATAGCGCAAGGGTAGTCAGTGATTCAATTTCTTGGACGCTTGGGTTGTTAACTTTCAAGTTGCGCAATTGAAAACCCGCCGGTTGAACAGTCTCCCAAATTTCACAGAAAGTACTCACAGTCACACCAGGATACTTGATGATGCAGTCGCAACTGCTCTTCAATAGGGCATTCGATACCTCTTCTTGAGTCTTAAGTTTGATGCTCTCTTTTGCTGCATCAGTAATAGTCTGATAGTTCTGCTTGTTTAGTAAGTAGAAAAGAGGATTTATTGCTCTTTTTGTCTTCTGTAGATACCATCGATTTGAATTTTTAGAAAGGTTTTCGACCACTTTCTCCAATGCGGTTACGTATTTATTTCTAATTGCAACAGATTTTTCTATTACACTTTTCTCGGTTTCGTTGACTGCGAAATGGTTATGGGTCTTGCGGTTTCTACTGAATATTTTTCTGATAGGAATTTGAAATCCTTGATTTTCTAGTTCGATCTGCAGCCAGTTTTTCTTGCCGATGTCAGTACCAATCCAGTGCCCTAACATTTGGCAGTACTCGTAAAAATCGTCCCCATCCACGGGTGATGTGTCTATTGCACTACGCCATTGTGACGTGTTGAAAACCTCTCGCTTTGAGTCGTTAAGCATCAATCCCAAGGACTCAACGACAGTTCGTACATCCTTTTCAATTTGCTCGAGCTTTCCTTGATCGCATACTACAGTGATGTCATCTACGTAACGAAAGTAGTTATTGCCAAGTAGCTTTTTTAGAATCTTGTCTAGTGGCTCGATATAAATATCGCCAAGTAAATGTGAAAGCTCGGTTCCAATTGGGATGCCGCTAGGTGATTGATTAACTTGATCAACTAGAAAATCTACAGAGTACCGATTTTTCTTGGTGGTCAATATTGGATGTTTTTTTATTGCGTCAATGAGTAGATCTTTGTTTACTGACGCATAGTAGTTCTTCAAGTCCAAGAAGAGAGCTGCCGCCTTTTTCTGACTACTCAATGCCTCTAGAATATTTTGATTCCTTTTTCTATAAGAATGCAAGTAGTGTTCATAGTTATACGAGGACCCTTTCGGAGTTCGTATATAACTATAAATGTTTGAAATTTGTGTACTTGCCAAGTCATCACAAAGATCGTTCAGTATGTATGCCTCGGCTGCTGCAGTGCTTGGGCTAGGGGCAAAATATTCACGATATTCAGGCTGCTGATCTTCGGTGTGTCCTTTGAATACCTGAAATTTTCGGTAGTTCCATTGTTCAGATGAATGGAGACGCTTCTTAATGGCGAGCTCTTGAATTTTTATGAAAGTGGCGCTCGCCTTTGATGCGCGAATTTTTGCACCTAAATATGAAGGAGCATATAACTTCTTTAGAGCATTAACTGGACGACTTAGTAAATAGGAATTCATGTCGCCAGTCCCATTAGTAGGTACTCGGCATCCGCGTGCAAAACCGATTTTGTATGTGGATCAGACCAATGGAACCTGATGTTCTTTGTTTTGCAACCATCGGATGGGTATTCAATTTTTTGTTCTGTTGCGAGCTCTTGCCAGCTTTCCTTTATCCAGTCTCCCTTGGTCTGCGGCTCCACCCAAAAAAATAAGCTATTTTCTTCACGAAATTCTGTGACGATGTAGCTGTATGAGCGAGCGAAGGACTCCTGAAAAACCGTTCTTTTAACGCCAGATATTGCTGAGCATGTTAGTAAATATTGAGGATTTTTTCCAATACTAGTCTTTATATTCTCGACAGCAGTTTTTATATTTTCGTCACTTCTAAGGTCGACTATGTGTCTGTGGAATTTGATTGTTATGCCGACTTTTAGATAGTCGGATCTGAGAATTTCAATTAGATTCTCGTAATAACTCAGCGAAGTCTCACTGAAATCCAGTGCATGTATATCAATATCTAGTGGATCTGTTGGAAAGGATTCTTCTTTAATGCGCAGATGATGGATGCTGTTAATTATCGATAGTGTGCCAGCGCCGTGTCCAGATGCTATATCGATGATGTACAAGTTTTTGGCTGACAGTTGAGCAATCAATTCTTCATTGATTTCAGGCAAATCTCCGTCAAGAGGGAAAATTGCTAGTTGGGTTCGTGCTGCACTATTCAAAAAACGGGTGAGTAGGTGTTTGCAACTTTCCGGTGCGCCTTCGCCTCCTTTTGCACCACCTTTGGTCAATTCTTCCTCGTACGAATCAAATATATTCAATTTGCGGCAAATTTCTCTGTGACTTTCAACAGTTGCATCGCAAAGTTGCATCGGATTTTTGTCAGTGAATATGCTTTCTGATTG
This sequence comes from Rhodoferax fermentans, assembly GCF_002017865.1. Classification (NCBI taxonomy): domain Bacteria; kingdom Pseudomonadati; phylum Pseudomonadota; class Betaproteobacteria; order Burkholderiales; family Comamonadaceae; genus Rhodoferax; species Rhodoferax fermentans. The sequence goes on along the minus strand of NZ_MTJN01000002.1, from coordinate 3,570,284 downwards.
TCCCAATTTTGCCTCTCCCTATTTTTTGATTTGATGGCTATTGTTGCCACTTGGCGTTGTTAATTCGATTACTACTTCCCCCAACTATCCCTCAACCCCACCGCCAAGTTAAACACCGGCTTAGCTCCCGTAACGTGATCCACCCGGTCCGCCACAAAGTACCCATGTCGCTCAAACTGGAAGTTCTGGCCCGCTGCGGCGTTGGCCAGTGAGGGCTCGACGATCGCGGTGATGACTTTCAGGCTGTTGGGGTTCAGGCTTTCCAGGTAGTCTTTGCCGCCCGCGTCGGGCTGGGCGTCCAGGAACAGGCGGTCGTACATACGCACTTCGGCGTTGACGCCATCGGCCACGCCCACCCAGGTGATGGCGGCTTTGACCTTGACGCTGTCGCTGCCGGGGGTGCCGCTTTTGGTGTCGGGCACCACGGTGGCATGCACTTCGGTGATCTTGCCGTCGGCGTCTTTGGTGCAGCCGGTGCATTCGATGACGTAGCCGCCTTTCAGGCGCACCTTGTTGCCCGGGAACAAACGCTTGTAGCCCTTGGGTGGCACTTCTTCAAAGTCTTCACGTTCGATCCACACCTCTTTGCCAATCGTGAAATGGCGGGTGGGGCTTTCCACTCCCTCGGGCGGGTGGGGCAGGGCGGGCTGGGTGCAGGGCTCCAGGTGGCCAGCGCCCATGACCTCGTCCCAGTTGGTCAGCACCAGTTTCACCGGGTTCAGCACCGCAAAACCACGGTGGGCTTTGAGCTCCAGGTCTTCGCGCAGGCAGCCTTCCAGGGTGCTGTAGTCGATCCAGCTGTCGCTTTTGGTCACGCCAATGCGTTCGGCAAAGGCTTGGATCGCAGCGGGGGTGTAGCCCCGGCGGCGCAGGCCAACTATTGTGGGCATGCGTGGGTCGTCCCAGCCGTTGACCTTTTTCTCGTTCACCAGTGCGGCCAGCTTGCGTTTGCTGGTGATCACGTAGGTGAGGTTCAGACGGGCAAATTCATACTGGTGCGGCGCGGGCGCGGCCAGCAGGCCACCTTCACACAAACGGTCCATCAGCCAATCGTAAAACGGGCGTTGGTCTTCAAACTCCAGCGTGCAGATGCTGTGGGTGATCTGCTCCAGCGCGTCTTCAATCGGGTGGGCAAAGGTGTACATCGGGTAGATGCACCACTTGTTGCCGGTGTTGTGGTGTTCGGCGTGTTTGATGCGGTAGATGGCCGGGTCGCGCATGTTGATGTTGGGGCTGGCCATGTCGATCTTTGCGCGCAAAACCATAGCGCCGTCTTCATACTTGCCGTCGCGCATCTCGCGAAAACGTGCCAAATTTTCGGCCGTTGTGCGGTTGCGGAACGGGCTGTCCACACCGGGTTTGCCAAAGTCGCCCCGGTTGGCGCGCATTTGGTCGGGCGTTTGTTCGTCCACATAGGCCAGGCCCGCTTCAATCAAATATTCCGCTGCGCGGTACATGAAGTCGAAGTAGTCGCTGGCCTGGTAGGGCGCGGCGTCTGGTGCGCCGTTCCAGTCAAAGCCCAGCCATTTGATGGCGTCAACAATGCTGTTGACGTATTCAATGTCTTCTTTCTCGGGGTTGGTGTCGTCAAAGCGCAGGTGGCACACGCCGTTGTAGTCGCGCGCCAGGCCAAAGTTGATGCAGATGCTTTTGGCGTGGCCCACATGCAAGTAACCATTGGGCTCGGGCGGGAAACGGGTGCGGATCTTGGCCGGGTCGGGCTCACCCTGGGCGTGGTGGGCGGCGTCGCCGGGGCTGCCAGCCCAGCGGCGGGATGCGTAGGTGCCTTTTTCGAGGTCAGATTCGATGATCTGGCGCAAAAAGTTGCTGGATTTGGTGGTGTCTGGGGCTGCGGCGCTGTTGGCTGCGGCGGTGGAGGCTGGGTGGGAAGGATGGCTCATACCAGCCATTTTAGGCGGCGCCCTTGCGCTGGGCGTGTATTGTGCGTACCCTGCGCCGCATCTTTGTTCAACCCAAGCACCTATAGCCATGTCCCCACCGCGCGTTCCCAACCCCGATCAACCCGCCCAGGTGCGGCTTGGCCCGGCCGACCTGAGCCAGGCCGTGTTGGACGGGCTGATCACCCGCCAGCAAGCCGATGCCTTGTGGGCGCGCTGGTCGCGGCTGGCGCAGCCGGTGGCGGGGGCTGGCGGGCTGTCACCGGCTGCAGCGCCGGCCGGGCCGGGTTTCAGCTTCACCAACACGCTGTATTACTTTGGCGGGATGGTGGCCATTGGTGCCATGACGTTGTTTTTGCGCCTGAGCTGGGACGCTTTTGGCCCTTGGGGCCTGATGCTGCTGAGTGCGGCCTATCTGCTGGCCTGCATGAAGGTGGCCGACCACCTGGCAAGCCGCCAACTGCGTGTGCCTGCGGGCATTTTGGCCACGCTGGCGGTGGTGCTGGTGCCGCTGGTGGTGTGGTGTGCCCAGCATGGTCTGGGCTGGTGGCCGCCGGGCGGGCCAACCAGTTATTCGGCCTACCACACGCACATCAACTGGCGCTGGCTCACGCTGGAGTTTGTGACCCTGGCCGCCGGTGTGGTGATGCTCTGGCGCTACCGCCTGCCGTTCATGGTGATGCCGATTCCGGTGACGCTGTGGTACATGAGCATGGATGTGGCGCAGGCTCTGTGGTCGGACGTGGGTTATTGGGACTGGGAGTTCACCCGCGATGTGTCGCTGGTGTTTGGCATCGCCACGGTGTTTATCGCGCTGTGGGTGGATGCACGCAGCCGCCAAGCGCGTGAGGCAGAGTGGCGGCAGGACTACGCGTTTTGGCTGTACCTGTTTGGCACCATCATGTTCTGGGGTGGCCTGAGCCTGCGCGACTCGGACTCTGAGGTGGGCAAGGCGCTGTATTGCCTGATCAACCTGCTGCTGGTGTTTGCCGGGGCGGCCATCGGGCGGCGGGTGTTCACCGTGTTTGGCGGGCTGGGGGTGGCGATTTACCTGGGTTATTTGTCACACCGGGTGTTTGGTGACAGCCTGGGTTTTGCCTTTGTGCTGAGCCTGCTGGGCCTGGGTGTGGTGGCTTTGGGGGTCTGGTGGCAGCGGCATGAGGCGCAGATCAACGCCTATTTTTCAGCCTGGCTGCCACCGGGGCTGCGGCCCCGGCCCAAGGATTAGACCAACAAGGTGTTGGCAAAGGCGTGGATGGCTTTGAGGTCGGGCGCCAGCTCGGTGAAGGGCAGGCGTTCACGCACCAGGATTTCGCGCAGGCCCTGGTCCACCTCACGCGCTTGTTCTTCGTCCTGAAAACGGCCTGAGCGCACGTATTTTTTGTCGCCACGTTTGACCAGCACGTTGACGTTGTCGTTTTGCCGGTACCACTGCAGGATTTGCTCGCGGGTTTTGGCAATGTCGCAGATGTTTTCCGAGTAGTTCTCGTTGTAGAACAGCACCTGGGGCAAAGAGCATTCGGTGATCAAAAAATGCACCTGGCCGTCGATCAGGTTGAGCATCTCAAACTGCCGCTGGGCAATGAAATACTGGTTCTTCAACACCTCAAAGTTTTGCTGCCAGACCAGCGACTTGGCAAAGTCGGGAATGGTTTCGACCGTTTTGCCCTGCAGGCTCAGGTGCAACACGATGGCCGCTGAAAACAGCGACTTGTCACTGCCCGGGCCACCAATGATGTTGATCACCTTGGTGGGGTACAGGCGCATCTTGGTTTCGGGCAGGTGGTTGAGGACGTTGGCGTAGCGGATGCTCATGGTGGGGGCTCGGTGGGTGCGGTTGTCGTGGGGGCTGAAAGCAGTGCGCTATCGTGTGCCAAATGGGGCCACTTGGCAAGTCTTGCAAGTGCTTTGTTTGATGTAACTTCAGGTGGCGATGCCGTTGCGCTCCAGCAGGTCGCTCACCAGCTCCAGGCGCACCAGCGGGTTGTCCAGCGCCATCAGCTGGTGTTTGAGTTCCAGCGGCATGGGCAGCAGCTCACACCAGCGGTTGGCCACCCAGGCGCAGTCGTCCAGCCGGTAGGGTTCATGGATTGGCATCTGGTCGGCGGGCAGCTCTTGCTCAAGCAGGGTGTTGATAACCCGCAGCAGGGTGCTGGCCACCGCCTGCAGGTCAGGCGGGATGGGCACACTCTGGTCGGCGGGCAGCAGGTTCACATCGGCCACCCACAGGCCGTGTTTGAGGAGCTGGTGTGTTTTGACGGTAAAACGTTGTGCGCCGGTGCACTGGATCAGCATCAGGCCGGGCTGCGGTCGGCTCAGCGCGGTGATACGCGCCAGGGTGCCAGTGGGGTAAAAAATCTCGTCAGCCACCTGGGCACTGTCTGGCAGGCCGCTGGGGGGCTGGCGCACCTCGCTGCCCTGGTTCAAGGTGACCACACCAAACGGTGCGCCGGTTTTGAAACATTTACCCACCATGTCGAGGTAACGCACCTCAAAAATCTGCAGCGGCAAATAGCCGCCTGGAAACAGCACCGTACTCAGCGGAAACAGCGGAACGGATTGGAGCGCCAGCGTGTCAGTCATGTCGTGTGTTTGTCAGAAATGGCATGCATGATCCCACGAATGGGCCAAACATGCGCGCTGTGATAATGCCGCAACAAAAGAAGGAGTGCGCGTGGATATTGTGTTGCTGATCAAGGCCGCCATCATGGGCCTGGTAGAGGGTTTGACCGAGTTTTTGCCCATTTCATCCACCGGTCACCTGATTCTGGCAGGGGCTTTGTTGGGTTTTGATGACGACAAGGCCAAGGTGTTTGACATTGCCATCCAGACCGGTGCCATTTTTGCGGTGATTCTGGTTTATTGGCAAAAGATCCGCGACACCGTGGTGGCTTTGCCCACCGACAAACAGGCGCAACGTTTTGCGCTGAATGTGGTGATTGCCTTTTTGCCAGCGGTGATTCTGGGCCTGCTGTTTGGCAAGGCCATCAAGGCGCATTTGTTCACCCCGGTGGTGGTGGCCAGCACCTTCATCATTGGTGGTTTCATCATTTTGTGGGCTGAGCGCCGCCAGGAAAAGAACCCGGCCGTGGCACGTATCCAGGACGTGGATGCCATGACCGCGATGGACGCTTTGAAGGTGGGCCTGGTGCAGTGTTTTGCGATGATTCCGGGCACCAGCCGCAGTGGCGCCACCATCATTGGTGGCATGTTGATGGGCCTGTCGCGCAAGGCCGCCACCGATTTTTCGTTCTACCTCGCTATTCCTACGCTGATTGGGGCGGGAGCCTATAGCCTGTATAAGGAACGTGCTCTGTTGTCTGTAGCAGACTTGCCGCTGTTCGGGGTTGGGCTGGTGGTGTCGTTCCTGAGTGCCTGGCTGTGTATCCGCTGGTTGCTGCGGTTTATTTCGACCCACAGTTTTGTCGGTTTTGCCTACTACCGCATTGTTTTTGGCCTGGTGGTGCTGGCCACCGCCTGGAGCGGCCTGGTGACCTGGGCGGAATAAGCCCCCTGATCAGAACTGCAGGGCGGACAGGTTCAGCAGCGCGGCCTCGATGGCGGCGGCGGTCACCAGGGGCTGCTCCATCGGAAACAGGTGGCTGCCGTCAAGCATCATGGTGCGGCCGTGCGTCACCCGCTGGGTCAGGGCCATGCCCACCTGTTTCATCTCGGCCGAGCGGGTGCCACCAATAAAGGCCACCGGGCAGCGCACGGGGTGCTGGCGCAACATGGCGTCCAGGTTGTCGGGCAGGGTGTTGTAGATGGCGGTTTCGACCTCGCGCTCGAAGCGCAGCACACGCCGGGGTTCCCCGTCGACTTGTGTGTCTACCGTGCCATGGCTGATGTAGTCGGCCAGCACCTGCGGGTGCCATTGGGCAAACGCTTGTTTGCTCTGGAAGTGGGCCAGGGCTGCAGCGGCGTCGGGCCACTGGTTGCGCCGGTTGCGGCTGACCTTGCCGGGTGAGATGGCGCCCACAAGCTGGGTGCGTTTGGCCACGCCCACCAGGTTGGCTCGCCAGCCACCCAGAATGGGGGCGTCCAGCAGCAGCACACCCCGCGCCAGATCCGGCGCCCTGGCCGCGGCCATCAGACTCAGAAAACCACCCAAAGAGTGGCCGACAAAAAACAGGGGTTCACCCGCTTGCGCCACCACAGGCCGCGCAAAGTCCAGCAGTTGCCGCACCAGGTGCGGCCAGTTGCTGGTGACCGGGTAAAGCGGGTCGTGGCCAAACTGATCCACCGCATGCGCCACCAGACCACGCGCCTGCAGCGCCTGAAACATCAGGCGGTAGGTGCTGGCGCCAAAACTGTTGGCGTGTGAAAAAACGATGTTCAGATCAGTTTCTCTTGCGGGGTGGTGATTTTTTTCAGGGGCAGGCTGCGGCCGGCGGTTTGCATCAGCGGCACGTCGGTGGCTTCGCCGTTCCACATCGGGTCTTCGATGCTGTCAAACACCTCGCGCAGCTTGGCGCCCCAGCTGTTGTGCAGCATCTGGAAGTAGGGGTTGTTCTCGTCGATACACACCACCTTGTCGGTCTGGAAGCGGTCAGCCTCGTAGACCACCAGGTCCAGCGGCAGGCCCACCGACAGGTTGGACTTGAGGGTGGAGTCCATTGACACCAGGGCGCACTTGGCGGCCTCGTCGAGCGGGGTGTGCGGGGTGATGACACGGTCGAGCACCGGTTTGCCGTATTTGGATTCACCGACCTGGAAGTAAGGTGTCTCGGGCGTGGCTTCGATGAAGTTGCCCGCCGAGTAGACCTGGAACAGGCGCATGCCTTCGCCCTTGATCTGGCCGCCAAAAATCAGGCTGACGTTGAAGTCGACCCCGGCGAGCTTGAGCGACGCGGCGTCGCGCTCGTACACATGGCGGATGGCCGAGCCCAGCACACGGGCGGCGTCAAACATGCTTTTGGCGTTCCAGATGGTCAGGCCGTCTTCGTCGTCGTTGTCCTTGAGTTTTTCGACCTGCAGGATCTCGCGCACCGACTGCGAAATGCTCAGGTTGCCAGCTGACAGCAGCACCATAAAACGGTCGTCGGGCTTTTCGTAGACGATCATCTTGCGAAAGGTGCTGATCTGGTCCAGCCCGGCGTTGGTGCGTGAGTCGGACAGGAACACCAGTCCGGCATTGAGTTTGATGGCGACGCAGTAGGTCATAGAAGTGGGGGGCAGGGCGGTAAACAAGATCAGGCAAAGCCGCTATTGTCCCTCAGACGGCTCCTTTGCCATGTTGTGGAGCGGCTAGACCCCAAACTCGCAGCACCGGGCAGGGAGCTGGCGTGTGGCTACAGGCCCTGTCCGCGGGATGGTTCGCCCGACTTGGCGGCTGCGGGGGGCGGACCTTGTCTTTGTGACTGAGATTGGGATTGGCTTTGGGATTGCGTTTGGCTTTGTTCCGAGCCAAAACTCATCGACGGCACCGGCTCCACCGTCACACCCACGGTGAGCACATGGCTGGCGCCGCCGTGGATCACACCACGCATCGGTGACACATCGGAGAAATCGCGGCCAATGGCCAGAGTCACATAGTCCTCACCGGGCGAGGGCCAGCCCGCGCGGTCGTTGGTGGGGTCCAGATCCACCCAGCAGGCGGGCAGTGCGGGCAGGTCGTTGCTGGCGCTTTGGGCCGGCAGGTAGACCGAGGCCCAGGCGTGGGAGGCGTCGCTGCCGCGCAACTTGACGGTGCCCGGCGCCGGATTGGTCAGCAGGTAACCGCTGACGTACCTTGCGGCCAGGCCCATGGAGCGCAGGCAGGCGACAAAAATGTGGGCAAAGTCCTGACACACCCCTTTGCGCTGCGCCAGTGCCTGCAGCGCCGGGGTGTTGACCTCGGTGCTCAGGCTCTCGTAGCTGAAGTCGTGGTAGATGCGGTGCATCAGGTCCAGCGCACACAGCAGCAGGCTCTGGCCAGGAGGGAAGCTGGGCCGCGCGTAGGCCGCAAAGTCGCTGTGGTGCGGCGCCATGCTGGAGGCAAAAACAAACTCGTTGGCGGCGTCAAACACCGCAGCCGCGTGGTAACGAAAGCGTTCGCGCACCACCTCCCAACTGGTCAGGTGGCGCGGCAGGGTGCTGGTTTGGGTGGTGACCTCGCTGGTGGCAACCACCTGCAGCCGACGGTGAGGCACTTGCAAGGAGAAAAAATGCCGGGTGTTGCCAAACACGTCCTCGGTGCTGCTGATCTGGGCGGGCTGGGGCGTGATCTCCAGCAGGTGGTGCAGCCGCTGCTGGCTGGGCAGGTCGCGCGGTGTCAGGTAGGCCATGTGTTGTGCCGTCTCTACCGCCGGGCGGTAGTCGTACATCGTTTCATGGGTGATGCTGAGCTTCATAAAAAGCCAACGCTGTGGTTGCTCAGGCCTGCATGGGTGAAATAGGTGGCGCTGATGTCTTCAGAGACCTCATAGGCGGCGTTGCTGCACTGCTGCAGCACCGACCTGAGCAACTCGTACTGGGGCGTGGCGCCGCTTGTACCGGCCATGGCCGGTGTCACCAGGTCGGGGGCCACTTCACACAGTTGCGCCAGCCCCCAGGCATTGGGGTTGGGCACCTTGAGCGCCAAGGGCGAGAGCTGGTTGGCATCGCTGCCAGCCAGCTTGGCCAGGCGCCCGCGCAGGGTATGGGCCACCCAGGACACCGAACGCGGGTTGTCGCGGTCAATCACCAGCAGGTCAATCATCGCCGCCATGTCGCGGCTTTGCTGGAACTCGGCATGGAAGGTGATGGCGTTGTCAAACAGCTCCAGCATGGCGTCAAAGCCGCTGTCGGTCTCCAGGCTCTTGCAGGCCAGCGCCTGGTTCAAGGCGGTCGACAAAAAGCCCAGGCGTTCGATGTGGCGGCCAATGCTCAGCAGGCGCCAGCCGTCGTCGCGGGTCATGCGGTCGGTTTGCGCGCCGGTGATCGCGGCCATGTGGTCGCTGGTGTCCTTGAGGATTTGCAGCGCCTGTTGCACCGGAAAGTCACCGCGCTGGCGGTGTTCGGCAAAACGGGCAAACAGCACCTCTTCGGCACGGGTGATGATGCGCCAGTGCTCTTGCGACAGGCGTTCGCGCACGCTCGATGCGGCCATTTTCAGGGCGCGCAGATAAAAGCCCACGCTGGTGGCGTTGCGGGTGCTGCCCAGGCTGTCGATCAGGGCGCGCTCAAACACCCGGGGCGCCTGCAAGGGTGTCGGTACACCGGGCAGCACCAGGGTGTTGGCCACCGCCATCTGGCCCAGCCAGGTCAGCAGCGGCACACCCGAGGGGTCTTCGCCGTGCAGGCATTCCAGGGTCAGGCGCGCCAGGCGCAGCGCGTTTTCGGTGCGTTCGGTGTAACGGCCCAGCCAGAACAGGTTTTCAGCGGCGCGGCTGGTGACCAGGCGCTTGCGCTGCATCAGGCTCTCAGGTGTCAGGTGCGGGTGCAGCAGGGTGGCGTGGTCGACCTCGCCGGTGGTCAGCGCCCAGACGTCGGCACTGCTGCCGCCGTGCTGCATGGAGGTGATCTCTTGTGAACTGCTGGCCACGCGGGCCAAGCCGCCGGGCAACACGCGCCAGCCCTGTTCACCGTCAGACACCGCAAACACCCGCAGCATCACCGAGCGCGGCACCAGGCCGGGCTGTTTGTCGGGCTCGGCCTGCCAGGTAGGCATTTGTGACAGCGGGGTGTAGGCCTGCACCGTGTGTTCTTCGGGGTGGCGGGCAACGCGGCCAGCCCACTCATTGAGCGACTGGGGTGTCTGGCGGGCGCCCAGCACCGCGTCAAAACTGGCGTGGCTGCTGGAGCCCGGGTAGGTGGGTTTGATGGCGCATTCCTGCAGCCGCACCATGGCGTCAAACATGGCGCTGCTTTCACCACACCACCAGGTGGGCAGGGCGGGCAGGCGCAGCTCTTCGTCAAACAGGTGGCGCGACAGCGCGGGCAAAAAGCCCAGCAGCGCCGCAGACTCCAGAAACGCCGAACCCGGGGTGTTGGCCACCAGCACGTTGCCCGCACGGATCGCCTGCAGCAGGCCCGGCACACCCAGGGTGGAGTCTGCACGCAACTCCAGCGGGTCCATGTACTGGTCGTCCACACGTTTGAGCAGGCCGTGCACCGGCACCAGGCCTTTGAGGGTCTTGAGGTACAGGCGCTCGTCACGCACCAGCAGGTCACTGCCTTCGACCAGGGTCAGACCGAGGTAACGCGCCAGGTAGGCGTGTTCAAAATAGGTTTCGTTGTAGGGGCCGGGGGTCAGCAGGGCCAGGTGTGCATCCATCCCCATCGGGCTCAGGGTGCGCAGGCTGTCCATCAGCGCGCGGTAGGTGCTGGCCAGGCGCTGCACTCTGAGGCTGTCAAAAGCGGTGCCAAACTGAGCCGAGATCGCCAGGCGGTTTTCCAGCAGGTAACCCAGGCCCGAGGGCGCCTGGGTGCGCTGCCCCACTACCCACCAGTTGCCATCGGGGCCGTGGGCCATGTCAAACGCGGCAATGTGCAAATAACGCCCACCCACGGGCCGGATGCCGTGCATGGCGCGTAAATAGCCCGGGTGACCGTGCACCAGGGCCGGTGGCAAAAAGCCCGAGGCCAGCAGTTCTTGCGGGCCATAGACATCGGCCATGACCCGCTCCAGCAGGCGCACACGTTGCAGCACACCGGCCTCAATGTGTTGCCAGCTCGCTGCATCCACCAGCAGCGGGAACAGGTCCAGCGACCAGGGGCGCTGCGGGCCGTTCTCGTCGGCATAAACGTTGTAGGTGATGCCGTTGTCACGGATCTGGCGCGCCAGCGCCACGCTGCGCTGGTTCATGTCGGCGGCGGTGTCGTCACCCAATGTGGCAAAGAAATCGCCCCAGTCCCTTGTAATAAAAGGGCTGGTAGCTATGTTTTGTGTAGTGTCTTCGGGGCCGGGCAGAGCGCCGTTTGACACCACACCCGCGAGTTCGTCAAAGTGCCCTTTGGCGCTTTTGTAGCCCGCCACCAAGTCGGCTAAGCTGGGGTTGCCTGGGCCAGCTTCTTGGGTGGGTGACGATTTGGCGGGCTTCATGGCGTTGAGTATGCCAGCGAAGTCGCGCTTTGAATGACAATCGCGGGTTAAACAAACTGATCGACCCGATTCACGCCATGACCGATATCCTGCCAGTTTCCGCTGAGACCATGACCGATTCACCTTCGGAGAACCTTGCCCCGGCCACTGCGCCAGCAGCTGCCAGCACACCACCTGCCAAGGGTAAAAACCGCTTTGCCAGTGCCCAGCCGGTGCTGGAGAAGCTGTTTGAGCTGTATCCCCATCTGTTTGGCCAGCGTTTTGTGCCGCTCAAGCTGGGTGTGTTCCAGGACCTGCTGGCGGCCCACCCCGAGGTGTTTGCCAAGGACGAGCTCAAAGTGGCGCTGGGTGTGCACACCCGCTCTACCCGCTATTTGCAAAGTGTGGCCCAAGGCCTGCCGCGCCATGACTTGTTAGGCCAGGTGGTGGAGCCGGTGGCGCCCGAGCATGTGCTGCTGTCGATCGTAGAAGTGTTCCAGCGCCGCCAGGCGCGCTCTGACGAAGATTTGCTGCCCAAACTGCGCAAGCAGATGCTGGCCGCCTACCAGGCCAGCGGCCTGACCCGCCAGGACTACCTGTCGCGCCTGACCACGCTGGATGAGAAAGTTGCCGCCTTGCTCGACGAGGTGATCGACGAGGTCGAACAGCAACGTGCCCGCCAGGCGGCGCTGCTGCGGGCCTTTGATGCCAGCGGCAAGACCGTGGAAGACTTCGCCGCTGAACTCGGCATGGATGTGCGCCAGATCCAAACCGCGCTCAAGCAGCGCAAGGCCTGAGCTGGACCCCGGGTCTGATCGACCCGCCCAACAAAAAAACCGCCGGGGTTACCCCAGGCGGTTTTTTTAATGACTGGACTGACCGCGAAACGGATGCAAGCGGGCCGTATCCAGGACCTGAGTGTGTGTGCACCGGCTCAGCGTTCGTCACCTGCTTGTGGTGCAACCCGCCGAACTTTGGCTAGGGCTGCCACCGCTTTGTCCTGGTCGCTGCGGCGGGCGCGCTCTTGAAAAAAGGCCTCGGTGTTGAGGGCCGAAATCTTCTCGGCAACAGCTGTCACGATGAATTGGTTGAGCGAGGCGTCATCTTGGGCTGCCAGTTGCTTGGCGTGTTGGTGCAGTGAGTCGGGCAAACGCAGGGCGACTTGGCTCATGATGTGTTCTCCAATAAACGTAAAAAGAGGCCAGGTGACAGCAGCCTGAACTGCCAGCGACTCGTTGCCAATGTGAAATCTCTCACATTCAGCGTCACCAGATAGTCGGCGTGGCCATTGACGGTAGCCTCCAGCACCATCTCATCGTTGGGGTCACGCAGCTGCGGCCGCCACAAAAAGTGTGATTGCACCGGCGTGACCACCTGCGCCAAGGCGTTCAGGATGTCATCCACATCGTTGGCCGCCAGGCCATGCAGGTTCATGATCTCGCGGCGTTTGAGCACCGCCTCGTATTCGAGCCACAGCGCTGGCGAGGCGACCAGCTCAAAGTTCCGGTTCAAGGCATGCGTCAGCAATATAAACGACGCACCGAGCTGACTGGAAATACCAGCGACCAGGATGTTGGTGTCCAGTACAGCGCGGATTATCATGATATTGCCGACAATATCACAAAGAGGCGTTGTGTGCCTTTGTTTTTGACGTCAGTCTGACCGCTCCAAATCAAAGACCAGGGGCAAGTGGTCACTGTCTGCCAGCCAGTCTGAGTTGGCGCCAACGGCCACGTTTTGCACGACCCATTGCGCTGCGGTGAAACCATAGTCGATGTGGTAGGGCTTCTCCGCGTTGCGGTGCAGAAAGAACGTGGGCCGCGTTTCCTTACCTTGCACCTCTGAGTAGTGCCTGTGATAGCAGCTTTCCAGCCCCAGTTCAGACAGCTCGCGCACAACATCGGAGTGGTTCCACCAGCGGTCCCATTGATCCCATTGGGTATTGCTGTTGAGGTCGCCTATGAGCATGGCGCGCGGATGAATCAGAAAGGTTTGATGCATCTGCAGGAACTTCCATAACTGCCCGATGTACCCAAAATTGGGAGAGTTGGCCTTTTTGGTCCAAGTGGCCAGCAGCGGCCAGTCGCCGTTGACGATGCAGGGTAGAAACAGTTCCAAGCGTCCCACATCCAGGGGGACTGCCTGCAGGGTCAGATCGCCTGACGCGAAGACGCCGATGCCCTTGCTTCTGTGCGTGCCGACCCACAGGTGCTTGCCGCACCAGGCGGTGTACGCAGCGTCAGTGGTTTGGCTGGGGTCTTCGCACTCCTGAACCACGTAGACATCCGCTTTGAGAGCAGCGAGTCGACTCCACTTTTTGCGCAGCGCGCCATTGCAGTTCCAGGTCACGATGCGAAGCGGTTTTGTGGTCAATCTGGCTCCCTGTGTGCGTTGCGAAGTTTTCTGGAGTCTAGTGGCACCTCGTGCCCAATGAAAAAGGTCGTACCCACGACAGGTACGACCTTCCAACAAGCTTCACAGTGGGCCGAAACCCTCAGGGTTTAATCACCCACCGGCACACACGAGCAGAACAGGTTGCGGTCGCCATAGACGTTGTCGATACGTCCCACGGGTGGCCAGTATTTGCTTTGTTTGAGACTTGGCACCGGGAAGGCCGCCAGCCCTCGTGCATAGGGCTTGGTCCACTCTTCTTCCAATAGCGTGGCGGCGGTGTGTGGCGCGTTTTTGAGCGGGTTGTTGTCCTGCGGCCAGACCCCTTGTTCGACCTGGGCGATTTCGGCGCGGATGGCGATCATCGCGTCGATGAAGCGGTCCAGCTCTTCCAGTGTTTCACTCTCGGTCGGCTCCACCATCAGGGTGCCGGGCACCGGGAAACTCAGTGTCGGGGCGTGGAAGCCGTAGTCCATCAGGCGTTTGGTCACGTCCTCGGCGCTGATGCCGTTGGCGCCACCGGTGGCTTCTTTGAGCTGGCGCACGTCCAGGATACATTCGTGCGCCACACGACCCGGTTTGCCGTCTACCGGCACACTGGTGTAGAGCGTGGGGAAGTGGTCTTTGAGGCGCGCGCTGATGTAGTTGGCGCTCAGAATGGCGACTTCGGTCGCGGCCTGCAGGCCAGCCGAGCCCATCATGCGGCAGTACATCCAGCTGATCGGTAGCACAGCGGCATTGCCGAGCGGGGCCGCAGATACTGCACCGACGCCCGAGCCCGCCAAGCCACCCGCGTCATGACCGGGCAGGAAGGGCACCAGATCGGCCACCACACACACCGGGCCCACACCGGGGCCGCCACCGCCATGTGGGATGCAGAAGGTCTTGTGCAGGTTAAGGTGGCTCACGTCACCGCCAAACTCACCTGGCGCGGCCAGGCCGACCAGTGCGTTCATGTTGGCGCCGTCCACGTAGACGCGACTGCCGTGGCTGTGCACCAGCGCGCAGAGTTCCTTGACATTGGTCTCGAACACACCGTGGGTGCTGGGGTAGGTGATCATCATCGCGGCCAGATTGGCGCTGTATTGTTCACACTTGGCCTTCAAGTCGGCCATGTCGACATTGCCTTGGGCGTCACAGGCGGTCACGACCACCTTCATGCCGACCATGGTGGCGCTGGCGGGGTTGGTACCGTGGGCGCTGCTTGGGATCAGGCAGATGTTGCGGTGCGCTTCACCACGCGAGGCGTGGTAACCGCGAATCGCCAGCATGCCGGCGTATTCACCTTGGCTGCCCGCGTTGGGCTGCAGGCTGATGCCCGCGTAACCGGTGGCCTGGCACAACCAGGTGCGCAACTGGGCGTCCAGCTCGGCATAACCCTGGCGCTGGTCAGCCGGGGCAAACGGGTGGATGCCTGCAAACTCGGGCCAGGTGATCGGGATCATCTCGGACGTGGCGTTGAGCTTCATGGTGCAGCTGCCCAGCGGGATCATCGTGCGGTCCAGCGCCAGGTCAAAGTCCGAGAGGCGGCGGATGTAACGCAGCATGCCGGTCTCAGAGTGGTAGCTGTTGAACACCGGGTGGCTCAGGTAGGTGCTGGTGCGCAGCAGCTTGGCGGGCAGCAGGGAGTCGGCCAGCGGCTCCACCTGGGCAAACGTCAGGGTGCGGCCACGGCCGCCAGTTTCACCACGGCGGGCGGTGTTGGGCCAGCCACTCACTGCGTCAGCAAAGAAGGACCAGAGCGCCTCCACATCGGCGCGGGTACTGGTCTCATCGAGCGAGATGCCCAAGCTGTCTTTAGACACCAATCGGAGGTTAGCCCCCGCCTGCAGGGCGTTGTTAGCTATCGAAGCAGTAGCGTCGCCGGTTTCCACGGTGAGGGTGTCAAACGCGGTGGCGTTGGCCACGGTGTAGCCCAGCGACTCCAGGCCAGCAGCCAGCACAGCGGTCAGGCTGGCCACGCGTTGGGCGATGCGCTTCAAGCCCTGCGGGCCGTGGTAGACCGCGTACATGCTGGTGATGACGGCGGGCAGCACCTGCGCGGTGCAGATGTTGGAGGTGGCTTTTTCACGGCGGATGTGTTGTTCACGCGTTTGCAAGGCCAGCCGGTAGGCCGGGTTGCCGTGCACGTCGACACTGACCCCCACCAGGCGGCCGGGCATCGAGCGCTTGAACTCGTCACGGCAGGCCATGTAGGCGGCGTGTGGGCCGCCGTTGCCCATGGGCATGCCAAAACGCTGGGTGGTGCCAATGGCGATGTCGGCACCAAGTTCACCGGGGGGTGTCAAGAGGGTGAGCGCCAGCAGGTCGGCAGCCAGAATGACCACACCACCTTTGTCTTTGTAGTTGGCGATCCATTCGCGGTCGTCACGCACCACACCGCTCACGCCGGGGTATTGCAGCAGCACCGCAAAACTCTCGTCGGCCAGGGCCTCGTCGCCAGTGCAGGTTTTGACGGTGATGCCCAGCGGCTCGGCGCGGGTGCGGATCACTTCCAGGGTCTGCGGCAGCACCTCATTGTCGACAAAAAAGGTGGTCGACTTGGACTTGCTCATGCGCAGCGCCAGCGTCATCGCCTCGGCCGCGGCGGTGGCTTCATCCAGCATCGAGGCGTTGGCCATCGGCATGGCGGTCAGGTCGGTGATCATGGTCTGGAAGTTCACAAGCGCTTCCATGCGGCCCTGGCTGATTTCAGCCTGGTAGGGGGTGTAGGCGGTGTACCAGGCCGGGTTTTCAAGGATGTTGCGCAGGATCACACCCGGGGTCAGGGTGTCGTAATACCCCTGGCCGATGTAGCTCTTGGCCACCTTGTTCTTGGCCGCAATGGCTTTGAGTTCGGCCAGTGCAGCGGCCTCGGTGATGGCGGGTGGGATCGCCATCGGCTGGCTGCGGCGGATGCTGCCAGGCACGATCTCGTTGATCAGTTCGGCGCGCGAATTGGCGCCGACCGCCTTGAGCATGAGCGCTTCATCGGCGGCGTCCACACCAATGTGGCGGGCGATGAATTCGCTGCTGTTTTCAAGTTCGGACAGGGGTGGGGTGTTGGGCATGGCGGTGACTCAGAGGTGACAAAACAACAGGCGGGGAAACGCGGCCAGACAAGGCCATCACAGGAGTGCAGAGCAGTGCATGCGCCGCCAGTCAGGTCACTGGCGGCGGCACGCTGCAGTTTTAATGTGCGTCAGCGGCAAAGCTGGTGTAGCTGGTTTCGTCCATCAGGCCGTCGAGTTCGGCCGGGTTGCTCAGTGTCATCTTGAAGAACCAGCCTGCGCCCAGCGGGTCGGAGTTGGCCAAAGCGGGGTCGGCACGCAGGGCTTCATTGACTTCGGTGACGGTGCCGTTGGCGGGCATGTAGACGTCAGCGGCAGCCTTGACCGACTCCACCACCGCAGCGGCGTCTTTCGCAGCGTAGGTTTTGCCAACTTCGGGCAGGTCAACAAACACCACGTCGCCCAGCGCGTCCTGCGCATGGTGGGTGATGCCCACGGTGGCGTTGTTGCCGTCGATCTGGACCCATTCGTGGTCGGGGGTGAATTTGATGCTCATGTGGTGCTCCAAAGAAACAGGTTGAAATCAGAAGGAAAAAGAAAAAACCGGGTCACGGTACGGCCCAACGCCAGCCCAGGCTGGCGCAGACTTTACCCGCGGAAATAGTTGGTCGGCACAAAGGGCATGGTCACAACTTCCATCTTGACGGGTTTGCCCCGCACGATGGCGTTGACCTGGGTGCCGATGGTTGCCAAGGCGGGCGGTAGATAACCCATGGCAATGGGTTTGTCGATGGTGGGGCCAAGCAGGCCGCTGGTGACTTCACCGACACGGGCGCCGGTCAGGTCTTGCAACTCGGTGTGTTCGCGCACGGGAATACGCTCCAGGGCGATCAATCCAACACGTTTTCGGCTTGTAGCCCTTGTTGGATCTGCCAGTTGAGCTAGTATTTTGCTAGCACCTGGGAAGCCTCCAGCGCGGGCACCGTCGGTGCGACGTACCTTTTGCATGGCCCAGTTGAGGCTGGCTTCGACCGGTGTGGTGCTGGCGTCGATGTCGTTGCCGTAGAGCGGCAGACCGGCTTCCAGGCGCAGCGAGTTGCGTGCGCCCAGGCCAATCGGTTTGACCTCAGGTTGGGCCAGCAGGGCATTGGCCAGTGCCAGGGCTTCGGAAGCATGCACCGAGATCTCGAAACCGTCTTCACCGGTGTAGCCGCTGCGGGTCAGGAATACGTTGATACTCTGTGTGCCGGTGTTGATCGTGAAGTTGCCACCGGTCATGAACACCAGTTTTTCCACGCCGGGTGCGAGTCGGGACAACGCTGTCACCGCCTGTGGGCCTTGTAACGCCAGCAGGGCAAATTCGGGCATCGGGATGACCTGGCAGCGGCTGCCGATCTTGGCCTGGATGTGGGCGATGTCACCGACCTTGCAGGCGCCGTTGACGATGACAAAAATCTCATCAGCCGCTTTGCGAAAAAACATCAGGTCGTCAATGATGCCGCCGTCTTCATTGAGCAGCAGGCCGTAGCGCTGTTTGCCGATGGGCAGGTCGATCACATCGACCGGCAGCAGGCTCTCCAGCGCGGCGGCGGCATCTGGGCCGACCAGGCGCAACTGGCCCATGTGGGACACATCAAACAGACCCGCTGCGGTGCGGGTGTGTTTGTGTTCGGCAATCAGACCGGCCGGGTATTGCACCGGCATGCTGTAGCCGGCAAAGGGCACCATGCGCGCACCGAGAGCGATGTGCAGGTCATTGAGGGGAACGTTCAAAAGCGATTCAGGTGATGCGGACATCAAGCACTCCAGGGGCAGACCAAAAAAACCATGACACAACGGCTGTTCTGTCACAGGCTGCCCCCGCTGTCCGCTTTACCTGAGAGATTCGCCGGGCCAAGACCCACCAGATGGCGGGTCGACTGCGGGTTGCTCCTTCGGTGGACACACAAACCACATCAGGTTGGGTGTGTCTCTCTCCAGTGGGGATGCGTCAACACTCTGAACAGAGTGTGACGTTTGTCAGTCCTTTTGCCTGAGCGTTCAAACGACTGCAATCAGCGGTTCTGCGCCTTCGGCGGCTGCCCTGAAACCTGTTGGCTTGGGCGGCTCTCTCCTGACGCGCGGAATTCTAACTGCACCACCGATAATGCGGTTCTGTTCCAACGGGTTGACTCTTGCAGCATGAATGATTCGAACAAAGCACTCTTTCTGGGCCTGGTGTCCAACCAGACCGCGTTCATCACCGGCATCGTGGTGTTCTTGGTGATTGGCTTGCTGGCCTTTCGCCGTGGCAAACAAACCAAACGCGCCGAATTCACCGCGATTGGTTTTGCCCTGATGGTGTTTCCTTATGCGGTGTCGCAGGTCTGGTTGTTGTGGTCGATTGGTGTGGCGCTGATGGTGTTGTTGGCGGTGCGCTGGAAGTGACAAGAGCTTTGCGCCAAACACCCTCTCGCCCAGTGGCTGGCAGCTGGGGCCACCCCAGGTGTCTTGCCCTGTCGACGCTGATGTTGGCGCTGTTGCTGGCGGGCTGCGCTAGCCCACCAACGGCGCAACGTGGCTGGCAAGCCTATCCGGCGTCAGGCGGCGCTGCGGCTCCTGCGGCAGACATCCCGTCGCGCTTGACGCCTGAGCAAGCGGGTGATGTCACCCTGTACGCTGTTGGATTGGTGGGCACACCTTACCGGTATGGTGGCAACACCCCTGAGAGTGGTTTTGACTGCAGCGGCCTGATCAGCCATGTGTACCGGTCACGTGCTGGTGTGGTGCCGCCGCGCACCGTGGCCAAACTGCAGTTTTGGGGCGCGCCGGTGGCGGGTGAGGCGATCCGTTCCGGTGATGTGGTCTTGTTTGCCCAGCGCGACACGGTGACCCATGCGGGCATCTACGTGGGGGAGGGGCGTTTTGTGCATGCACCCTCGACTGGCGGTGAGGTCAGGCTGGAGTCTCTGGCCAGCAGATACTGGGCCTCACAACGCGTGGCGTTCCGCCGCCCCTGAGCTGGCTGCCCCCAGTGTGACTGGGGCGTTGTCTCTTAACTCAGTCCACCACCGCGATCAGGCTGACAAAAGCCACTTTCACACCGAGCCAGGTGGCCAGCACAATCAGCCAGGATTTCCACTTGATGCGTGGTGTGTTGAAACGGTTTTCGGCCAGTGTGAAGACCACGGCACAGGCAGCGCCAAACACCAGGCCGATCCAGGCCTGGTAGAGCTTGTCCACCCAGACGGATTCCACATCCTTGGCCACCGGCTGAAACACATTGACCACCAGCCCAAACAGCAGCCAGCGCACGGTGTAGCCGCGCCAGCGGTACCAGCGTCCCTGCGGCTCAGTCGACCAATGTGGTTTGACAGGCATCGAAGGTGGCATCACATCTCCGCGTAATTGGGGCCACCGCCACCTTCTGGCGTGACCCAGACGATGTTTTGCGTCGGGTCCTTGATGTCGCAGGTTTTGCAGTGCACACAGTTTTGGGCACTGATCTGCAACTGGTCGGCGCCGTTGGCGTCCTTGACAAACTCGTACACCCCGGCCGGGCAATAACGCGCCTCGGGCCCCGCGTACTTGGCCAGGTTGATGGCAACCGGCACGCTGGCGTCTTTGAGCGTCAGGTGGGCAGGCTGGTTTTCTTCGTGGTTGGCGTTGCTGATGAAGACGCTGGAGAGGCGGTCAAAAGTCAGCTTGCCATCGGGTTTGGGGTAGGCAATCGGCTTGCATTCAGAGGCCGGCTTCAGGTAGGCGTGGTCGGGCTTGTCGCGGTGGATGGTCCAGGACATCTTGCCCTTGAGGCCAAACTGCTCCAGCCCGTTCATCAGGGTGCCCACGCCCAGGCCGTATTTGAACCAGGCCTTGAAGTTGCGAGCTTTGTTGAGCTCGGTGTAGAGCCAGCTGTTTTTGAATGCCTGCGGGTAGGCGCTGAGTTCGTCCTGCGCTCGCCCGCTGGTGACGGCCTCAAACGCCGCCTCGGCGGCTTGCATGCCGGTCTTGATCGCGGCGTGGGTGCCCTTGATGCGGCTGACATTCAGGAAACCCGCGTCACAGCCCACCAGTGCACCACCCGGGAACACCGTCTTTGGCAGGGCCAACAGGCCGCCAGCCGTGATGGCGCGTGCGCCGTATGCTATTCTTTTCGCAGTTACTTCACCCTTGTCATTTTCCAGGTACCAGCGGATGTTGGGGTGGGTTTTCCAGCGCTGGAATTCCTCGAACGGGCTCAGGTAGGGGTTTTCGTAGTTCAGACCGGTCACGAACCCCAGGGCGATCTTGTTGTCGGCCATGTGGTACAGGAAGGAGCCGCCGTAGGTTTTGTTGTCCATCGGCCAGCCAGCGGTGTGCACCACCAAGCCGGGTTCGTGGCGTGCCGGGTCGACCTCCCACAGTTCTTTGATGCCAATGCCGTAACTTTGTGGGTCACAACCGGCGTCGAGTTGGTATTTGGCAATCAGCTGTTTGCCCAGGTGGCCGCGCGCACCTTCGGCAAAAATGGTGTATTTGCCCAGCAGCTCCATGCCGATCTGGAAGTTGGGGCCGGGTTCACCGTTTTTCTCGATGCCCATGTTGCCGGTGGCCACACCGCGCACCGCGCCTTGTTCGTCATACAACACCTCGGCGGCGGCAAAGCCCGGGAAAATTTCCACACCGAGGTTTTCGGCCTGCTGGGCCAGCCAGCGGGTCAGCGCGCCCACACTGATGATGTAGTTGCCGTGGTTCTGGCTGCATTCGGGCAGCAAAAAGTTGGGTGTGCGGTAGGCGCCACCTTCACTGAGGAACAACATGGCCTCGTCGGTGACGGGCTGGTCCAGTGGTGCGCCCATGGCTTTCCAGTCGGGGAACAGCTCGGTGAGGGACTGCGGGTCGAGCACCGCGCCCGAGAGGATGTGGGCACCGGGCTCGGAGCCTTTTTCGAGCACCACCACCGAAACCTCTTTGCCTTGTTCGGTGGCAAGTTGTTTGAGGCGGATGGCGCTCGACAGGCCAGCGGGGCCGCCGCCGACGATGACGATGTCGTATTCCATCGATTCGCGTGGGCCGTACTGAGCTAGGATGTCCTGGGGGGTCATGGTGGTTCTCGCTGGATAATGGTCAGAGTGCAGCGCATCTGCTGCAGATGACGGATTGTCGAAGATAAAACGAATTCTAGAGGCTGAGCTGCACTAAATAGAACGGTCGTTCTATTTTTCTGGAAAGAAGAACATGACATACAACATTGATCTGTCGGGCCGTGTGGCCCTGGTGACGGGCGCCTCCAGCGGCCTGGGTGCCCAGTTCGCACGCACCCTGGCCAGCGCCGGTGCGGCGGTGGTTCTGGCGAGTCGCCGCATCGACAAGCTCAAAGAGCTGCGTGCCCAGATTGACGGTGAGGGCGGGGACGCCCATGTGCTGGAACTCGATGTGACCGACCACAACAGCATCAAGTCCGCCGTGGCGCACGCCGAGACCGAGGTCGGCTCGATCGACATCCTGGTCAACAACTCGGGTGTGAGCACCAGCCAGCGTCTGCAGGACGTGAGTGATGCCGACTTTGACTTTGTTTTCAACACCAACACCAAGGGTGCGTTTTTCATGGCGCAAGAAGTCGCCAAACGCATGCTGGGGCGTGCCCAAGGGCAGGCGCCGGGCTCGTTCACCGGTGGGCGCATCATCAACGTGGCCTCGGCGGCGGGCCTGCGGGTGTTGCCCAAGATCGGGGTGTATGCGATGAGCAAGGCAGCGGTGATCCAGATGACCAAAGCCATGGCGCTCGAATGGGGCAAACATGGCATCAATGTCAATGCCATCTGCCCGGGCTACATCGACACCGAGATCAACCACCACCACTGGCAGACCGAGGCCGGTCAGAGGTTGCTGCAGATGCTGCCGCGCAAACGCGTCGGTCAGCCGCAAGACCTGGACGCGCTGCTGGTGATGTTGTGTTCGGACCAAAGCCATTTCATCAACGGCGCGGTGATTTCTGCAGATGATGGTTTTGGGGTCTAGCGCCGCCCACACACCTTCCCGCGCCATCTGGATCGGTATCGCCGCCGGGGTCGGGGCGGGGGCCTTGTGGGGTTTGGTGTTTGTGGTGCCACAGTTGACGCCGGGCTTGTCCTCGGTGGACTTGACCGCCGGGCGGTTTGTCAGTTTCGGGCTGATGGCCGCCGTGATGATGGTGCTGGGGCGACGCAGCCACAGCCTGCCGACCTGGTCGCAGGCGGCCACCGCCCTGGGCATGAGCCTGCTGGGCGCCACCGGTTACTACCTGTTGCTGGCCGAGGCGATCAGCGCGGCTGGCTCCGAAGTGCCGACACTGATTGTGGGCACCATCCCGATCTGGGTGATGCTGCTGGGCAAACCGCTCGGGCTCAAATGGTCGGCCCTGCTGCCCGGGTTGGTGCTGACCGCAGCGGGTTTGTTGCTGATGACGCAGGCCAGCCTGGCCCATGCCCTGGTGCTGCCGCAGCACGGGGCTGATTTCTGGTGGGGTGTGTTGCTGGCGGTGGTCGCCATGCTCAGCTGGACCGTTTTTGCGCTGCTGAACGCACTCTGGCTCAAACGCCACCCGCAGGTGAGTGCGGCGCAGTGGACCAACTGGATGGGCATAGCCACCGGTGTGGGGGCCTTGCTCTTGTGGCTGATCGCCGGTTCAGATCCAAAAGAGCTTCTGGCCCAGGAAAATATTGGGCTGGCAGCTATGGCCTGTATAGCGACCGGGGTGGGCTCGGGCTGGGCTGGCAGCATGTTGTGGAACCTGGCCAGCCGCCGTTTGAGTGTCAGTCTGGCTGGGCAACTGATTGTCAGCGAAACCCTGTTTGGCCTGTTCTACGCGTTTGTCTGGCAGGGCGACTGGCCCACACTGGCGCAGTGGCTGGCCGTGCTGCTGTTCACCTTGGGCACCCTTGCCTCGATCAGGGCACACCGATGAGCGGTTGGACAGATCACAACTTTGGCCACGGTGGCCTGGGGCGCTGGCTGGCGGCGACCGGCTCGCTGAGCGCACGTCTGGCTGCCAGTGGTGATGTTTTTTCGGTGCAGGTGCTGCGTCAGGGGCGGCTGCCCTTGACGGTGGATGAGGCGCAGGCACTGGGTGTGGCCGGGCGGCGTGATGGTTACGTGCGCGAGGTGCTGCTCAAGGTGGATGGGGTCCCTGTGGTGTTTGCCCGCAGTGTCACCGCCCATGCGCACTCGCTGGCGGCCTGGCGCTCGGTGCGTGGTTTGGGCACTCGGCCGCTGGCCGATGTGTTGTTCCGGCGTTCGGGCATCACCCGCCAGCCGATGCAGTTCAAGCAGTTCAAACCCAACACGGCCTTGCCCCGGCAGATCCAGCGCGTGCGCCCCGGTGCACCACGCAGCCTGTCGGCGCGGCGTTCGGTGTTTTTGCGCCAACAGGCGCCGCTGCTGGTGATGGAGGTGTTTCTGGCACCCCCGGCCGCCTGGACAGGTCCGGTGGCACGGTGGCAGCCAATAGATTGGAAGGGTAGACCATGAAGATCGAGATTCCGGAGCACAAGAAGCTGGTGTACGAGTTGCTGATCCCGATCCGCTGGGGCGACATGGACGCACTCAACCATGTCAACAACGCGACTTACTTCAGGTACCTGGAAATCGCGCGGGTGGACTGGATGCACAGCATTGCTGCCATGCCCACACCCACCGGGCAGGGGCCGGTGATCGTCAACGCCTTCTGCAATTTCTACAAACAGCTGGCCTACCCGGGGGAGGTGCTGACCAAGCTCTACACCAGTGACCCGGGGCGCACCACCTTTGAGACCTGGGTCACGATGGAACGTGCTGACCGCCCGGGGGTGATCTGTGCGGCGGGCGGTGCCACCACCATCTGGATTGATTTTCCCCAGCAAAAGGCCGTGGCCCTGCCCGAGTGGTTGCGCGCTGTGGTCAGCTGAGGAAGCCGCCGTTGATCGATAAAAGAGGCTCTAGCCCTTTTGGATAAAGGGCTGGTAGCTATCAAAAGAGAAGAATTGACTCAGGCGCTGAAATGACCGCTGGCAATCAGACGATCCACTTCAGCTTCAGCGGCCAGCCAGTCGTCTGCCGGGTTGCCCAGGGTGAAGCCACGGCGCTCGGCGATGTAGAACGCCGCCACCGAGACGTAGTGGTTGCGTTGTTCGCTGGTGAGCACCGGTGCTGGCGCTGACGAGGGTTTGAGTTTGGTGGCGCTGACTTTTTTGGCAGGCGCCTTGGCCGCCGGTTTGGCTGCGACAGCCGGGCTGGCCTCAGGCGCGGCCGTGGTCGCCACAGGCGCTGTGACCGCAGGTGCCAACGCAGCAGCGGCCACCTTTTTGGCGGCAGCTTTCTTGACCGCTGGTTTGGCTTCTGCATCAGCAGCGGTGGACTTCTTGGTGGTTGTAGCCATGATTTCTCCTTTGGGTTGAACGCAATCAGAGTGTGTGGCGAACTTGTGGGGCATGCTTTGATACAAGTCACACAAAGGTTAGCAATATCCATGCCATTCGGGGCATCAGCCCGACATCAGCTTGTGCACGAGGTCACCCGTGTTGGATGCTGCGTATTTTCGCATCAGCTTGGCCCGGTAAATTTCCACGGTGCGGTGGCTGATGCCCAGCGCGCGGCCAATTTCCTTGCTTGACAGACCCCCCATCAGCTGCGCTGCCACCTCGCGTTCGCGCGCTGTCAACTCGGCCTTCATCGGGCGCCGGGCACTGAGATCTTCAAAGCTCCAGATGCCGGCCTCATGCGGGGCAGCCTGGTTCAGAGCCCGGCCGGTCACATGGCACCAGAAGGGCTGGCCTTTGTGGGGCCCGTCGAGCCGCTTCATGATGCGGTCGTCTGCGTAGGTGCCGTGGCGGTTCAGCAGCGGTGCAATGCGCGCACCGGCGCGCTCGAACTCCTGCACTGTGGGGTAGAGCAGCTGAAACGACTGGCCCACCAGCTGTTCACGGTGTGCACCAAACATGTCACACAGGTGGCGGTTGCAGTCCACCATGGTGCGGTTGCGTGACAGCGCCAGGCCCACCGGGGCCATCTCAAACGCCAGGCGGTAGTCGAAGTCGTTCATGGCCTAGGGTTGTCCTTTAGGAAAAACTACGTAGTGAACTAAGTAGTATGCTAGCGCCACAACCACCAACACCGGAGAACTTGGCGTGAACAAAATCTACCCGTCAGCAGCGGCCGCGCTGCGTGGCATCGTCCGGGATTCCCAGTTGCTGGCCGTGGGCGGCTTTGGCCTGTGCGGCATCCCCGAGGCGCTGATCGATGCCTTGCGTGACAGTGGCAAAAAAGACCTGACCGTGATCTCCAACAACGCTGGCGTGGACGGCTTTGGCCTGGGCAAGCTGCTGGAAAGCCGCCAGATCAAAAAAATGATCTCCAGCTATGTGGGTGAGAACAAGGAGTTCGAGCGCCAATTCCTGGCCGGTGAGCTGGAGCTGGAATTCACACCACAAGGCACCTTGGCCGAGAAGCTGCGCGCCGGTGGTGCTGGTATCCCAGCGTTTTATGTGCGCACCGGTGTGGGCACGCTGGTGGCCCAGGGCAAGGAAAGCCGGGTGTTTGATGGCCACGCCTACATCCTGGAGCATGCGCTGGTGCCCGATGTGTCGCTGGTCAAGGCCTACAAAGCCGACAGAAGCGGCAACCTGATCTTTCGGCGCACTGCGCGCAACTTCAACCCGGCGGTGGCCATGGCCGGCAAGATCACCGTGGTGGAGGTCGAGGAGATTGTCGAAAACGGCACGTTTGACCCCGACGCGGTGCACCTGCCGGGCATCTACGTGAACCGAATCGTGCTCAATGCGACGCCTGAGAAACGCATTGAAAAACGCACCCTGTCTGAGAAAAAAGGAGCTTGACCATGGCCTGGACACACGAGGAAATGGCGGCCATCGCGGCCCAGGAATTGCAGGACGGTTTTTATGTGAACCTGGGCATCGGGCTGCCCACCCTGGTGGCCAACTTTGTGCCGCAGGACATCGAGGTCTGGCTGCAGAGTGAAAACGGCATGCTCGGTATTGGCCCGTTTCCGACCGAGGACGAGGTCGACGCCGACTTGATCAATGCGGGCAAACAAACCGTGACCACACTGCCAGGCTCCAGCATTTTTGGCAGCCACGACAGCTTTGCCATGATCCGGGGTGGCAAGGTCAATCTGAGCATTCTGGGGGCCATGCAGGTCAGTGAGCGCGGTGACCTGGCCAACTGGATGATTCCGGGCAAGATGGTCAAGGGCATGGGGGGCGCCATGGACTTGGTGGGTGGCGTCAAAAGTGTGGTGGTGCTGATGGAACACGTGGCCAAGAAAAAGGACGGTAGTTTTGACCTGAAGATCCTGCCCGACTGCACCCTGCCGCTGACCGGTGTGGGTGTGGTGGACCGCATCATCACCGACCTGGCGGTGATGGACATCACGCCCCACGGCCTCAAGGTGGTGCAGCGTGCGCCAGGGGTTAGCATGGACGAATTGCAGGAGAAAACCGGCGTGCCGCTACACTGAAGCGCTGCCCAGCCGCAGCCAACGGCCTGACCTGCTGACGCAGGTGCAGGCCGTTGTGTTTGGTGCCGGGCGCTTTTTGAAAGGAACCCTTCGATGAAATTACGAACCCTCTCGGTGTTGCTGGCCTTGCTGGCGGTGGCGGCTTTTACCGTGTTGAACTGGTCGGTGATTTTGGCGCCCACGCCGCTGTCACTGGGTGTGATCGACATCCAGGCGCCCTTGGGCCTGATTTTTCTGGCGCTGATGGCGCTGTTGGTGGCGGTGTTTTTGGTCTATGTCTTGTACCTGCAGAGCACGGTGATGTTTGATGCACGTGCCCATGCCAAGGAGTTGCAGGCCAACCGCAAATTGGCCGACCAGGCAGAGGCTTCGCGGTTCACCGAATTGCGTGGTTTTTTGGAGCTGGAGTTCAAACGTTTGGCCGTGACCGACCGCGAAGCCAAGGCCACCCTGGAAGCCCGCCTGGATCAGCTGGAGCGTGCGCTGCGCCTGGCCGTGGAGCAATCCGGCAACTCACTGGCCGCCAATCTGGCTGAGATGGATGATCGCTCGCGTTCTACGGGTTTGACACCACGCTAAGGCAGTGAAGGGGGCTAGGTTCAGGCCCGCAGGTGGGCACGTGCCACCTGGCGCAGCAACACCACCAGGCCCAGCGCGGCAATCGTCAGGCCCAAAATCAGTGCGATCCAGAAACCCTGTGCCGCCATGGCCTGATCGGGTCGCCAGGGCATCCAGCTGGGGGCCAGGCCCAGCACGTAGCCCAGTGGCAGGGCAAACCCCCAGAACGCGGTCAGGTGGATCACCATCGGTGAACGTGTCACTTTGTAACCACGGATGGCGCAGCTGGTGATGACCTGGGTGGCGTCCGACAGCTGGAACACCGCCGCCAGCAGCAGCAACTGTGCTGCCATGGTGATCACCGCCGTGTCGCTGGTGTAGGCGCTGGCAATCCACTTGGCGGTCAGCGCCATACTGGCCGCTGACAAGCTGGCAACCACCAACCCCACCGCGACCCCGACCCAGGCCTGGTAACGCGCCAGCACCGCGTCGCCAGCGCCGAGTGATTGTCCGACCCGTGTCAGCAGCGCAAGCCCCACACTCAGCGGCACCATGAACACCAGCGAGGTGAAGTTCAGCGCAATCTGGTGCGCCGCCATCTGGGTGCTGCCAAACTCGGCGATCAAGAGCGCAATCAGGCTGAACGCGCTGCTCTCGGCAAAGTAGGTCACCCCAATCGGCAGGCCCAGCTTGAGCAGGCTTTTGATCTGCACCCAGTGCGGCGGCTCAAAGTGACCCAGCGGCCAGGTGCTGCGGTAGGCTGCGGAGTGGTGCATCCACCACACCAGCGCCAGCAGGTTAAACGCCACCGTGGCCAGTGTGGCCCAGGCGCAGCCCAGGCCACCCAGGCGCGGGAACCCCAGCGTGCCAAACACCAGCAGGCTGTTGACACCGATGTTGAGCAGCAAGGACAGCAGCGCAATCACCATCAGCGGCTTGGTTTGGTTGATGCTGGTGCTGTAGCCGTACAACACGCGGTAACAGGCAAACAGCGGCAGGGCCGCGCTGGTGATCTGCACAAACCCCTTGGCCAGGTCGCGCACATACGGCTCCAGCAGCATGTGGTCAAACAACTCGGTGGTGACTTGGGCCAGCAGCAGTGCGATCAGCCCCACACCCAGCGCTTTCCACAGCGCCTGGCGCACGATGGGCGGCACCCCGGCCAGGTCACCCGCGCCCACCTGGTGTGCCACCATCGGGTTGACACTCATCACCAGGCCCATCAGGGTGATCATGAGCATGTTCCAGACCGACACCCCGAGCGACACCCCGGCCAGATCTTGCGCCGAGGCGTGGCCGGCCATGGCCACATCGACCACGGCCATGCCAACGGTGGCCAGCTGCCCGATCAGGATCGGCCAGGCCAGCTGCCACAGGCCCCGCAGTTCGGTGGACAAACGGGTACGCGACGCCGGATGGCGGAAAAGGTGTTGCAGTGGGGATATCAAAAGTGATAGCGCTTTGCGCTGATGGAAGGCGGGAGGGGTGCTGATTTTAGGATGAATGCAGGCGGTGCTTGCGGCCTGGGCTGCTGCGCTTGATGCTGCGTTGCATCCGTGCATTTTGCTCTGCTAAAAATAGCTATAAGCCCTTATGAAATAAGGGCTAGATGCCAAAAAGACCACTAATCCTGGCGGCGTCGATGCAGTCGCTCAAGCCACACGGCCAGGCCGCCCAGCAGCGCCATGCCAGCCGTCATGGCCCAGATCACGCCTTGGGCATGGGACGGCCCGGCAAACAGGCCCACCACCAAACCAGCCACGGGCTGCGTCACATTGTTGAGCAGCACAATCAGCCCGGTGGTTTTGCCCAGGTCTGCCGCCGGAATGACCTGCAGGCGCCGGGTGCGGATGTAGACGCTGAACATCTTGTCGAACCCAATCACCATCAAAAACCCAAGCGCATACAACCATGGTCCGCCAGAAACCGCGGTGGCCACCGCACCCAGCAGGATGGCCAGGTAGGCGGTGAGCCCCATGGCCCCCAGCGGCAAGGACACCCGCGCAATCACCAGAAGAATCAGCACGGTGACGATGGCGCCACCGGTTTGGAGCAGCGCGTAGTCACTGCTGGACTGCTGCAGCGTCCCAGTGACCATCGCGGCCGAGGTTGCCAGCGTGACCCCCACCACCAGGTTAACCCCGGCTGCCAGCACAATCAGTTGTTTCAAACCGGGCAAACGCAGCACCTGGGTCAACGCGGTTCGGTAGGGTTGTAGCCAATGCATGTTTTGAAGAGGGTGGGCCAGCGTCGGCTCGACCAGTTGTACCGGGCTGACCCGACGCCAGACGGCCATCGCAGCGTCCGCTGCCACAAACAACACCGCTGTGGCGCCCAGCACCACCACCCAGGACCACGAAGCCAGCGCCAGCGCCGCCAGCAGCGGTCCCAGCACCATACCCAGTTGGTCGGCAATCTGGGCATGCGCCAGGACCTTTTCGGTGCGGGCACCGCGAAACACCTGCGGCAGCATCACCTCACGCGCCATCAAACCTTGGGTGGTCAACACCCCACACACCGCCGACACCCCTACCAGCCAGGCCACTTGACCGGTCAAGCCTGATGCGATGCAACCCAGGACACAGGCCAGCGCCCGGGCCATCTGGCTGATACGCAACAAACGCAAGGGCGAGATCCGGTCACACAGCGCGCCGCAGATCGGAAACGACAGGAAGCGTGGCAAAGTTTCGACAAAAAAGGCCACCCCCGACCAGGCGGTGCTTTGGGTGACCTGGAACACCACCAGTGGCACCAGAAACAACAGGATCTGGTCGGCCAGGCGCGAGAGGAACAGGGAGGTGTAAAAAGCTTTGTGGTCAGTGCGCATGAAAGGCGCCCGGCCGAACAAGGCCTGGGCGCCCGGCCAGCATAGCCGCGTTTGGTGGCCGCAGAACCCTGCGCCGAGGTTCTTTTGGGTTACAGGGTGGTGTTGGCCACCCAGGCTTCAAAACGTCACGCCGGAGACCAGGATGATGTTGGCATACGGGGTGGACTCACCGGTGCGCACCATGGCGCGTGCGCTGCCGCACAACTTTTTGAAGGCCTCGTGGCTCATGGTCTGGGGGGCCAGGCTCAGTTGTTGTGTGTACCAGGCCGGTGGCTGGCCTGCGGTCAAGGCTTCGGTGGCAATCACCGTGCGCTCAACCTGCAGTTCGGACAACACCGCCTTGAGCACCTCTGCCAGCCCGGGGGTGCCCAAGGTCACGGCCAGGTCAATCCGTTGGGGTGCGTTGGGTCCGACCGGGATCGGCAGACCAGCATCCCCAATCACCAGCATGTCACCGTGGCCCATGGTGGCGATCAGGTGGGAGAGTTCGGCGTGGAGCAGGGCAGAGCGTTTCATAAAGACATCCAGGGTGGAACGGACAAATTCTGTTGGGTTTGTGCCAGTGTCGGGATCGATGGCTGGGCGCCCATGGTCTGGACACACAGTGTGGACGCCTTGATACCCATATCAACACTTGCAGACAGGCTTCTTTGGCTGGCCAATGCCACGGTGACGGCGCCCAAAAAGGTATCACCGGCTGCCGTGGTGTCAACCACCTTGACCTGAGGTGCAGGGTGGTAGGTGCTGCCACCGGCATCGGTGGCCACAGCCCCCAAGGCACCCAGTGTCACAACCGCCTGGGAGACACCTTTGCTGCGCAACTGGCGGCCCACTTCTGCGGCCACTTTGGGGTCGGTATCGGGTGACAGACCGGTCAAGAAGCGCGCCTCGGTTTCGTTGACGATCATCACATCCACCAGCGGCCACAGTGCTTCTGGCAGGGTTTGGGCCGGTGAGGGGTTCAGCACCACTTGGCAACCCAGGCTGCGCGCCACCCGGGCTGCCTGCAGCACCTGCGGCATCGGCACCTCAAACTGCATGATCAGGAATTGCGCATCCTGCAGTTCCTGGGCCAACTGGGCTTCGTCGAGGCAAACTTGGCCATTGGCGCCAGCAATCACCACAATGCGGTTGAGTCCGCTGGCTTCGACCATCACCATGGCCACGCCGGTGGCGACCTCGGGGTCAACCAACACCCCATGCACGGCAATGCCATCCTGCTGGAGCGCCTCGCTGAGTACCTGGCCATGGTGGTCTGGTCCGACGCGGCCCAGCATGCTGACATCTGCCCCCTGGCGCGCGCAGCTCACGGCCTGGTTGGCGCCTTTGCCGCCGGGGACATAACGGATGGAATCGCCTTGAACCGTCTCGCCTTCGGCGGGTGCACGCGGCACCGCAATCACGAGGTCCATGTTCAAGCTGCCTAGGCAAACGACTTTGGGGGGTGTTTCTGTCATGGTGGAGAGGGGGAGTCAGTGGTCTGGGCGGACCACGGTGGTGGAATTGCGCACAATGAGTTCGGGCAGCAGGATCACTTGCCTGGTTTGTATCCGCCCGCCTTGAATGCGTTCAAGCAACATGTCCACCGCCGCAATGCCAATGCGCAGTTTGGGTTGGGCGATGGTAGTGAGTGCCGGGCTGGCAAATTTGGCCAGCTCGATGTCATCAAACCCGATCAGGGACATCTGCTGGGGAATCTGGATACCGGCTTGGTGGGCCGCACTGAGTGCACCGATGCTCATCAGGTCGTTGCACACAAAAACTGCGGTGGGTGCCAGCGGCGACGCCAGAATGGCCTGCATGGTGCTGAAGCCGCCCTGGCTGGTGAAATCACTGTGCCACAGCAAGTCAGAGGAGTCTGCCGCCAGACCGGCCTTGGCCAAGGCGCTGCGCCAACCCTCGATGCGCTGGGCGCTGGAGTTCAGGTTGGCGGGGCCGGCCAGGCAGGCGATGCGTTGGTGCCCCAGGCCAATCAAGTGTTCGGTGGCCATCAGACCGCCCTGCAAATGGGCAGTCTCCACCAGATCACAGTTGACCTCGTCAATTTCGCGGTCCAACAGCACCATGGGGATGGGCAGGCCGTGCAGCATGCGTTGAAAGTCCTGGCCTTCCCCGGTAGAGATGATGATCATGCCGTCGATGCGCTTCTCGGTCAGGGCCTGCAGATAGGCACTCTGACGGTGTGGTTCGTCATCGGTGTTGCACAAGATCAGGGTGTAACCCGCGCCAAAACAATGGTCCTCCACACTGCGCACAATCTCGGCGAAGTACGGGTTGGAGCAGTTGGGGATCAACATGCCAATGGTTTTGGTGGAGTTGCTCTTGAGGCTGCGTGCCACCGCGCTGGGCACATAGTTCAGTTCGCGAATGGCAGCCTCCACCTCGTGGCGCACCGGGTCACTGACAAAGCGGGTGCGGTTCACCACATGGGAGACCGTGGTGGTGGACACCCGGGCTCTGAGGGCAACGTCTTTGATGGAGGCCATCGGCGAAAAAAATAGGTTCTAGGCGGCAGCGCCGCGTTTCTGGCGCAAGGTGTCGATGATCACCGCGATCACAATCACACACCCTGTGATGATACGTTTGCTCGGGTCACTGACACCGATCTGCGCCAGGCCAGCCTCCAGCACCGCAATGATCAGCACGCCAAAAAAGGTGTTGATCACCGAACCCCGGCCACCCATCAGGCTGGTGCCGCCAATCACCACCGCCGCAATCACCTGCAGCTCAATGCCGGTGCCCGAATTCGGGTCGGCTGCCTCCAACCGGGCCGACTGCATCAAGCCAGCCAAGCCAGCCAGCAAACCGGTGGCCGCAAACACCGCAATACGGATCGGGCTGGGGTTGATGCCGGCCAGACGCATGGCTTCTTCATTGGTGCCAATGCCCACCACATAACGGCCAAACACGGTTTTGGTGAGCACCACTTGGGCCACAAACACCAGCACCACCGCGATGAAAAACGCGCTGGAAATACCGGCCACCCAAGGCACGGCCAAGCCAGCCATGGCGTTGCCCACATACTGGGTGCGCGAGTCGGTCAACACATAGGCGCCACCCCGCACGGCCTCCAGCATGCCCAGAGAAACGATGAAGGAGGGCAGTCGCCAGGCCACGGAGATCCAGCCGGTGAAGGCGCCACAGGCCAAACCAACCACCAGGCCGAGCAAGGCCGCCGAGACACTGCCCCAATGCCACTGCAGGATGGCGTTGGCCGCGGCTGCGGCAGACAGCGCCAAGACCGAGCCGACCGACAGGTCGATCCCGGCGATGATCAGCACAAAGGTCATGCCCACCGACATCACCAGCAGGGCCGGGATTTCATTGGCAATGGCCAGGAAGGTGGCGGCGCTGAAAAAGTACTCGCTCAAACTGCCAAAAAAGATCACCATGCCCAGCAGGACCGCTGCGAGTCCCAGGTAGGTGCCCAGTTGGCTGCGCGCGGCGCCAGCGGTCTTGTGTTGGATGGATGTGGTCATAACAGAGGATCGTGAAAGTGGTGCACAGGGGCGCTGGGTTCAGGCCGCCACCGGCGCCACGGGTTGATGGGTATCGTTGAAAGCGGCGGCCAGCAAGGACTTTTCCGTCCACTGCCCCCGCTCGAAAATTTTGATCAGCTTGCCGTTGCTCATGACACCAATGCGGTCGGCCATCTGCATCAGTTCACGCAGATCACTCGACACCATGAGCAAGGCCTTGCCGGACTGGGCCATCTGCTCCAGCTCGGCGTAAATGTCCGCCCGTGCACCCACGTCCACACCCCGTGTGGGTTCGTCGAGCAACAGCACATCGCAGTTGCGGTGCAGCCAGCGCGACACAATCACCTTTTGCTGGTTGCCACCACTCAGGGTGCCCACAGCTTGCTCCATGGAGTTGCAGCGTACCGACAGCCGGTCAATCAAGGCTTTGACGATGTTGACTTCGCGGGCGCGTTGCAGCCAGCCTGCTTTGGACACGGAACCCACGTCACTCAAGGTGGTGTTGATCCGAATCGGCTGGCCCAGCAGCAAACCCTGCGATTTGCGGTCCTCGGTGATCAGACCAATACCAGCGGCAATCGCCGCCAGCGGGGCTGCCCACTTTTTGACCTTGGCCCGCACCGGTTGTCCGGGTGCGTTCTCATACACCGTGATCTCACCATGTTCGTTCTGGTCGGCGCCGAACAACAGCCGCACAACTTCAGTGCGTCCGCTGCCCACCAGGCCCGCCAGCCCCAAGACCTCGCCGGCATACAGATCAAGGCTGATGTCCTTCACCAAACGGCCCCGGCCGATGTGTTCGGCACGGAGCAGCAAGTTGCCGCGTGGTCGACGTGGCCGGTCCAGATCTTGGGAAACGGCGTGCCCCACCATCAGCTGAACGATGTCGTCCTCGGTGACGCTGTTGATCGGGCAGACCTGAACGAGTTTGCCGTCGCGCAAGACCACCAGGGTATCGGCAATGGCTTTTAACTCTTCGAGCCGATGCGACACATAAATGATGGCCACACCCTGGGACTGGAGTCGCGCGATCTGTTCAAACAGGTGGTGGGTCTCACTCGGTGTGAGCATGGCCGTGGGTTCATCCAGAATCAGCACACGGGTGTCGTCCTGCAGGTTGCGGGCGATTTCCACCATCTGTTGTTGGCCAATGCCCAGTTCTGACACCAGGGTGTTGGGGTCAATCGCCTGCATGCCGACTTTGGCCAGTTGTTGTGTCGCCAGAGCATTGAGGCGATCGCGCTCAATCCAGTTGGCCTGCCACCGGCCCCGGTTGGGAATGTCCACCAGCAGCAGGTTTTCGGCCACCGTCAGGGTCGGGATCAGGCTGAGCTCCTGCATCACCATGCGCACACCCAGACTTTCGGCATGACGCCGGGAACTGGGGGCAAACTCTTGGCCAGCGAGTGTCATCTTGCCTTGGCTGGCCGGTTCGAGCCCGCAAATGATCTTGGCCAGGGTGCTTTTGCCGGCACCGTTTTCACCGGTCAGGGCCAACACCTCGCCAGGAAACAAATTCAGACTCACCCCTTGCAAGACTGGAGTGACGTAGGTTTTGCCCACGTCCTGGATCGTCAGAACGGGTTCAGGGATGGCGTTGGAAGGCGGCATGGCTTGGCCTGTGTGGATGTCAAAGTTGCGAGAGGTTGTTGTGCAGCGTGGCGTTGGCTGTGGCACACCGTGGACAGGCCAGAGCGCTGCCCGTGGTCTTGCCCACGGGCGGCTTGGCCTGTGCCACGGTCACAGCTTGACCAGGATCACTTGCTGTCTTTGGTCACCAACACCACATCGGTCTGGATGGCAGCAGGCATTTCCGATTGTTTTTTCTTCTCGGCCAGCGCTTTCAAAGCGATTTCGATACCGAACACCGCCTGTTTGGCGCCGTACTGATCGGCCGTGGCCAGCATGCGGCCATCCTTGAGCATGGGTTTGACGGCATTGATGTTGTCGTAACCCACCACCATCACCTGGCCGGTTTTGCCAGCGGCCTTGACGGCAGCCACCGCACCGAGAGCCATGTTGTCATTGCCAGCCAGCAGGGCCTTCAGATCAGGGTGTTCACGCAGCATGCCGGATGCCACCACGTTGCCTTTGTCAATTTCCCAGTTGCCCGACTGCACCCCGACCACAGTCACACCGGCAGCCTTCATCGCGTCCTGAAAACCCAGAGTGCGCTGTTGGGCGTTGAAGGTGGTGGAGACCCCTTCAATGATGCCGACCTTGTCACCTGACTTGAGGGTCTTGGCCAGGTAATCACCCACCAGCTTGGCGCCCGCGCGATTGTCTGGGCCAGCAAACGGGATCTGGATGCCTTTTTCTTTTTGTGCATCGGCATCGAGTTTGTTGTCAATGTTGACGACCAGAATGCCTTGGTCGATGGCGGTTTTGAGCACCGGCACCAGGGCTTTGGAGTCGGCCGGGGCAATCACGATGGCATTGGCCTTTTGGGCAACCATCTGCTCGACCATGCGAATCTGGGCGGCGGTGTCGGTCTCGTTCTTGATGCCGTTGGAGACCAGGGTGTACTTGCCAGCGTTGTCCTTGTTGTGGGCCTTGGCCCCGTCTTCCATGGTGCGGAAGAATTCGTTGGCCAATGACTTCATGACCAGCGCCACTTTGGGTTTGTCTTGTGCCAAGACGGGTGAGGCAAACAGTCCACCCAACAAACCAATAGCAATGCTCGTTTGTACTGCGCGACGGGTAAATTTCATGAGAGGTGCTCCTATAAGTTGTAACTGGCAATCGGTCACCGACCGGGTGAAGACGACACATGGAGAGATACATGCAGTTTTGACATCTTCGAAGCAAATTCTACGGCCGCAAACGTTTGCGCAATCGTTTGCTTACTAGGGGAAACCCTTGAAATTCTGCCAATCTAGGTAAAAACACCTAGGTGCAAAGCACCTGATAGGGAGGGTTTTGGGGCAGGGTGGTGTTGATGACCGGCCTGAAAGCTCGGGTCAGCAAGTTGGCTGGCGGCTGCACCTGGTGTCCCAGCAGCTTGCGGCTCACTCAGTTGTAAGCGCGCTCAGCCAATGCTTGAGCCAGAACTTGGGCCGGGTTCAGCAAGCGCCAATGGCTGGCTTCTGGGGCGTCTTCCAGGGCCAAGGGGATCTCGGTGCAACCCATGATCAGGGTCAGATCGCCGTGGCGCGATTGCAAGCGCTGCGCCACGTTGACAAAACAAGCCCTTGCGTAAGCCAGATCACCGGTTTTGACACCTTGGTAGATGCCGCGCATCAGGGTTTCGCGCTCGTTGTCCAGCGGGCAGTGGCACACGATGCCCGCTTGTGACAAGGCCGTGTCATAGAGAGCGGTTCGGTAGGTGCCTTGGGTGGCCATCAGGCCGACCTCTTTTACGCCCGTGTTCTTGAGTTGGCGTGCCACTTCACGTGCCACATGCAGCAGCTCCACGCGGGGGTGGTTTTGCTGCAATTTGGTGTGCCAGGCATGGGCCGTGTTGCAGGCGATGGCCACGGTGTTGGCACCACAAGTCTGGAGACGCTCAACGGCATTTTGCAGGGCTGGCAAGGGCGCGTCGTGGCCGTTGCACAAGGCTTCGGTCCGGTCGGGCACCGGCACCTGAACCAGCCAGTGTTCCGGGTACGCCTGGTCAACCACTTTGAACCCGGTTCGGGTCAGATAGGCGTTGCAGGCGTTGACAAACAAGCGGACAAAATCTGCGCCAGCCGCCGGGCCCATCCCCCCGATGATGCCGACGGGACGGGTATGAAGTTGTGCTGCGGCCATCATCGCAGCATGGTCGACATCGCCGACAGAGAGTTGATCATGCGCACCGCTGCTTCGACACTGGGTGCATCAAAAGCAATCTCATCAGATTGCAGGCGCCGCAGGCTGGGCCATTGGCCAAACAGGTCGGCCATGGCTGGGGTGGTGGTCTGGATCTGCACGGTGATAGGACCGGTCAGCACCAGTGGCTGCAGACTTGCTTGTCGCGCCAGTGCGCTGGCAACCCCACTGCGAATGGCCTGGCAAGACTGGGCTGGCGACAGGCTGGTGCCACTGTATTGACCGTAGGCACGTTTGGTCTGGACGAAGACGGTTTGTGGGAACAGCGCGCGCTGTTCTTCAATAAACACATCGTCTCCGCTGGCCATGGCCACGGGCACACCGTATTCACCCGCCAGTGCACCATAGATGCCAGCTTCACCCATTTCCTGGCCATTGAGGCTTACCCGTGCAAAGGCAAAGCTGTTGATGGTGTGGGCCAGGATGCCGCGGCCTTGGGCACGCGAGTGGTAACCGATCATGCACAGTGCATCAACGCCTTGTTCAACACCGGCCACCATGCTCAGGTAGCGTGGTTTGCCCTGAACCACTTGGGCCCGTGGGTCCAGCAGATCGGGCAGCAGGTTGCGAAAACTGCCATGTGAGTCGTTGACCAGAACTTCGCTGGCTCCACCGTCAAATGCGCCAGCGATGGCCGCATTGGCTTCGTCGGTCATCAGTCGTCTCGCACGCTCGTACTCGCCGTTGCCGGCACGTGTTTGTTCGGTGTGGAAGACGCCTGCGACGCCTTCGATGTCAGTGGAGATCAGAATTTTCATGGTTGACGTGATGAAGTGATGGCACTGTCTGTTCTGGCAGCAAGTCAGCCAGCGCGTGCCGTTGGTGGCCATCGCGCCCGATCACGCTGCTGGCATGCCACAAGGCGTGGATGATGGCTTGTTCGGTGCTGTCCGCTGCGGCTTGGAACAGCGGGTCGAGTCGGGCGTCATGCAGCATGGCCCCGGCTGGCATGGCTTGTTGCGCCTCCTGCGGGACGGTGTAGGCGGTGGAGAAAGCCAGCGCGATGTCGCCGCTGCCATGGCCAAACACCGAGCCGGTGCGGGCGAGTCCCACGCCTGCGCGCAAAGCCAATCGACGCAGTTGGCGGGCATCCAGTGGTGCATCGGTGGCGAGCAGCAAAATGATGGAGCCTTTTTCCGGCTCATTGATCTGGGCCAGACGCTCGGCCAGCAGCGGGCCAAGCGCCTCTCCGGCCAGAATCAGTTGGTGCAACTGGCCGTAATTGGCCAGTACCAGGGCGCCCACGGTGTACCCGTCGCAGCAGCGCGAAGCGGTGCCAATGCCGCCTTTGAGACCAAAACAGGACATGCCGCGACCGGCACCGATGGCACCTTGGGCCACATTGACTTGAGCCGCGTCACAGGCCGCGAAGTAATGCTGCTCGGTGATGGCCATGCGCTGGATGTCATTGAGGAAACCGTCGTTGCATTCGAACACCAGCGGGTTGACCGTGGGCAGGCTGCGTCCAGTTTCCGGGTTGGCGGCCACACACTGGCGAATCTGGGCTTGCGCCACAGCCGCCACCGAGAAGGTGTTGGTCAGCGCGATCGGGGTTTCAAGCAGACCAAGCTCTTCGATCTGCACCAGGCCGATGCTTTTGCCAAAGCCATTGAGCACGGCGGCCGCAGCGGGCACCCGGTCCAAAAAGAGGTTGCCGCTGTGTGGCTTGACCACGGTGACACCGGTCTGCACCGGGCCCTCGGCCAGCGTGCAATGACCGACGGTGACACCGGCCACGTCGCTGATGGCATTGCGTG
This sequence comes from Rhodoferax fermentans, assembly GCF_002017865.1. NCBI lineage: Bacteria > Pseudomonadati > Pseudomonadota > Betaproteobacteria > Burkholderiales > Comamonadaceae > Rhodoferax > Rhodoferax fermentans. Next base: position 3,531,141 of record NZ_MTJN01000002.1, on the reverse strand, counting down.
GACCAGAGGGCAGCTGGCCAATGGTTGGCAAATGGTTGGAGTCGCTCACGGCAAGGGCTTTATGCTGGAGGTCACTCACTTGCGATCAATCTTCGGATCCAGCGCATCGCGCAGTCCGTCACCGAGCAAATTGAAGGCCAGCACCGTCAGGAAAATGGCCAGGCTGGGGAACAGTGCAACGTGGGGCGCGTTCACCATGTCAGCACGGGCTTCGTTGAGCATGGCACCCCATTCGGGGGTTGGCGGCTGTGCACCCATGCCCAGAAAGGACAGGCTCGCTGCCGTGATGATGGAGGTGCCCAGTCGCATGGTGAAGTAGACCACGATGGAGGAAATGGTGCCGGGCAGGATGTGGCGCACGATGATGGTCCAGTCGGAGGCTCCGACGCTGCGTACCGCCTCGACATAGGTCATATGTTTGAGCGTGAGGGTATTGCCGCGCACCAGACGTGCAAAAGCCGGCACACTGAATACCGACACTGCCACCACCACGTTGATCATGCTGCTGCCCAGGATCGCCACCACACCAAGTGCCAGCAGGATGCCAGGAAAGGCAAACAAGACGTCGGAGATGCGCATCACGATGCGGTCCCACCAGCCCTCGTAATAACCTGCCAGCAGGCCCAAGGTGGTGCCGATCAGTCCACCGATGGCAACCGACAGAAAACCAGTGGCCAAGGAGATACGTGCACCCACGAGAATGCGGCTGAAGATGTCACGACCCAGCGGATCCACCCCCAGCAGATGCTGCCAGGATGGGCCCTGGTTGAGTCGGTCATAGTCAAAGAAATTCTCGGCGTCGTAAGGAGCGATGTAGGGCGCCAACAACGCCAGCAGCAGCAACAGACCCACAAACACCAGGGCCACCAGGGCCACATGCTGGCTGCGGAATTTGCGCCAGAACTCGCTCCAGGGTGTGCGCACGCGCTCGGCGGCTTGGTGTTGGTTGGCGGCGACAGGGGTTGTACTCATGGCAGATTCACTTGTAGCGGATGGTGGGATTGATGAAGCCATAGAGCAGGTCCACGATCAGATTGATCAGAATGAATTCAAGTGAAAACAGCAACACCAGGGTCTGGATCACCGGGTAATCGCGTTGGGTGACCGAGTCAACCAGCAGGCGCCCGAGGCCGGGCCAGTTGAAAACCGCCTCGACCACGATCGAGCCGCCCAGCAAGAAGCCGAACTGCAAACCCATCATGGTGACGACCGGGATCAGTGCGTTGCGCAGGCAGTGCTTGGCGATCACCACACGTTCACTCACACCCTTGGCGCGTGCGGTACGCACAAAATCTTCCTGGATCACCTCGACGAAGGACGCCCGGGTGAAGCGGGCCATCACCGCCGCCACGGCGGCACCCAGGGTCAATGAGGGCAGGATGTAATGTTTCCAGCTGTCAGCGCCCACCGTAGGCAACCAGCCCAGATAGACCGAGAACACCTGCATCAGCAACATGCCCAGCGCAAAGGCCGGAAACGAGATGCCTGACACGGCAATGGTCATGCCCAGGCGGTCTGGCCATTGGTTGCGGAACACCGCCGACATCACACCGATGCTCATGCCAAAAACAACGGCCCAGGCCATGCTGGTGATGGTCAGCAGCAAGGTCGGTGCAAAACGCTCGGCAATTTCGGTGGATACCGGTCGGCGGGTGCGGATCGAGGTGCCAAAGTCCCCTTGCAGCATACGGCTGAAGTAGTGGACAAATTGCTCATGCAGAGGGCGGTCCAGCCCAAGCTCCTGGCGGACCAGCTCAACCGTTTGTTCATCCGCATCCTGACCTGCCGCCAACCGGGCGGGATCACCGGGCAGCATGTGCACAAACAGGAACACCAGCACGGCGACGATCAGCAGCGTGGGCACCAGACCCAGCAGCCGTTTCAGAAAATAATTCAACATGTTGGCGAAAACCAGTCAGGGTTGGCGCGCCGACACCGGTCGGCGCGCGTTTCAGGCAAGCAGTTACTCAGCGACCGAGATCTCGTCGGCGTTGATGTTGCCGTCAGGCATCACAAACACACCCGAGAGACGTTTGCTGGTGGCATAGAGGTTCTTCTCCGTCACCAGCGGTGCCCAGGGCAGGTCTTTCATGATCTGTTCTTGAGCTTCGCGGTAGAGCTGTGCCTTTTCCTTGTCGTTGGTGGATGTCAACGCTTTGGCAATGGCGCCATCTACAACCGCATTGCTGTAGTAGGCCGTGTTGTTGAGCTTGGGCGGCCAGGCTTCTGTGGCCAGCAAAGGACGCAGCGCCCAGTCAGCTTCACCCGTTGATGAGGACCAGCCTGCGTAGTACATGCGAACCTTGGCGGTCTTGGCGTCGGGTGCGGTCTGGACCCATTCGGTGCGTTGGCCGGGCTCCAGCGCTTGCACCGAGAGTTTGATGCCAACCTGTGCCAGTTGTTGCTGCACAAACTGGATGGTTTTCTGTGAGGTGGTGGTGGTGTAAGCACCCCACAGCACCGACTCAAAGCCATTCGGGTAACCGGCGTCTTTGAGCAACTGGCGCGCCTTGGCCGGGTCATACGGCCAGGCAGGCATTTTGTGAGCGTAGAGCACACCTTGAGGTACCACACCTTCTGCGGGAACGGCGTAGCCACCAAAAGCCACCTTGGCCAGGGCTTCCTTGTTGATGGCGTAGTTGATGGCCTGGCGCACCTTGAGGTTGTCGAACGGCTTTTGCAGCGTGTTGAAGCTGATGTAACGCACGATGATCGACGGGCCACTGGTCACTTTGAGCTTGGCATTGCTCTCGAGCGTAGCTGCCTGCTCGTAAGGCAAGGGGTAGGCAAAGTCGGTTTCGCCAGTTTGCAGCATGGCGGCGCGGGTGTTGTTCTCCAGCACCGGTTTCCAGGTGATGCTGTCGACCTTGGGGTAGCCCTTTTTCCAGTAGCCATCGAATTTCTTGACCTTGACGAAGTCGGTCTGTTTCCACTCTTCAAAGGTAAAGGGGCCGGTGCCGACCGGGTGGAAAGCGATGTCCTGGTTGCCGTATTTTTTGAGCGCCGTGGGCGACATCATGGCCGCAGAGGCGTGTGCCAATGAGTTGATGAAGGGGCCAAAGGGCTCCTTCAAAGTAATACGCACCGAATAGGGCGACACGACTTCAACCTTGGTGATGCGGTTGAACTGGTTGTAGCGGGCCAGCTTGTTGTCCGGGTTGGTGACACGGTCCAGGGTCGCCTTGACCGCTTCGGCGTTGAAAGGTGTGCCGTCATGGAACTTGACACCTTCGCGCAGTTTGAAGGTGTAGGTCAGGCCGTCTTTCGAGATGGCATAACTCTCCGCCAGCACATTGCGCACTTTGAGGTCTTTGTCAAATTCGAACAAGCCTTGGTAGAAGGACTTGGTGACGGCGGTCGTCAGCGTGGTGTTGGTGTTGTAAGGGTCCAGCGTCTCGGGCTGGCCGCCAATGGCCAGCACCACGTCGGTGGCGGCCAGGGCCGAGCCGGCAGCGGTCAGGCTCAGGAGCGCCAGCAGGCTGGCTGCCAGCGGCTGGCGCAACTCGAATGTTTTCGCATTAGTCATGGGGGTAGTTCCTTGGTGGTTGAGGGAATCGGGTTCAGTAAAGGTGGCTGATGCGGTGCTGGGCGACAAAGTGGCCAGGACCAACTTCAGCCAAAGGAGCCAGCTGCGGCTCGTCGCCGACCGCGCGCACCGGGCTTGGAATCTCGTCCGACAGCAGCGCGCGCTCGCGGTTGCGCCGGGTCGGGTCTGCCACCGGCACCGCCGCCATCAATTTGCGTGTGTAGGGATGCTGCGGGTTCTCGAAGATCGCCCGGCGTGGCCCGATCTCGACGATCTGACCCAGATACATCACCGCGACGCGGTGGCTGACGCGCTCGACCACCGCCATGTCATGCGAGATGAACAGGTAGGCAATACCCAGTTCACGCTGCAGGTCCAGCATCAGATTGACGATTTGTGCCTGGATCGAGACATCCAGTGCCGACACCGCTTCGTCGGCGATCACCACCTTGGGGTTCAGGGCCAGTGCCCGGGCAATGGCAATGCGCTGGCGCTGGCCGCCTGAGAACTCATGCGGGTAACGCTGGGCATGTTCGGCTGACAGCCCGACTTTCTCCAGCAGCCAGGCCACACGTGCCTGGGCTTCACTGCCCTGGGCGATTTTGTGGACCAGCAGCGGCTCCATGATGGAAAAACCCACAGTGACGCGTGGGTCGAGCGAGGCAAAGGGGTCCTGAAAAATAAACTGGATGTTGCGGCGCAAACCTTGCAGCGTGCTGTTGGGCAGTTCGCGGATGTTCTGGCCACCGAACTCCATCACCCCACTCTGGCTCTCGACCAGGCGCAACAAGGAGCGTCCCGTGGTGGACTTGCCGCAACCGGACTCGCCGACCAGGGCCAGTGTCTCGCCGGGGTGCAAATCAAAACTGACCTGCTCCACCGCATGGACGCGCCGGGTGACCCGGCTCAGCAAACCGCTGCGGATGTCAAAACGTGTCACCAGATCCTTCACACGCAGGATCGGTGGTGCGTCGTGCTGGACCGTGTCTTGCGGCTGTGCCGAAGCACTCTGGGCTTGTCCGTCGGTGAGCAGCAGGTCAAATTTGAGCGGCAAGTCGCTGCCTTGCATCGCTCCCAGGCGGGGCACGGCCTTGAGCAGGGCACGGGTATAGACATGTTGTGGCGCTGCAAAGAGAGCCTCGGAGACCCCTTCCTCGACCTTTTCACCACGGTACATCACCAGCACCCGGTCGGCCACCTCGGCGACCACGCCCATATCGTGGGTGATGAACACCACGCCCATGTTCATGTCGTTCTGTAGGGAGCGGATGAGTTGCAGGATTTGCGCCTGGATGGTCACATCCAGCGCGGTGGTCGGCTCGTCAGCGATCAGCAGAGAGGGTTTGCACGACAGCGCCATGGCAATCATGACGCGCTGGCGCATGCCCCCGGAGAGCTGGTGCGGATAACGGTCCAAGACATTGCGGGCCTCGGGGATACGCACCACGTCGAGCATGCGCAAAGCCTCAGCGCGTGCGTCGGTCGCACTTTTGCCCTGGTGGATGCGGATCGACTCGGCAATCTGCTCACCGGCGGTGAACACCGGGTTGAGCGAGGTCATCGGCTCCTGAAAAATCATCGCGATTTCGGCGCCGCGCAGGTCGCGCATGGTGCTGTCACGGGCCTGGGCCAGGTCCAGCACCTCACCGCGGCGCTGGCGAAACAGCATCTTGCCGTTGAGGATGCGGCCGCCGCCATGCTCGATCAGGCGCATCAGAGCCAAAGACGTCACCGACTTGCCGGACCCCGACTCACCCACAATGGCCAGAGTTTCACCCCGGTCAACATGAAAGGACAGGTCACGTACCGCATCCACGGTGCGTTCCGAGGTGGTGAAGCGGACGGACAAATTCTGGACATCCACGACCCGGTTGGCGGACAGGATCAGGGAGCGGGAGGAGGTTTCGGTGACGGTGGATTGCATGGTGCGCAAGGTGGTGGCGGTAGGGAAAAAACGGACTCAGCGGAAGATCGCTGTGTGTGGTGTTTCCCCGACGCGGGCGTAACCCCGGTACATGCCTTCGGTGTTGAAAGAAAGACTCAGGTTGCCCTGGGCGTCCACGGCGATCAGGCCACCCTTGCCGGCCAGGGCTGGCAAGGACTGCATCACCACCTGCTCGGTTGCTTCCTGCAGTGACTGGCCACCATAGGCCATGCGGGCGCAGACGTCGTAGGCGGTGGCGGTGCGGATGAACATTTCACCGGTGCCAGTGCAGGAGACTGCGGCCGTGCGGTTGTCGGCGTAGGTGCCCGCGCCAATCAGCGGTGTGTCACCGACCCGGCCCGGGCGTTTGTTGGTCATGCCGCCGGTGGAGGTGGCCGCTGCCAGATTCCCCTGGGCATCACAGGCCACCGCGCCCACGGTGCCGAACTTGCGGGACTCGTCCAGCGGCGTCGCCGGGGCCTTGAAGCTCATGGCAGATGCACCATCGTGGTCGAGCACGGTTTGCTGGCTGGCCTGGGCCAGACGCAACTGCGCCAGCCGGGATTCGGTTGAAAAGAAGTCCGGTGCCACCAGCTCCAGGCCGCAGTCCTGGGCGAACTGCTCGGCGCCTGCACCGATCAGCAGCACATGCTCACTGTGTTCCATCACGGCGCGGGCGGCCCGCACCGGGCGGCGGATGTGGCTCACACCGGCGACTGCCCCGGCACGCAGGTCCGCGCCGTTCATCACCGCAGCGTCCAGTTCATGGGTGGCGTCGCGGGTGAACACAGCGCCCAGTCCTGCATTGAACAGGGGGCAGTCCTCGAGCATCTCCACCGCCAGGCTGACCGCATCCAGCGCACTGCCACCGTTGGCCAGCAGCTGTTGTGCTGCGCGCAGGATGGTGTTGAGGGCGCTGTGGTAGTTGGCCTCTTGCTCGGGGCTGATGTGGCTGCGGCTGAGGGTGCCGGCACCACCGTGGATGGCGATGACAGGGGTGGTCGAGGTGCTGGTCATTTGGGCGTTTTGGGCGAGGTTTTTTTGGGGGGGCGTGTCGTTGTTTTGTCGACCGGGCGTAAACGGCTGGCGTGCTGGCCCTCCAGCCAGGGCAGCACCGATTCGGCCAGTCGCGTGGCGGCCTGCAAGGACCCTTTGGCGGAGTGCGATACCGCACTGCTGAGGGCTTCGATCAGGGCCAGCACACTGACTTCGGAGTTGGCAAAGTACTGGCTATCGGCTTGGGCATAGAGCGCCACCGTGGCCAGAGGGGCCAGCGGTGAGGCGGGGCTGTCGGTCAGCGCCAGCACCGGGATGCCCGCCTCGCGGGCGCGGCTGGCCAGCAGCACGGTGTCTGAAAAGTAGCGCGGAAAGGCGATCGCAATCACCAGGTCTTGTGGCCGCAGACGCGACAGCATCCGTGCGCCATACGATGAACTTTCGATGCTGGCCAGCAGTTGCACGTTTTCGCAGTGGATGTCCAGCTGGCGCTGCAGCAGGCCGCCGAGCCAGCTGCTGCTGCCAAAACCAATGATGTAGATGCGCTGGGCCGTGAGGATGGCGTGCACCGCTTGCTGGCAGCTGATGGGGTCCAGGGCCTGACGGGTGGCTTCCAGATTGCGCGTCATGTCGGTCAGGGCGCTGTCAAAGACGTCGGCCACGCTGGCGGGACGTTCCAGCTTGCTGCGCAGTTTTTCCACCGGCGCCAGGGTGGCTTCAAAGCCCAACACCAAAGCTGCCCGGAACTGGGCATAACCCTCGAACTCCAGTGCCCGGGCAAACCGGTTGGCGGTGGCCAGCGACACACCTGCGGTGGCAGCCAGCTCGTCGATCGGCATGGTGGCCACCTGCAAGGGGTGCGCCAGCACGTACTCCGCCACCTGCTGGTGCGCGCGGCTGAGGCTGGGTAGTGCACGTGTGATGCGCTGAGCCATCGATGGGTTGCCGGGAAATGTTGCCATTTGGACCTTGCGTTGTTTGTGATCGATATGTTAAATAATTTTCACAATTGGAGAGTATATAGATAATTTATTTTCATTTTTGATGTCAGAGAAGCCTTGGCTGGGTTGCAGTGATGGCAAGACTTCAACGTGGGTGTGGGCAGGGCAGGCCCGTAGCAGGTGTTCAGAGCCCCGCAAAGCAGACACCGGATGGGATGCCTGGCGCCTCAGAAGCAAGGGCTGCGCAGGGCAGCCGTTGACGCGCGGTTTTGTTGGGCAGGTGCAGCGTCGCACCTATGGCGAAAAGTCGCTTGAGGGCCTCAGCGCCCGCGCAAAAACAGCGCGTCGAGTTCGCGCATGCTGATCTGGCGCCAGGTGGGGCGGCCGTGGTTGCACTGGTCGCTGCGCTCGGTGGCTTCCATCTGTCGCAGCAGGGCGTTCATTTCTTCGAGGGTGAGGCGGCGGTTAGCGCGCACCGCGCCGTGGCAGGCCATGGTGGCCAGCAGCTCGTTGTGGGCGCGTTGGATGACACCGCTGGCCTCGTGCTGGCTCAGTTCAGCCAACACACTGCGCGCCAGCTCCACCGCGTCACCCTGCGCCAGCGTGGTCGGCACCGCGCGCACCGCCAGGGTTTTGGCAGAAAACGGGGTGATTTCCAGGCCCAGTGTGTCCAGCGTGCTGGCATGTAACTCGGCGGTGGCGACTTCGGTGGGGGTGGCGGCAAAGGTGGCGGGGATCAGCAGCGGCTGACTCGATAGCCGGGGCGTGGTGTTGTCGGGCGTCTGGCTGGCGAACTGGTTTTTGAGGCGTTCGTAGACGATACGTTCGTGTGCCGCATGCATGTCCACCAGCACCAGGCCCTGGGTGTTTTCGGCCAGGATGTAGACCCCTTGCAACTGTGCCAGCGCGCGGCCCAGCGGCCAGATGGGGGCTTCCGTGGCACTGTGATCCGAGGTGGCGGGCGCAAGTGTTGCGGCGGGCTGCGTGGAGATGCGGTCGGCGCTGGCGGTTCTTGGCCATGTGCTGTCGGCCGGGGCGGCATTGCTGCTGAGCGGCGCCGCATCTGCCGGGCGGCCCCACAGCGCGCCTAGGTCGCTCACACGGTGACCCACGGGTGACTCAAAATGCATAGCTTTCTGCCCTTGTGGCATAAGGGCTGGAGGCTGATTTGACACATAATTACCTGGGGCAGGTGCCGAGTCGATGGGCGGCTGAGCCGCTGGCTGCAACCACGCTGCTGGTGCCGCTTCACTGCCTCCGGCCTGCCCGGCACGCGGCGCTGCCAGCGCACTGTCCACCGCGCGGCGCACCGCCTGGTGCACGTCGCGGCTGTCGCGGAATCGCACCTCGATCTTGGTCGGGTGCACATTCACGTCCACGCGGGTCGGGTCCATCGTGATGTAGAGCGCATACACCGGCTGGCGGTGGCCGTGCAACACGTCTTCGTAGGCGCTGCGGGCAGCGTGGGTCACCACCTTGTCGCGCACAAAACGGCCGTTGACGTAACAAAACTGCTGGTCGGCTCTAGAGCGTGCGGCATCGGGCACACCGGCGCGGCCCCAGACCTTGATACGTGGCGCGTAGTCGGCTTGGGCGCTGCTGGCGTAGTCGACCCACACCGACTGCTCCACAAAGTCGCTGCCCAGCACATCGGCCAGGCGCTGCTCCAGCGCGGGCAAGCTGTCGGGCGCACCACAGCGGCGCCATTGCTCGACCAGTTTGCCCTCGTGCCAGATGGCAAAACCAACATCGGGGCGGGCCAGCGCGTGGCGGCGCACCGCCTCCACACAATGCGCCAGTTCGGTGGCATCGGTTTTGAGGAACTTGCGCCGCGCTGGTGTACTGAAGAACAGCTCTTTGACCTCGACCGTGGTGCCCACTGCACGTGCCACCGGTTTGAGTTCGCCGGTCTGGCCTTCCAGAAGGTAGGCGTGATTTTGGCCGCTAGCCCTTGACAGGATTGCGCAGTCCGCTATTGAATTGATGGCAGCCAGGGCCTCGCCCCGAAAGCCCATGGTGCCCACCGACTCCAGGTCGGCCAGGCTGCCGATTTTGCTGGTGGCGTGGCGTTTGAGGGCAATCGGCAACTCATCAGGCAGGATGCCGCTGCCGTCGTCTTCCACGCTGATCAGCCGCACCCCACCGGCCAGCAGCCGCACCGTGATCTGGCTGGCACCGGCGTCCAGCGCGTTGTCCACCAGCTCACGCACCACCGAGGCGGGGCGTTCCACCACCTCGCCAGCAGCTATCTGGCTGATGAGTTCGTCGGGCAGTTCACGGATCGGGCGGCGGGGGGGCAGAAGAGGGGTGTTCACCCAAAGATTTTAGGGGCTGGGTCCGCTTCGGTCTTGTCAGGCTGCGGGCTGGGGATTTGCAAGCTGCCTGGGCCGGGTGGGGTGCTTTTGGCAGGGATAATCCGGCCTCATGGACATTCTCTTGACCCTGGTTGATTTCATCTTGCACGTGGACAAACACCTCGAAGTGTTTGTGCAAACCTATGGCGCCTGGGTCTACGCGCTGCTGTTCCTGATCATTTTTGTCGAAACCGGTGTGGTGGTCATGCCATTTTTGCCGGGCGACTCACTGCTGTTTGTGGTGGGCGCCATGTGTGGTGTGGGTCTGATGAGTTACCCGCTGACGGTGGCGTTGCTGCTGGCTGCGGCGATTCTGGGCAACCAGTCCAACTACACCATTGGCCGCTACTTTGGCCCCAAGGTGTTTGGCTGGGAAGACTCGCGTTGGTTCAACAAAAAAGCCTTCAACCAGGCCCACGCGTTTTACGAAAAGTACGGCGGCATCACCATTGTGGCGGCGCGTTTTATGCCGTTTTTGCGCACCTTTGCGCCCTTTGTCGCCGGGGTGGCGCAGATGACTCGCAGCCGCTTCACCTTTTTTGACGTGTTGGGCGGCACGCTGTGGGTGGGCGGCATCGTCACCGTGGGTTACTTCTTTGGCAACATCCCCTGGGTCAAGTTGCATCTGGACAAGATCATCTGGGCGATGATTCTGGTGCCGGGCCTGTTTGTGCTGGCGGGCGCCTGGCGCTCCCGCGCCAAAGCCGCCTGACCCGAGCCGCTTATGCCGGGGCGTCCTCAGCGGACCACTGGCAATTTCGCTTTTCTCCAGGCCAGGATGCCTCCGGCGATGTTGTAGGTGCAGCCAAAACCCAACTCGGCCAATTGCCCGCAGGCGGTGGCCGAGCGTTTGCCGCCATGGCAGATCACCACAATCTTGTGGGTGCGTTGCGAATCCAGTTCAGCCACACGGTCTGCCAGCTGCCCCAGTGGAATCAGGGTGGAGGCGGGTACATGACCCGCTTCAAATTCATCTGGTTCACGCACATCCAGCACAAACGCCCCTTGCTGGATCAGCGCCTGCGCCTGAGCCACGTTGATGTCCTGGATGCCCCGGCTCAGGTTGACGGCGCGTTTCCATAATTCGCGTGGCGGGTCAATCAACCAGTTGAGAGCGGCTTTGACGGCGGTGACTACCTGGGTTCCCATGCTTTTACCTGTGTGGCTGATACGGACTTTTTCAGACCTTGGCAGCTTGGTTGAGGGGCCGTTTGAGTGAGAACAACAGCGCCCCCGGCAGGCTGGATATACCCACAATCACAAAAAAGAGCAGTGAAGCCGCCACCGCATCGGCCTGGCTGACACCCACTTGGGAGAAGAAGTACCAATACGCCGCCTCCCGGACCCCAAAACCTGAGAGCGAAATGGGCAACATGGTGACGGTAAAAATCATCGGTGTGAAGATCACACACTGCGCCAGCGTCACCGGCACACCCATGGCCTTGAAAATGCAGGCGTTGACTGCCGCCACCAAAATCTGAAAAGCCACCGAATACAGCGCCACCTTGAGGAACAGCCCACGGTTTTTCAGGGTGGCCCGCACCACCTGCACCGTTTGGTGGATGTTTTCGTGCAGACTGCTCAGGCGCGGTGGCACCAGCTTGCCCACAATGCCTTCAGCCACTTTGGGCAGCAGGAACAAGGCCACCAGCGCCACGTCGATCACCAAAAACAGCCCCACCAGCCCCAGCAAACGCGGGCTGAATGCCATGAACGGCAGCCCCAACAATGCCGTCGCCCCCAGGGCCATACCGGCAATCAGGCGTTCGGTCACCACCGAGCCAATGGCCTCGGGTGTCTCGCCGGTGTCTTTGCTGGTTTCCCAGGCCCGCACCGCGTCCCCTCCCACGGTGGTGGGCAACACGTTGTTGAAAAACAGGCCAACAAAGTAGTGCCGGAGCAAGCGGGTGTAGGGCAGGGCAAACCCACGTGTTGAGAGGATCAGCCCCCATTTCCAGGCCGAGATCAGTACCGCTGCGAAGACGGTGACAAAGGCCATGGTCACCCAGAAGGCGTCCAGCGTGGTGAGTCGCTGCGACAAGGCAGACAGGTCCAGGTGCCAGCCCAGCCAGAGGATCAGCAGCACAGAAATGGCCAAGCGGATGGCCAGGCTGCGCCGCTCTTTGTTGCGTGCCTGCCTCGCTGCTTGTGCTGCCTCTGCGTTGGCCACGGGCGTGACGCTCATGATGTCTTCTTCACGTCCGTGGGTGTGTGCTTGGCGCGCAGCCGCCGCAGCACACCCGGGCCCACAACCCAGCCCAGCACAAACAGCGCCAGTGTGATGGAAAACACCCAGAACAACACCTGGATCGAGCCGGTCAGGTTCTGGCCCAGGTAGGAATAAACCAAGGTGGCGGGCAACTGCCCCAGGCCGGTGGCGATCAGGAAGCTGCGCACCGAGATGGGCGTGAGCCCGGCGCCGTAACTGATGATGTCAAACGAAACAAAGGGCAGCAGGCGTGTGATCAGGATGGTGCGCTTGCCGTATTTGGCAAAGAACAGATCGGAGACTTCAAGTGACTGGCTGCCACCGACCAACCGCTCCACCACCGGGCGCCCCAAAGCGCGGGCGATCCAGAAACACACCAGCGCCCCCACCATGGCGCTGGACCAGGACAACACCGCGCCCCAGGCCCAGCCAAACAAGAGCCCGTTGGTGAAGGTCAGCACAAACGCCGGCAGCGGCGCCACCACCGACTGGAACACCATCAAGAGACCCGACACCAACGGCGCCCAGACACCAAAGCCCAGCAAATAGTCACGAAAAGCCGCAATCGCCTGGGGCACATCGGGCAGGGTCAGGATGCCCACCACGGCATGGACCGCCTGATGCACCACCGGCACCCAGAGGTACACAAATACCAGCAGGGCAAGGGTGGCCAGGACAACAACGGTGCTGGTTCTGGAGATTTTCAGTTGCATGCAGGTGGTTCAGTTTTTCACCAGCGGGTATTGGTCGGCAGGCGCTGCCGACCATTCCCACATCGAGCCAGTGTAGTTTCCGGCTTTGTACCTCAGATTTGGGCGTAACACGGTGAACCAGCTGCATCGCAGCCCCCAGTGCTACACCCAAACACCTTGCGGCCTCGGGGTCACGCCCCGAAGGTCAGCACTGACTTGATCAGCCCCCGGCTCCCATCAGGGCCAGCAACACACCACCGGCCACCACGCTGGCGACCTGGCCAGCGGCGTTGGCACCCATGGCGTGCATCAGCAGAAAATTCTCGAAGTCTTCATCTTGGGCCACTCGTTGCACCACCCGTGCCGCCATCGGGAAGGCGCTGATGCCAGCTGCACCAATCATCGGGTTGACCTTGCCACCACTGACCCAGTTGAGCAGCTTGGCGAACATCACCCCGGCGGCGGCATCCACCGCAAAGGCGATGATGCCGAGCACCAGAATGGCCAGTGTGCTGGCTTTCAGGAACTCGGAGCCCACCATGGTGGAGCCAATGGCCAAGCCCAGGAACAGGGTCACGGCGTTGGCAATTTCGCTGGCAGAAGCCTTGGTCAGCCGCTCGACGGCTCCCGACTCCTTCATCAGGTTGCCCAGCATCAGCATGCCGATCAGCGGCGTGGCAAACGGCACCAGGGTGCCCACCAGCACGGTGACCACTACCGGAAACAGGATGCGGGTGCGGCGGCTGATCTTGCGCGAGCTGTAGGGCATGCGGATCTGGCGCTCCTTTTGCGTGGTCAGCAGTTTGATGATGGGTGGCAGGATGATCGGCACCAGTGACATGTAGCTGTAAGCGGCCACCGTGATCGGCCCGAGCATGTGCGGCGCCAGGATGCCGCTCACATAAATGGAGGTTGGGCCATCAATCGCGCCGATGATGCCGATGGAGGCGGCCTCCGGGGGCGTGAAACCCATCACCAGGGCCAGGATCAGGGTCAGGAAAATCCCGAACTGGCCAGCCGCACCCAGCAGCACCAGACGTGGGTTCTCCAGCAGCGGACCAAAGTCGGTCAAGGCGCCGATGCCGATGAAGATCAGCAGCGGAAACATTTCGTTGGTGATACCCATGTTGTAGAGCACCTTGAGCATGCCGTCCTCCGCGATCAGAGGCGACAGGGGCAGGTTGGCCAACAGGCAGCCTGCAGCGATGGGCAGCAGCAGCAGGGGTTCGTAGTCCTTGACGATGGCCAGATACATCAAGACGAACGACACGCAGATCATCACCGTGGACTGCCAGGTGACGTGGGTCACCCCCTTGAGCAGCAAGGTGATCGTTTCTTGGTCAATCATCACTCATTTCTCCTGGAGCCGGATGATGACGTCACCGTGGTTGACATTCTGCTGCGCAGCCACACAGACCTCGGCTACCACACCAGCACGTGGTGCACCGATCACGTTGTGCATTTTCATGGCATCCAGAATGGCCACTTGCTGGCCTCGTTCCAGCGTGTCACCCGCTTTGACGTTGACCTCCAGGATCGTGCCTGGCATGGGGGCTGTGACCGCATTTTTGCCTCCACCACTGCTGGTCGCCGGGCGTGCGGCAGGCGAAGCGGCAGGTGTGTCAACCGGTGCCTTGCGCACCTTGGCCACACTGTTGGCAGCGTTGCCAGTTGCCCCCTGGCCGGGATGTAATCCAGGTGTGATGACCGCACCGGACAGGTTCTCGTCGCCCGACAGGGTGACTTCATAGGAGGCGTCCCCGACCACCACCTCGAAACGGTCCATGGCGACTTCTTGTACGTCGACCACAAAATTTCGACCACTGATATCCAACGAATAGCGTCGCATTATTTTCCTCTCGGTTGCCAGGAATGGTTTTGCTGTGCCCGACCAGCGGTGACCCACCGGCTGGCGAACAGTTGACTGCCAGGCCAATTGCTGCGCATGACCGGTGCCGCCTGGCGCCGCAAGGTCAGTTTGTGTTTCATGGTGGCCACCAGGATCGCCGCGACCAGATCGGCTGGCAGGCCGTTGACGGAGGGACGTTCGGGCACCTGGGCACCCACCGCTTCTTCGGCCACGGCGGCGATACGCTCGGCCAAGGCGTTGGATGTTTCAGCGGACACCTTGGTCACTGGCTCTTTGTCGAGCACCAGCACCAGTGTCAAGAGGCCCCACAGCAAGCCCAGCAAGGCAAACACCAGGCCCATGCCCAGGACAGTCATCTGCAGTCCCCATGCTAAATTTTCCATAGCAAGCTCCCCTTGATCAGACTGGGCAAAGACCGTGTTTCTTGGGTGGGTTCTGTTGCACCTTGGTGCGTAACACTTCCAGTGCCCGGATCAGCCGGGGACGTGTCTCGCGAGGCTCGATGACCTCATCAATCTGCCCCACATCGGCAGCACGGTAGGGGTTGAAGAACTTCTCGCGGTATTCCTCCAGCAATTCTTTCTCTCGTGCTGCGGGGTCGGCCGCCTTCTTGATCTCTTCGCGAAACAGCACGTTGACGGCGGCACCGGCCCCCATCACTGCAATCTGGGCGGACGGCCAGGCAAAAGTGATGTCATTGCGCATCTGCTTGGACCCCATGGCCACGTAGGCGCCCCCCATCGCCTTGCGGGTGACGATGGAGATTTTGGGCACGGTGGCCTCGCAGTAGGCGTAAATGATCTTGGCGCCGTGGCGGATGATGCCGTCGTATTCCTGGCCGGTTCCGGGCAGGAAACCGGGGCAGTCGACAAAGGTCACGATCGGCACATTGAACGCGTCACAGACGCGGATGAAACGGGCAATCTTGTCGCTGGCATCGATGTTCAAGGCACCGGACATGAAGGCCGGCTGGTTGGCCACCACACCAATCGAATAGCCATCGAGCCGAGCAAAACCGATCACCGCGTTGGCGGCATAGGCGGCCTGGATTTCAAAGAAACTGTCCTGGTCAAAAATGGCTTCGATGGCGTCGCGGATGTCGTAGGGGGTGTTTTCGCCGTCCGGGATCAGGGTGTTGAGTGCCTCGTCCATGCGGTTGACCGGGTCTTCCGGTGTGACATGGGGTGGCTCCTCGTTGTTGTTTTGTGGCAGATAACTCAGCAGCAGCTTGGTCATCGCCAGGCCTTCAACCTCGGTGTCTGCGGCCAGATGGGCCACGCCGCTGCGTCCGATGTGCACCTCCGAGCCGCCCAGATCCTGGGCCGTGACCTGTTCACCTGTGACCGCTTTGATCACTTCCGGGCCGGTCAGGAACATATAACTTTCACCGGCCATGATGACAAAGTCGGTCAAGGCCGGTGAATACACCGCACCACCGGCGCAGGGACCCAGAATGACCGAGATCTGCGGGATCACCCCTGAGGCCATCACGTTGCGGACAAACACCTCGCCGTAGGCGGCCAGGCTGCGCACACCCTCCTGGATGCGGGCGCCGCCGGAGTCGTTGAGGCCGATCACCGGGATACCTGCCTGCAGCGCCAGGTCCTGGATGCGGCTGATTTTTTGGGACTGGACTTCGGAGAACGAGCCGCCCATCACGGTGAAGTCCTGGGCAAACACGGCGACCCGGCGACCGTTGACCTTGCCAAACCCGGTGACGATACCGTCACCCGGAAAACGTTGCTGATCCAGGCCAAAGGCACTTAAATCATGGGTGGAGAGTGCTCCGAATTCCTGGAAGGAACCTTCGTCGAGCAACAGGCCCAGACGTTCGCGGGCGGTGAGTTTGCCGCGGGCGTGTTGTTGATCGATGCGTTTCTGACCACCACCGAGTACCGCACGGCTGCGCATTTCGCGCAAGACTTCCAGGTGCAGTTTGGTTTTTCCACCAGTCATCATGTCTTTGTCCTCTTGTCGAACGGCTTGCCCAACGAATCGCCAAGCCTGCGTGGAGCGCTCTGAGCCTCCGGTTGAAAGTATCGCTCCGGCGGCTCACAAAAACAGCCAGAAACCGTGGAATGTGCGGGCGATTGCAACAGATGTTGAGGCAAGTCAAAAGATGGTGGCTGGGCCCGGCGGATGGTCGGACTGAGCTGTTATCAGTGTGAGCAAGAGCCTGAATTGGCAGGCCTTTGGCGCGCAACTTCCGGTTTAGTCTGCTCGCGGTATGGGGACAATTTCTGCACGACATGAACGGCTCAATCAGCCAGTTTGAGAAGCGGGAAGACATGAACATCAGTCAGACATTGAGCGCACGCACCTCAAGTGCCACCACCAGTCAGACCACCACACAGGCTGCGGCCGCTGCCAACCCGATCACGGCCAGCATCAACAAATCCACGGCCAAGCTCAAGACGCAACTCGACACCGCCACCGCCAACCTCTCGACCCTGGGCAAGTTCAAGGCTTCGGTGTCCGTGGTGCAGACCTCGGCCAAAAGCCTGAGCAGCTTGAAGGACAGCAGCACCAGCGATGAGGTGAAAAAAGCGCTGACAGCCTTTGTCAACGACTTCAACAGCATGCTGAGCGCAACCCAGACGGCAGCCGCCGACAGCAGTGGTGTGAGCACCATCAGCCGCGGCATGACCCGCGCCATGACGGCAGACTTTTCCAGGGTCAGTGCCTTGCGGCAAATGGGTTTCACCAAAGCCAGTGATGGCAGCCTGAAGCTTGATACCGCCAAGTTTGAGGCGGCTTTCAAGGCCTCTCCCAGCAATGTTCAGGGCACATTGGCCAAGCTGGGGCAGTTGGTGGACAAGGCAGCGGGCAAAGAACTGGCCAGTGATGGCCGCATCAACAGCTCGATGACTGCACTCAGCAGCAAATCATCGGTCCTGCAGCTGCAGCAAAGTGCTTTGCTCAAAGCCGCGCAGCAGTACGCGAGTTTGTCATCAGCGTCTGTCAGCAGCGCTTTGAACTTCTACCAGTCAGGTCGTTAGTGGCGGTTGGCACCAGCTAGGGGGCGGCCTGCCATCTCAGTGGGCGCGCCCCTCGGGCTCAATGATCACCAGCGCAATGCCACACACGAGCAAACCCGCACCGAGCCAGAACGACACATCCGGTTGCTCGGCAAACACCAGGTAACCCAGCGCCGGGCTGAACAGCAGCATCGAAAAACTGCCCGCCTCGACCGCTGAGGCGTCGCCTGCGCGGTAGGCAAAAAAGTAGGACAGGTAAATGCCCGACGAGGCCACGCCAATGACGGGTAACAAGCCCCAGCTCGCCATGGGCAGATCAGGCAGGTTGAAGCCACTCATGACACCAAAACACAACCAGCAGGCGGTTTGGCTCCAGACCAGGATCGCGATGGGGTTCTCCTTGCCGGAGTATTTTTTGAGCACCACCCCGAGCATCGCTTCCATCAGCGCACCAAACATGGCCACCAGCGCCGCCCAACGCAGCATGCCCGCTCCGGGGTGCAGGATGGTTAACACCCCGCCAAAACCCACGGCCACCCCCAGCCAGCGTAACCAATGCGGCTTTTCCCCGAGTAGCCACACGCCCAGCGGCAGCATGAACAGGCTGCCGGTCATCAAATAAGCGCTGGCCTCAGCCAGTGGCAGGTGTGACACCGCCCAGGCCGCGCACCAGGCCGAGGTCACGATAAAACCGGCGCGCAGCAGGTGCATTTGAGGGTGGCGCGTGGCCACCGCCCTGCCGCGTGTCCACAGCACCCAGGGCGCCACCATCAGCAGCACCGTGGTGGCTTGCAAAAACAGCACTTCTTTGGGCGCCATACCCTGTTCCATCAGGTGTTTGTTGCAGGCATCCAGCACCGACCAACACAACATCGCCAGCATGACCAGCAGTACCCCGCGTGTGTTGCCCGCACGGGACAGCCAGAATGTTTTGAGACGGATCAGCATAAAAAAATGAGTGTATTGGCGTGACATCGCTTGGGTCTGCCAAGCTTAGGATCAGGCGGCGCAAGACACCTCGGAAGGCTCAGTCTGTCTCACGCGCCAAGGTGTGTGATTGTGGCGGATGGCTTGTTCACACCAAACCGGCCAGGCCGATCACCTCGCGCCACACGGCCAGCTTGCGCTCAAACGACCAACTGGCGTTGGCCGGACTGGTGGAGGGCAGCCGATAAACAGGCAAACCCAGACTGCGGGTCAGGCGCGCGTGTTTGAAGCTCTCGCCGCCGTTGTGGGCAATCACCTGCAGTTGCGGGCAACGCTGCACCAGACCCGCCAAGTCATTGGCCTGGGGCTGCTGGATGGCACTGTCCAGGCTGCCCGAGCGTTCGCAGGAGGCATACACGTCCCACAGCCCGATGCCTTTGTCGAGCATCCAGTCAATACGATTTTGATAGCTTTCTACCCTTATTTCATAAGGGCTAGAGGGCCAAATGGCTTGCAAAATGCGCCAGAAGGCATTTTGCGGGTGGGCGTAATACTGCTGGCGCGCCAGCGAGGTGGCGCCCGGAAAACTGCCCAGCACCAGCAGCCGGCTGTGCGGCGCCACCAGGGGCGCCAGGCCCTGCAAACGCGCGGGCTGTGCCACGGGTTCGTCGCTGGTCAATTCCCCACCTTGAGGAACAGGTCGCGGTCGGGTGCAAAGTTGGCGTGCAAGGGCAGCAAGGCGCCACCGAGCGCACGCGCGTCGGGGCCGACTTCGCCGGCGATCACGTTGGCGCTCCACAAACCTTCCCAGTTGTAGTGGCGCAGCGCGTCCTGGGTGGCAGCGATCAGCTCCGAGAGCAAGGTGCGGCTGAACGAGCCGTCGATCACCACCGCGTCAATGTCCAGGAACGCGGTGCCGCTGATCACCGTGTGGGCCAGCGCATTGGCGGCGTGCTGGATCCAGCCGCGGGTTTCGGACTCGTACCGGGCAGAAAGCGCCCGGTCATCGTAGGCGGCATGAGGGTCGAGCTGCTGGGCCGACAGGCGCCGCTCCAGCTCCCATAACGAGGCATGGCTGATCAGCTGTTCGGGCGGCTGGCTGCGCTGCGCTAGCCCCATCGGCAAAGATGCCACCGCGCCTGCGTTGCCATGCACACCGCCATGCAGGTGTGAGTTGATCACCAGGCCACCACCCACAAAGGTGTCGACAAACAGGTACAAAAAATTCTTCAGATCGCGCCCACGCCCGGCCACCAGCTCGGCCACACAGGCGGCCGAGGTGTCTTTGGCGAAACTCACCGGCACCTCGGTCATGGCCTGCACCTGGGTCCGCAGGTCGATCTGGTTCCAGGCCTCGGACTGCGCCTCGGACAAACCCAACATGCGGTGCCAGCCGCCCATCTGGAACGGCGCCGCCAGGCCAATTCCCACCAGCCGGTGTTTGAACGGCCCGAGGGAGTGGTGCAAGGTGTGCATGTGCTCGGCCACGGTGGGCAACAAGGTCCTGATGTCGGGAAACGCGTAGTCCAGCCGCAGCCTCTCTCTCACCTGGCCGGTGAAGTCCACCAGCATCCATTCGGCGTTGCGACGGCCAATCTTGATGCCCATCGAAAACGCGCCGTCCGGGTTCAGCGCGAGCGGAATCGAGGGTTGGCCAATGCGTCCGCGCACCGGGCTTTGTTTGAGCACCAGGTCATCCTCTTCGAGGCGGGAGGTGATCAGGCCGATGGTTTGGGCGGTGAGTCCGGTCAGGCGGGCCAGGTCGGCCTTGGGCAGGCTACCGTTGAGGCGAATGGCCTGCAACACCACCCGTTCGTTGAACTGGCGCATGCCCACATGGTTGGAGCCACGTGGGCGCAGCAGCGGCGGTGTGGGTGTGTCGGTCTTGTCGGGTGTCATGGCCTCAGGTCTTCGCCGAGCACCCCTTTGCGCAAAATGAAGTTGCCAAAAGGCTGCAGTTCACCGGTCAGCACCACCGCATGGGCCGTGCGGGTGCGCTCGTAAAAGGCATAACGCTCGATGTGTTCCACACTCTGGTGCGCCAGCAAGTCGGGGTTGATGACCTCAATCACCTCGCGTTGCAGCGCCGAGCGGTAATCTTCGGGCTGGTCACTGACCCCCATGAACCCGACCGGATGGTCCACGTCGGCCGCCAGCGGAAAGAGCGAGGTGACGGCGCGCACCACCTGCAGCATGGAACTGCCCGGCAGGCGGATGACAGGTTTGCCAGCGGCAAAACGGGTGGCGCTGAAGTTGGCGTCTGCCAACACCAGGGCCTCGTCATGGCCCATTTCCATCAAAATTTTCAACAGCTCAGGGGTGAGCAGCGGGTCGATTCCTTTAAGCATGCAAGTCTTTCTGTGGGTGTGATCACGCAAGTGCTTCGGCGGGTAACTCGTCCACCGTTTTGGCACCGGTCATCACCGCCACCGTGTCACTCATGCTGATGGTTTTGGGGTTGACCACGGCGGCGCGTTTTCCCAGGCGCTGGATATGGATACGGTCCGCCACCTCAAACACATGGGGCATATTGTGGCTGATCAGAATCACTGGCAAACCCTTGTCGCGCACCCGGCGGATCAGCTCCAGCACCATGTTGCCTTCTTTGACACCGAGTGCAGCGGTCGGTTCGTCCATGATCACCACATGCTGGGCAAATGCCGCCGCACGGGCGACGGCGACACACTGGCGCTGGCCGCCTGAGAGCGTTTCCACCGCCTGCGTCATCGAGCGGATGCCGACTTTGAGGTCGTTCATGCGCGCAATCGCCTGAGCCAGCATTTCTTTTTTGTCGAGCAGGCGCAGCAGCTGGCCGATGAAGCCGGGTTTGAGGATCTCGCGGCCCAGAAACAGGTTTTCGGCAATGCTCATGGCCGGGGCCACCGCCAGGTCCTGGTAGACCGTCTCGATCCCGGCCCGGCGCGCGTCAATCGGTGACCTGAAAAACACCGGTTTGCCATCGAGCAGCACCTCACCCTCGTCGGGTGTGTTGGCACCGGACAGCACCTTGATCAGTGAGGACTTGCCAGCGCCGTTGTCACCAATCACCGCCAAAATCTCCCCGGCCCGCAACTCGAAGTCGACACCATCGAGCGCCACCACCTGACCAAAGCGTTTGGTGATGCCCTTGGCCTGCATGACCAGGGGTTGGATTACTTTTGGATTCATGTCAGTCCCCCCATAAATTGGACACTTGGCGCACCATGGCACCAAGCCAGCACACACCACGGAACCGGCTTTGCCGGGCCGTCGGTGTGGTCCCCCTTGAGGGGGAAGACGCGAAGCGGCTCAGGGGGGGCATCATCTGGCTCCTTTGCGGGACATTTGGTCGGCAGCAACGGCGAGGATTACCAAGACACCGGTGATCAGCGTTTGGTAGACCGAGGCCACACCCATCAGGGTCAGGCCGTTGCGGAACACCCCCACAATCACCGCGCCGACCAGCGAGCCCAGAATGATGCCGCGCCCGCCAAACAGGCTGGTGCCTCCCAGCACCACGGCGGTGATCGCGTCGAGGTTCTCGGTGGTGCCAGCATTGGGGTCTCCGACGCCGGTGCGCGCCACCGACAGCAGGGCGGCGATGCCGTAAAACAGACCCGCCAGCGCATACACCACCACCAGCACCTTGTCTACGCTGATGCCGATCAGGCGCGCTGCCTCGGGGTTGTTGCCCACGGCGTAGAGGTGGCGGCCCGGTGCGGTTTCGCGCAGCACAAACCAGGCCAGGCCGTACAAGACCAGCATGGTCACCGTACCCAGGCTGACCTCGGTACTGCCGATGTTGAAGGTGTTGCCCAGGAAGGTCATGGCCGGCGGCAGGTTGGTGATGGTCTGCGCCTCGGAATAAATCTGGGTGATGGCAAAGGCAATGTTCAAGGTGCCCAGCGTCACGATGAAAGGCGGCAGTTTCACACGGGTCACCAGCAGGCCGTTGAGCAAGCCGGCGCAGCTGGTCACCAGCAGGCCACAGACGATGGCCAGGTAGGGGTTCATGCCGTAGTCCACCGCAAATTTGGTCATGACCACACCTCCCAAGGCCATCACCATGCCGCAGGACAGGTCAATACCCGCCGTCAGGATGATCAGCGACTGACCAATCGCAATCACCCCCACCACCATCACCTGCTGCAGCACCAGCGAGAGGTTTTCACCACTCAAAAAGCGGCTGGACTGGGAGGTGAAAAACAGGCAGGTGATCGCCAGTGCGATCCAGGGCCCTAGGGCGCCCCAGGGAATGGTGGACTTGGATAGGTTCATGAGCAAGGCCTCAGCATTTGAAACAACACGTGTGTGGGTACACAACCATCATCTGTACAGGACAGGCGCCACAGCTTTGACCGGGCCTGGCCCGGCTGCTACCGCGTTTGGCATGGCAGAGCTTGTCCGCCATGCCGCCTGTCCTGGTGATGTGCGAGGCTTACTTCTTGCCCCAGCACAGGTCCAGGCCGACCTTGGTGTCCTTGCTGTCCACGCCCGCGATCGCGTTCTTGGCGATCAGGGTCACACCGGTGTCCACATAACCCGTGGCCTTTTTGCCAGTCTTGGCGTATTCCACCCCGGCGGCCACACCCATCGAAGCCATCTTCAGCGGGTATTGCTGAGAGGTGGCGGTGATGATGCCAGCCTCGGTGTCCTTGATGCCCTGGCAGCCGCCGTCCACCGAGAGGATCAGCACACCTTTTTCTTTGCCGGCCTTTTTCAGCGCGTTGTAGGCGCCAGCAGCAGCAGGTTCATTGATGGTGTAGACGACATTGATGCCAGGGTCTTTTTGCAGGCAGTTTTCCATCGCGGTCTGGCCTTTGGCACGGTCACCGTTGGTGTCGTTGGCGCAGACGATCTCTGGTGCTGTGGAGAGCTCATTGGACTTGGCGTCATTGGCTTTCAGGCCAAAACCCGCCATAAACCCGTTGTGGCGCTGCGCCCCCACCGGGTGGCCAGGGAACAGGTCGAGCATCGCGATCTTGACCGGTTTGCCTGCCATTGCGGCCTTGGCGTATTGGCCAATCAGCACCCCGGCCTTGTAGTTGTCGGTGGCAAATAACGCGTCAGCGCCCTCAAACGGGCTGTCCAGCGCAATCACCTGCACGCCTTTGGCCTGGATTTTTTTCACGGTCGGGATGATCGCGTCACCGGCCGAGGTGATCATGATGGTCTTGGCACCGGCAGACGCCATGTTTTCCAGCGCGGTGATCTGGCCAGCGGTGTCACCGTCGATCTTGCCCGCGGCAGACATCAGTTTGGCACCCGCTTTCTCAGCCTCGGCCTTGGCACCCTCTTTCATCTTGACGAAGAAGGGGTTAGTCTCGGTCTTGGTGATCAGGCCGATCACCGGGGCGTCGGCAGCAAAGGCGCTGCCCACGGCCAGGGTCAGGGTGCTCAGGATCAGGGGGGTGGAGAATTTCATGGTCTTCCTTCAGAGAGTGACCTTGCGGTCGGGTTGGGATGTCTTCACTGTTGGCCCCGGATGTGTCCCCGGGTAAGCACGCTTGATCGATCAGCGTGGCTGGAATATAGTTCTGTTAAAGTTATTAAATCAAGTTGTTTTAGTTATGGAAAACCCTAACATGCAGCAAATTCATACACAGATCCAGGTCGCCACGGCCGGGGAGGCGTTGATCGACCTGATTGCGGCGGAAGACGGCCGTTTTGAGCCCTGTCTGGGGGGCGCGGTGTACAACCTGTCGCGGGCGCTGGCGCGCCAGGGTGTGGCGACGATGTACCTCAACCCGCTCTCCAAAGACCGCTTGGGTCGCCAGCTGGCTGCCGCGCTGGTCCAGGACGGGGTGGTTCTGGCACAGCCCAAACCGGTGCAGGAGGTCACCTCGTTGGCGGTGGTGAATCTCGATGCCAGCGGGCACCCCAGCTACGCGTTTTACCGTGAGGGGGTGGCGGACCGCGCCACCAACGCGGTGACCCTGACCCAGGCCTGCAGCCAGGCCGAGAGCCTGGCGCTGGTGTGCACCGGTGCACTGGCGCTGTCACCGGACGATGCCGAGACCTACCTGCCCTGGCTGGCCGCCCAGCGCCAGGCCGGGCGCACCGTGGTGATTGACGCCAACCTGCGCCCCTCGGTCATGCCCAACCTGGAGCTGTACCGCCGCCATGTGCTGGCTGCCCTGCAGTTTGCCGATGTGATCAAGGCCAGCGATGAAGACCTGAACTGCCTGGCCCTGCCCGGCGACAACCCCTTGGCACAGGCGCGCCACCTGCTGCAGGCCTGCCGTGCCAGTGTCATCGCCCTGACGCTGGGTAGCCAAGGCGCGGCCTTGTTGACCCGCCATGGCCAGCTGTTCACCGCCCGGGAGTCAGAGCCCATCAGCGTGGTCGACACCGTGGGGGCTGGGGACTGTTTTCTGGCGGGTTGGGTGGTGACCCTGTTGCAGCACCACCTGCCAACCGACTGGGGCTCTGGCGCCGTCTCGCCCGAGGTGGCCCGGGACCTGTTGTGCAGTGCCATCGCCAGCGCCAGCCTGTGTGTGATGCAGCGCGGCTGTGTGCCACCCACACGCTCCGAGGTGCTGGACCGGCTGGAGACGGTGGCGCTGGATTTTGCAGGCTGAGGTGTGCTTGGTTGAATCCCTGCTCATGACCGGGCGGCGGGGCTCTAAACTGACCCCGAAACCCTGACAGAAATAGATAAAAATTGCCTCTAGCCCTTATACATCAAGGGCATCCAGCTATGAATTTTGAGAAATAGCCATGCTTGCCAATCCCCCCATGTTTTCCATGGCCTTGCCCGATCTTGTCCAGCAACGCATCCGCCACCTGCTGGCCAGTGGTAGCCGCAAGATCCTGGGCATTGCTGCCGCCCCAGGGGCGGGCAAATCGACCCTGGCCCAGGCCATCCAGACCCAGTTTGGGGAGGCCGTGCAGGTGGTGCCGATGGACGGCTTTCACCTGGCCAACAGCGAGTTGCATCGCCTGGGGCGCCGCAGCCGCAAAGGCGCGCCCGACACCTTTGACGCAGCGGGTTATGTCAACCTGATACGCCGCATCCATGGCCAAGGCCCGGGCGAGCTGGTGTACGCCCCCGAGTACCGGCGCGAGGTCGAGAAGGCCATTGCCGGTGCCATTGCGGTGCTGCCGCAGACCCAGCTGATCGTCACCGAAGGCAACTACCTGTTGCTCGACGATGACCCATGGTGCCAGCTTCCCGAGGTGCTGGACGAGACCTGGTATCTGGACGTGCCCGACGACCTGCGCGAGAGCCGCCTGCTGGCGCGCCACATGCGGTTTGGCCGCACCGAGCAGCAGGCGCGCGACTGGATCGCCAGCACCGACGCGCCCAATGCGCTGCGCATCGCCCAAGGCCGGGCGCGAGCGGATGTGTGTGTGCCCTGGTTGTGAGTCTTACAGCACCCGAAACAGCTTGTCCTTGAGGGTTGGCAGATCCTTGGCTGCGGCCATGGTGCTCAGCCACAGGGGGTAGACCTGGCGCAGCTCTGCCGCAGTGCTGCTCTCGCCGACCGCTTTGACGAGCGACATGCGCATGTGCTGGCCAAATTCCATGTTGACGGTGTTGATCATGAAGTTGCGTGCCATCGTCAGCTCCAGGGCGCTGCGCTTCTCTGGTGGTGGCAAGGTCGCGAGATCGGCCTGGGCACCTGTCGGCGTTGTGGCTGCTTGCAGCGTGCCAGACCTGGCAGCGGGTGGTGCCGTCAACGAGCCGACCACCTCGATACATTGCCGCTGCAGCAAATCGCCGAGCAGTTCAGCCACCGGGTGACCCGCCACAAACATCGCCAGCTCCTGACCGCTGCGTTTGCCGTCCACCAGGATCAGCAGGCGCCGCGTCAGGGGTGGCAGACCTATTGTGCGGGTGGCCACCTCGTGTTGCCCCAGCGCGGTTTTGGCCAGGACGGCGGTGAGGAGATCGATGTTGGCAGGAGGCTGGGTGTTGGGCATAAACAGTGCAGGCGCTCTCAAGAACATGAAAGATCACCCACATTGTGTGGCTGTTTCCCAAATTCGGGGTTAACCCTGAACACAACGCTCCGGCTCAGCCCGGGTTGAAGCTCACAAGCTGCGGTTGCGCGCCAGCGGTGGGTTTCTGGCGAAATAAGCCTCGATGCCTTTCATCAGCGCATCGGCCAGCTGCTCCTGGTAGGCATCGCTGTTGAGTTTGGCTTCTTCGACCGGGTTGCTGATGAAGGCCGCCTCGACCAACACACTCGGGATGTCGGGCGCCTTGAGCACCGCAAACGACGCCTGTTCCACCTTGGGTTTGTGTAACTTGCCCACACGTTTGATCTCCCCGAGCATGGCGCCGCCGAGCTGCAGGCTGTCCTTGATCTGGGCGGTGGTGCTCATGTCCAGCAGCGCACGGCGCACCTGGACATCTTTGGCCTTGACGTTGAGGCCACCAATCAAGTCGGCCTTGTTTTCCTTGTCGGCCATCCAGCGTGCCGCCGAGCTGGAGGCGCCACCCTGGCTCAGCGCAAACACGCTGGCGCCCTGCGGGTTGGGCGTGAAAAACGCGTCGGCGTGTAAGCTGATGAACAGGTCGGCCTTGACCCGGCGGGCCTTGTCCACCCGCACACCCAGCGGTACAAAGAAGTCGGAGTCACGCGTCATGAAGGCGCGCATCGCGTTGCCGTTGACGGTGCTGTTGTTGATGCGTTCACGCAGCCGGTGCGCCAGGCGCAGCACCACGTCTTTTTCACGCGTGCCGCCGGGGCCGATGGCGCCCGGGTCTTCGCCGCCGTGGCCGGGGTCGAGCGCAATGATGATCAGCCGGTCGGTCGCCTGCGGGCGCGGTACCGACATAAAAGGGCCTTCCTGATTTGATAATCCTTTTTGGCCGCCAGACCCCGTGAGTAAAGGGTTACCAGCTACGCTTGTGCTAGCACCTTGCGCCTGGCTGCTGCCGGGTTTGGGCGCTTGGGTGGAGGCGCTGGGTTTGGATTTTTGGGCCATCAGCTCACCCAGCGGGTCAGCGGCTGAGTTGCTTTGGGGTGTTTGAGGTGACGCGCTGGTGGCGTCTTTCAAACGCTCGGCAATCAAGGCCTCCAGCGGGTCGGGCAGCACCGTGGGGTAGAGGTCAAACACCAGTCGGTGCCGGTAGGCGGCCACCGGTGGCAGGTTGAACACCTGGGGCGCCACCGGCTGTTTCAGGTCCACCACCAGCCGCACCACACCCGGGCCAAACTGGCCAACACGGATGCCGTTGATGGTCGGATCGGTTGGGCCCACCTTGGCCACCAGTTCTTTGAGTGCCGGGTTCAGGTCAATGCCACGCACATCCACCGCCAGACGCGGCGGGTTGGGGATGAAGTTCTGGGTGAACGTCAGCAACGCGTCGGACTCGATGGTGACACGTGAGTAGTCTGGCGCCGGCCACACCCGCACCGCCAGGATGGTGGCGCCACGCGCCAGCTGCTGCGCACCCAGCAGCAACACCAGCGCGCCACTTTGGACAAAGTCACGGCGTTTCACAGATCGTCCTCATGGCGGGTAGATCTACCCGGCTTCACCACGGTTCTAAGAAAAATAGCCATCTAGCCCCTGTCCTGATTGGGTGTATTGCTATTAAAAGTAGATAACAGGGCCCGTCCGATGGCGCTGTGTGCGGTGGCTGTGACCTGGCGCGCGCTGTCTTCCTCCGTTACCAGCTGCAGCACCAGATCGGCCTGTGGCAGCTGGCCTGCCACCTTGTCCGGCCACTCGGCCAGCTTCAGGCCCGGGCTGGCAAAAATGTCGCGAAAACCGGCGTCTTCCCATTCCTGCGGGTTGGTAAAGCGGTAAAAGTCAAAGTGCCACACGGCCAAGTCGGGTAGTTCATAAGTCTCCACCACCGCATAGGTCGGGCTTTTGATGCGGCCTGACACGCCCAGCGCACGCAGCAGGTGCCGCACCAGCGTGGTTTTGCCCGCGCCCAGGTCACCGCGCAACTCGATAAAAGCCTGGCGCAGCGCGGGCTGCTTGACCAGCGCCTGCGCAAAGTCTTGTGTGGCGGCTTCATCCGGCCAGACCAGGGTTTTTACAATCGGCAGGTGAACAGTTTCAGAACACATAACAAGGGTGATGACTGGGTCTCCAGGATCCGGGGCTGGGCACGTGAGCTGGGATTTTCCCAAATTGGCGTGACCGGGGTCGATTTGTCCTCGGCAGAACCCGGATTATCGGCCTGGCTGGAGGCGGGCTGGCATGGCCAAATGGCCTACATGGCGGCACACGGCCTCAAGCGCGCGCGACCGGCCGAACTGGTGCCAGGCACCCTGAGTGTGATCACTGCACGCATGGACTACTTGCCCAGCAACACACCCGTAGGCTGGCAGAGGGTGGAGTTGGACCGCTCGAATGAGCCAACACAAGGCATTGTGTCGCTCTACGCCCGAGGCCGGGACTACCACAAGGTGATGCGCCAGCGCCTGCAAACCTTGTGTGAGCAGATGGTGATGGAGTTGGGTCCACTGGGTTACCGCGTTTTCACCGACTCGGCGCCGGTGCTCGAGGTGGAACTGGCCAGCCGCAGCGGCCTGGGCTGGCGTGGCAAACACACGCTTGCGCTCAACCGCGAGGCCGGGTCAATGGCGTTTCTGGGTGAGATTTTTGTCGACATGGCCTTGCCGCCAACTGAGCCGGTCCGCAGCCACTGCGGCAGCTGCAGCGCGTGCCTGGACGTGTGTCCGACCCAAGCCATTGTGGCGCCGTACCGGCTCGATGCGCGCCGTTGCCTGTCCTACCTGAGCATCGAACACGCCGGGCCGATCCCTGAGGCACTGCGTGTGCCAATGGGTAACCGCATTTACGGCTGTGACGACTGCCAACTGGTCTGCCCCTGGAACAAGTTCGCCCAGACCAGCAAGCTACCTGACTTTGACGCTCGGCAACAGCTGGTGGAGCAGCCGCTGGTAGCGCTGTTTGCCTGGACTGAAGACGCGTTTTTGCGCCACACCGAAGGCAGCCCGATCCGGCGCATTGGCCATGAACGCTGGCTGCGCAATCTGGCGGTGGCCCTGGGCAACGCCTTGCGGGTGGCCTCGTCCGACGACCAGCGGCAGGTGTTGATGGCGGCATTGCACAGCCGACGGGCGCATCCCAGTGAACTGGTGCGTGAACACGTGGTCTGGGCGCTGGCGCAGGCCTGAAGCTTGTGACAGGCTCACTACAATTTGCTGACACATGTCTTGTACCCAAGACTTGACCCGTCCAAGACAGCTCAGCCCAGGAAAGCCCATGTTGATCAAGCGCATCACGGTTGGTGAGATCAAAGTTCCGCTCAAAGTCCCGTTCAAAACCGCTGTGCGCACGGTCACCGAGGTCCACGACCTGGTGATTTGCATCGAGACCGACACCGGCCTGGCCGGTTATGGCGAGGCGCCTGCCACCGCTGTCATCACCGGTGATCTGCTGGGCTCGATGCGTGCCGCGTTGGACCTGCTGGCGCCACGCCTGCTGGGGCGCAAGTTGATGGACTTCAATGCCTTGTTGTTGTTGATCCAGCGCAGTGTGATTCACCACAGCAGCCTCAAGGCCGCGCTCGAAATTGCGCTGTATGACCTGCGCGCCCGCGCTTTTGGGGTGCCGCTCTACCAGTTGCTCGGTGGTGGTGACCCGCAGCTCAAGACCGACATCACGATCAGCGTCAATGACCTGGATGTGATGGTCAAGGACGCCCTGCGGGCGGTGGCTGAGGGCTTTGACTGCCTCAAGATCAAGGTCGGTGGCCACACCTGGCAGGACGATGTGGACAGTGTGCTGGCGATCGAGCGCGCGGTTGGCCCGCATGTGGCGCTTCGGCTCGATGCCAACCAGGGCTGGACTGCCAAACACGCGGTGCTGGTGATCCAGGCCATTGAAAAAGCCGGGGTGGCTTTGGAGCTGGTCGAGCAGCCGGTCAAGGCCGACGATGTGGCGGGCCTCAAGTTTGTGACCGAGCACACGCTGACCCCCGTTCTGGCCGACGAGGCGGTGTTTTCCACGCGTGATGCGCTGCATATTCTGGCCACCGGTAGCGCCGATATCGTCAACATCAAACTCATGAAAACCGGTGGCATCAGCCAGGCCATCGAGGTGGCCAGCCTGGCGCGCCTGCACCAGCGCACCTGCATGGTCGGTTGTATGCTGGAGAGCGCCATCAGTGTCACCGCTGCCGCGCACTTTGCGGTGGCGTTTGAAGATGTGGTGTCCTACATCGACCTGGATGGCCCACAGCTCTGTGCCAGCAGCGCGGTGGACGGTGGCATGCGCATGAATGGCCCCTGGATCACGTTGCCGGATGCACCAGGACTGGGCATCACGGCGGTGCATGGTTTGACACACATAAAGGTTTTTGATGTCTGATTTTCTGAAGCAGCCTGTTGCGCAGGTGTATCCCACCAGCCAGTTGCGCATCCACCAATTTGCCGCTTTGGCACCCGGCCCGCGCCTGATCGTGTTGGGCGCGGTGCACGGCAACGAGGTGGCTGGCAGCCGGGGTATCGAGCGGGTGGTGGCTGAACTTGACAGCGGTGCCCTGCAGCTGGCCCGTGGCTCGGTCACGTTTGTGCCGGTCTCCAACCCGTTGGCCTACCAAAAGGTGCAGCGCAATGGCGACCGCAACCTGAACCGCAATCTGCGTCCCACCGATAGCCCGCAAGACTACGAGGACAGGCTAGCCAATGTGCTCTGCCCCTTTCTGGCCGGGCATGAGGTGCTATTAGATTTGCATTCTTTCCAGGCGCCGTCACAAGCGTTTGCGATGCTCGGTCCACAAGACAACAACGGTGATCTGGAACCCTTTGCCCACGCTGCCCAGGAGCAGGCGCTGGCGGTGCGCCTGGGTGTCAACCGGGTGGTGGAGGGGTGGCTCTCGACCTACGCGGTGGGTGTGCAGCAGCGCCTGGCGCGCACACCGGTGCAGGACCGGGCTGGGTTGCTCAGCACCGACCCGAGTTACGGTGTTGGCACCACCGAATACATGCGCAGCCAGGGGGGCTACGCGATCACCCTCGAATGTGGACAGCACGAGGACCCCGCCGCACCCGGCGTGGCCTACCGTGCCATCCGCAACACGCTGGCGCACCTGGGGCTGGTCGACGAACCCGCGCCACCGCCGTGCCCGAACCTGGAGTTCTTGCGGCTGACCCAGGTGGTGGACCGCCACCATGTGGACGACAGCTTTGTGCGCGCCTGGTCCAGTTTTGATCCGTTGCGCTCTGGCGATCTGGTCGCGACCCGCCACGACGGCACACCGGTATTGGCAGCCACCGACGGTTACATCGTTTTCCCCAATGCCAAAGCCACCCCTGGCAACGAGTGGTTTTACCTGGCGCAAGCCAGTGTGCGTGACCTGACTGCGGTCTGAGCCTGTGCCCGGCACCGGGTTGGTTGGTCCGTTTGTTGCTTGATTTGTCCACCTTTAACTTGAAAGTCTGATCCATGAACAGTTCTTTTCCTGTCCTGACCCGTCGGCAGCTTGGTTCGGTGGCGGGTGCTTCGGCACTGGCCTTGAGCCTGGGTTCGGTCTCTGCACTGGCCGCCACGCCGGTCGACACCCTGGTAGTGGCGTTTGCTTTTGACGACATGATCACCCTGGACCCCGGTGAAACCTTTGAGTTGTCCACCTCCGAGATGATTGGCAACACCTACAGCCAGTTGGTGCGTTATGAGGTGACTGACCCGACCAAGCTGTACGGTGATCTGGCCAAAAGCTGGAAGGTCTCGGACGATGGCAGGACCTACAGTTTTGAGCTCAAGCCCGGCCTCAAGTTTGCCTCGGGCAACCCGCTGAGCGCCGAAGACGTGGTGTGGTCCCTGCAACGCGCGGTGATCATGGACAAAAGCCCGGCTTTTATCCTGGGGCAATTTGGCTTTACCAAGGACAATGTCAAGGACAAGATCAAACAGACCGGCCCTTTGAGCCTGACCATCGACACCGACAAAGCCTACGCACCGACCTTTGTGCTTAACTGCCTGACGGCTACCGTGGGCTCGATTCTGGACAAAAAGCTGGTCTTGTCCAAAGAGGTCAATGGCGACCTGGGTGCCGCCTGGATGAAGACCAACTACGCTGGCTCCGGCCCGATGAAGGTGCGTGAATGGCGCCCCAACGAAGTGCTGGTGCTCGAGCGCAATGACTTCTACTATGCCGACAAGGCCAAACCGGCGCGTGTGATCTACCGCCACATCAAGGAGTCCGCCACCCAGCGCCTGATGCTGGAGAAAGGTGATGTGGACATTGCCCGCAACCTCACGCCGCAAGATCTGGCAGCGGTCACTGCCAACAAGGGCATCTTGACCACCGCCAGCCCCAAGGGCACGGTGTATTACATCAGCCTGAACCAGAAAAACCCGATCCTGGCCAAGCCCGAGGTGCGCGAAGCGCTCAAGTGGTTGATGGACTATTCGGCCATTGGTGACACCATCCTCAAGGGCATTGGTGTGATCCACCAGAACTTCCTGCCGGTGGGGATGCTTGGTGCCAGCACGGTGAATCCGTACAAGCTCGATGTGGAGAAGGCCAAGGCCTTGCTCAAAAAGGCCGGTTACCCCAATGGTTTCAAGATCACCATCGACATGCGCACGGTGCAGCCGGTGCAAGGCATCACCGAGGCTTTCCAGCAGACGGCCAAACGTGCGGGCATCGACATCGAGATCATTCCCGGAGATGGCAAGCAGGTGCTGACCAAGTACCGTGCCCGCACCCATGACATGTACATTGGCCAGTGGGGCACCGACTACTGGGACCCCAACTCCAATACCGACTTTGTGCGCAACGCCGACAACTCGGACAACGCCAAGGTCAAGTCACTGGCCTGGCGCAACGCCTGGGATGCGCCAGCCCTGTACATGCAGGCCGATGCAGCGGTGCTGGAGCGTGATCCGGCCCGGCGCAAGGCGATGTACGAAAAAATGCAGGCCGAGTTCCGTGCCACCAGCCCCTTCATCATGATCTACCAGATGACCGAAGTGGCGGCATACCGCAGCAATGTGAGCGGCTTTCGTATCGGTTCCACCTCGGACACCAACTACGTCTACCGCGCTGCCAAGCGCTGATGTCTGACCTGAGTGGCGTCACCCTGCGGCGGCGCCAATTGATGCCATGAAATTTTCCCGAGCCCTGGGGCGGTTTGCCCTGGCCATCGTGCTGACCTACCTGGGTCTGCTGGCGGTGACTTTTTTTATTGGCCGTGTGATTCCGGTGGACCCGGTGCTGGCGGTGGTGGGTGACCATGCGCCCGAGGCAGTGATGGCGCGGGTGCGTGAGGAGATGGGCCTGAACAAGCCGGTGCTGGAGCAGTTTGGCATTTACGTGGCCAAGGTGCTGCGCGGCGATTTTGGCACCTCGGTGCTGACCTCGAACCCGGTGCTTGACGACATCCAACGCACCTTTCCCGCCACCTTTGAGCTGGCCACCTTGGGCATTTTGATTGGTGCGGGATTCGGTGTGCCGCTGGGTGTGTGGGCGGCGGTGCGCCGGGGCGGGCTGGCCGACCAGCTGGTGCGGGTGATGGGCCTGATTGGGTACTCGGTGCCGATTTTCTGGCTGGGCCTGATGGCGCTGGTGCTGTTTTACGCCAAGCTCGATTGGGTGGCCGGGCCGGGGCGGGTGGATGTGACCTATGAGTACATGTTCACACCCAGCACCGGCATCTTGCTGCTTGACACCGCGATGCAGGGCCAGTGGGAGGCGTTTCGCAATGTGTTCTCGCACCTGATCCTGCCCGCCAGTCTGCTGGGCTATTTTTCGCTGGCCTACATCAGCCGCATGACACGCTCCTTCATGCTCAATGAACTGAGCCAAGAGTATGTGGTGGCAGCACGCGCCAAGGGCCTGTCCGAGGCACGCATCATCTGGCGCCATGCGCTGCGCAACGCGATGGTGCCGCTGGTCACCGTGATCACCCTGTCGTATGCCGGGCTGCTGGAGGGCTCGGTCTTGACCGAGACGGTGTTCGCCTGGCCGGGCCTGGGCCTGTACATCACCAATTCACTCCAAAACGCCGACATGAACGCGGTGCTGGGTGGCACCCTGGTGGTGGGCTCGGTGTTTATTGGTCTGAATTTGTTGTCCGACCTGCTGTACCGCACGCTGGACCCGAGGACCCGTCAACGATGAGCAGCCAACCCGAGATGACGATTGCGCAAGCCGGTGGCTTGCATGCCTGGCTGATGTCGGAACACCCAAGCTCGCGCCGACAGGCGGCATTGGGCCGGGCCTACAGTGGCTGGCGCAGCTTTGCACGCAACCGGCTGGCTTTGCTGGGGCTGCTGATTGTGCTGGCGCTGGTGGGTGTGGCGATTTTTGCCAACCAGCTGGCACCGTTTTCCCCGTTTGAGGGTGATTTGCGCAGCACACGCTTGTTGCCTCCGTCGTTCGTGAACTGGCTCGGTACCGACGACCAGGGGCGCGACATCCTCTCTCGACTGATTTTTGGCTCGCGCATCACGCTGTTTGTGGTGTTTCTGGTGGCGGTGCTGGCCGCGCCGATTGGCCTCTTGGTCGGCACCGTGGCTGGTTATGCCGGTGGCTGGGTGGATGCCATGCTGATGCGCATCACCGACATTTTCCTGGCGTTTCCGCGGCTGATCCTGGCGCTGGCGTTTGTGGCGGCACTCGGGCCGGGGATCGAGAACGCGGTGATTGCGATTGCCATCACATCCTGGCCCGCCTACGCGCGCCTGGCGCGGGCCGAGACCCTGACCATCCGCCAGACTGACTTTATTGCTGCAGTGCAGCTGATTGGCGCCTCACCCTGGCGCATCGTGTTTCGGCACATCATGCCGCTGTGTGTGTCCTCGGTGATTGTGCGGGTGACGCTGGACATGGCGGGCATCATCCTCACCGCAGCAGGCCTGGGCTTTCTGGGCCTTGGCGCGCAACCCCCCAGTCCTGAATGGGGCGCGATGATTGCCAATGGCCGCCAGTATGTGCTTGACCAATGGTGGGTGGCAGCCGCCCCTGGCGCGGCCATCTTCCTGATCAGCCTGGCGTTCAATTTGTTGGGTGATGGCCTGCGTGATGCGCTCGACCCGAAAGGCGGTATATGAACTCACCCCCATGTTGCTCACTTCGTGTAGCGCCTACCCCCTTGCAGGGGGCGACACCAGTGACCCGGCAAAGCCGGTTCCACGGTGTCCCTGAAAGGGGGCAACGTGAGTGATGCCTTGCTTCAGGTGGACGACCTGCGCGTGTCCTTCCCGAACCGCGACGGCGGCTGGGTTGAAGCCGTGCGCGGTGTTTCGTTCACACTCGGGCGCGAGCGCCTCGGCATTGTGGGCGAGTCCGGCTCCGGCAAGTCTCAGACCGGGCGCGCCATCCTGGGGCTGACCGCACCCGAGGGCCGGGTCAGCGCCAAACGCCTGGCTTTTAATGGTGTGGATTTGCTGAACTGCTCACCCAAGCAGCGGCGCGAACTGCGTGGTGGCCGTATTGCCATGGTGTTACAGGACCCCAAGTTTTCGCTGAATCCGGTGATGACGATTGGCAAACAGATCATGGAGACCCTGCTCGCGCACACCCGCGTCTCGGCGGCAGAGGCACGGGTACAGGCGCTCGCGGCGCTCCAATCGGTGCAGATTGACGATCCTGAACGGGTTTTTAAGCTCTACCCGCACGAGGTGTCCGGCGGCATGGGCCAGCGGGCCATGATCGCCATGATGTTGATTGCCAAGCCTGATCTGCTGATCGCGGATGAGCCCACCTCTGCGCTGGATGTGACGGTGCAGCTGCAGGTGCTCTCCATCCTGGACAAGTTGGTGGTGGAGCGTGGCATGGGGCTGGTGTTTGTCTCGCACGATCTGCGGCTGGTCTCCAGCTTTTGTGACCGCATTCTGGTGATGTACGCGGGCAAGGTGGTCGAAGAGCTGCAGGCTGGTGGCCTGGCGAACGCCAAACACCCCTACACACAAGGTTTGCTCAACTGCCTGCCCAAACTCGGCGACGACCGGCATCCCTTGCCAACGCTGGATCGCCAACCGGAGTGGGCCTTATGAGTGTGACCTTTGAGGAGCAGGTGGTGCCTAGCTTGACAAGTCCTGGTCAGTCGGTCGGTTTGGAAGTGCAGCATTTACACGTCCAGTACGGCGACTTTGTGGCGGTGGCCGACACCAGCTTCCAGGTCTTGCCCGGTGAAAGTTTTGGCATTGTGGGTGAGTCCGGCTCGGGCAAGTCCACG